>JACKBL010000002.1:364272-728545 GCA_020634515.1 Ardenticatenales bacterium | reverse complement strand
ACGCCCCGCGCCGCCAGCCCATCCAGTTCACGCAGCAACACGGCCGGATTGATAACGACGCCATTACCGATGAGGCAGACCACCTCCTCATGCACAATCCCTGACGGAACCAGGTGCAGTTTGAACACATCCGCGCCAATCGTCACCGTATGACCGGCGTTGTCGCCGCCGCTGTAACGGGCAACCACATCCGCCCGCGCCGCCAACATATCCGTGATGCGTCCTTTCCCTTCGTCTCCCCATTGCGTGCCAACGACAATATGCAAAGGCATCCGTACAGCCTCCTGATTCATAAAGAAACCCGATGTCGCCATCGGGTTAACGAGATTGGTTATGTCCATTGCCGCCGTGGGACCATTCGCGTTGATGTCCATTTCGGACAGTTGTGGCCGATTGTCCTACAGTTGCGGCGGCTCCATCAGCGCCGATCAATAATGAACGCTGACCAACGTGCCAATGGACGTGAAGTTATACAGCCATTGGGCGTCGCCCGTCGCCAGATTGACGCAGCCGTGGCTCATGGGCGTGCCGAAGTTGTTGTGCCAATATGTGCCGTGAAGCGCATAGTCCTCGTAGAAGTACATCACGTAGGGGACGTTTGGCAAATAGTAGTCATATCCCAACAGGTAGCCGTTCATGTCCTGGGCTTCGTAGCGTAGATAGATGCGGAACTGCCCCGTTACGGTGGGATGCGACCAGGTTCCCGAGGAAATGAACGTCGTGAAAACGGGTTCCGTACCCCGGTAGGCGACCAATGTCTGCGTGGTCAGGTTCACGTCTACCCACGTTTCGCCAGAGCTGACGGGAATGCCGCCCACGGAGGTGACGGGCACGGGTGTGGGTGGGATGGGGGTGGCTGTGGGCACGGGTGTGGGCGTGGGTGTGGGGCTGGGGATGGGCGTGGGGGTCCAGGTGGGGCGCGTGTTGGTGGCGGGGTTGATGGATTTTGCCGGCATTCCCGCCCCTCCCTGCGCTTCCTGTTCACGGACATCCACCGCCGTCGTGGGCGCCTCTACCATCCCATCCTCTACCGTCGGGATAGCCGTCGCATCCGCGATCTCCATCACGTCTGTCTCCCCGCCGCTATCCGTCTCCTCCGGCGGCAGCGTGTCCACCTGTGCCGGCACGGTGGCGACGACGGACGGGTGTGCCACATCCGCGGCGGCGACCGCGCCGGGCACGACCGTGGGTTGCAACCAGCGCCAGGCCACCAAACCGAGACCGATCCCCAACAGGCAGAAGAGGATAACGAGAATCGCCGTCAAACCGTAGCCGCGGCGGGTAGGCGCGGTCTGTGTGGACACAGGCGGCGGCGGGGGAGCAGCCGTTTCCGCCGCCAGACGCCGCGCCGCCCACTGCCGCGCCTTTTGTACGGTGGTGTCTTGCGGATTGAGGGCGGCGGCGCGTTCCAGATAGGCGGCGCTGGCCTGGGCGGATGGCGTCACACCGGCCAGCCACAGCCAGGCGCGGTAATCGTTAGGCGAGATGCGCACGGCCCGTTCCAACAGGCGGCGGGCCTCATCCTGATCTCCGCGCTTGATGGCCGCTCTGGCTTGTTGTAACCATGTTTGTTCGCCCGTCATGAGCCATTCTCCCGCAGGAAGCACAAGATACCGTTGGTCACGCCGGTGATGGGGCGGGCCGCCTGGTTGGTGAGCAGGTCGCGGTCCCGGTTCATGAAGCCGACTTCGATGATGATGGCTTCCGTTCCGGGGGCGATCTCGCGGAAGGCGTGATAGTCGGTCATGTGCGGGGTGATAGTGTTGGCGTGGAAGGGAAGGTCGGTGGCTTCCCGGTAGGCGTGTTCGACGCAGATGGAAAGCTGGCTGGAGTCGGTATAGCCGGAGCCGGCGATTTTGAAGCCGGTGGCTTCGTCGTTGAAGTAGTCGCAGGAGTCGGCGTGGATGGAGACGAGGGCTGTGCCGGCAAAATCTTGCAGGCGTGGGTCAAATTCGAGGAAGATGTCGGCGCGAATGCCGGCATCCGCCAATCGTTTCGCCACCCCCTGAGCAATAGTCAGATTGACCTGCGCCTCCGTCAGGCCATCGTCACACACCGCCCCGGAATCATTCCCCGTGTGCCCCGCAATCAGGCCAATTCGTGCCGGAGCCTGGCTCTGCACCACCCGTTGCGTCACGGGGCGCGCCGCCACCACTTTCTGCAACGGCGCATTCAGCGGATCCCCTGAGCTGACCAACTGCGCCACCACCTCCGCGTCCCCCGGCGTGGGGCTAAAACGCAAATAGACGGCGAACATGATGACAATCCCGATTGCCAAAAAGACGAGGATAGACAGATTCGCGCCAAGAATCCTTAACCAGGTGGGGCGCTGCCGCGCACGTCCGTCAAAACGGGATTGGGTCATGCCCCCTATTTTACAATAAATCACCGATAACGGTAAATAGTGGTCCGCGCATCGGGTGCGTGGCGTTCGGCTTGCGGGTCATCGAAAAAAGTACCGCGCACTCCCAAGGGTGCGCGGGGTTTTTGTTGACACCCTCATTTTTGTGGGGCGAATACTGTTCCGCGCCAGGGCGCTGCGCGCCCCGCGCGGGGAATTTTACGAGGTTTTTCTGGCGTCGCCAGGCGCGCAGCGCCGAGGCGACGCCCTCGACTCGGGCGGAACCAACTTGTGTTCCCCGTGTTTCTGTGAGAGGCAATGGGCTTTGGGGTTATCAAAAAAAGCGCCACGCCCCACTCAAAACGCAGTTGACATCCAGCGATATTGTGATATAGTTATAAATTGTCGGTCGTCGCGGGGTAGAGCAGAGGCAGCTCGTCGGGCTCATAACCCGGAGGTCGTAGGTTCGAATCCTACCCCCGCAATCAAAAAAAGCGCTCCAATCGGAGCGCTTTTTTGTTGCCTTTGTTCCGGTGTCCCCGATCATCCGGCAGCGGATTGCGCCATAAAGTCCAAAATGTGCCGGGCGATTGTTTCCCCTTTCTCCTCCTGAAGAAAATGCCCCGCGTCGGTGATCACGATTTCCGGCTGCTCTTTGGCCGCGGGGATCAGTTTGCGAAAGAGGCGACTACCGCCGCGCGTGATGGGGTCGCCATCGGAAAACATGACGAGCGCGGGTTTGCGCCAATCGGAGAGGACGGTGCGCGCCTGGCGCATCTCCGCCGCGCCGGGGTCGTCGCGGCGCATAGGCACGAGCAGGGGCCAGACGGACGCGCCGGCTTTGTAGGCAGCGGTGGGGAATGGGGCTTCGTAGGCGTTGAGTTCGGCGGCGGAGACGTTTTCCGGGTGGGAAAGCCCCATGCGGATGACGCGCTTGATGGGCAGGTTGCCCAGGCGGGCGGCAAAGTCGCGCCACTTTTCGAAGGCGTCCGTTGCCGGCATATCTCCTGTGGGCAGTCCTGTGTTCATAATCACGAGGCGGGAAAAACGTGCCGGCATTTCCCCCACCAACCGCAGTCCAATTAAACCACCCCAATCCTGTACCACCAGCGTCACCTGATCCAGCCCCAACCGATCCAGCCAGGCCGCCAGCGTGTCCCGGTGCATCTGGAAAGTGTACGCTTCCCGTTCCAGGAATTTATCCGACCGGCCAAAACCCAGGAAGTCGGGAACCAGCACGCGGTGATCCCGCGCCAGAATGGGGATCATCTTGCGGTACAGGTAAGACCAGGAAGGTTCCCCGTGCAGACAAACAATCGGCTCCCCCACTCCTTCGTCCACGTAATGCACACGCGCACCGTTGACAGTGACGTAACGAGGCGCATACGGCCATCCGGGCAAGTCGGCAAATCGTTCTTCCGGCGTGCGCAGCAGCGTGTATGGCAGCGCCTCCAGGTAGGTCCGCGCCGCGCGCGCTACCGGCTGAAAAACATCCGCCACCTCATCCACCGCTTCCGTCAGCGGAACCCACCGCCGCGCCCGATCCGATTCCCGTTCCGCCGTTTCACCAATCACGGCGGCAGCAAAAAAGGTAAGGCGGTGAATGGCGTGCCCCTTGTCCAGGTCAACGAAACCCAACTCGTCCGTCACGGAAACGACGCAGCCGCTCTCCTCCACGCATTCACGGGCGGCGGTCTGCGCCAATGTCTCGCCTGGATCGACCGTGCCCACGGGGAATATCCAGGAGCCGGGAACCTGGCGCGCCGTGATCAGCAACAATTCCACTCCGCCTGCCGCGTCACGGCGATAAGGCACGACACCCGCTTTAGGTACGATAGGTTTTTCTGACATCCGTTATCTTTCCGTCCCTCAGCCCAGATTGAGGATATGGCGGGCAATCACCAGCCGTTGAATTTCGCTCGTTCCTTCGCCAATCGTCATCAGGCGCGTGTCGCGGTAGATGCGCTCCACGGGGAACTCGCTGCTGTAGCCGTAGCCGCCGTGAATCTGGATGGCGTTACGGCAAACGCGCTCGCTCACCTCGGTGGCAAACAGCTTGGCCATGGCCGCCTCTTTTGTATACCGCTGCCCGCTTTGCTTGATAGCCGCCGCCCAGTAGACCATGAGGCGGGCCGCCTGGATTTCCGTGGCCGCGTCCGCCAGCATCCACTGCACAGCCTGATGATGGGCAATCGGCTGACCAAAGGTGTGCCGCTCCTGCGCGTATTTGATCGCCTCTTCGTACGCCGCCTGCGCCAGACCAACGGCCAATGCGCCAATGCCCACGCGCCCACTGTCCAGCGTCGCCAGCGTTTGCTGCAAGCCCCGCCCATATTCGCCCAACAGATTCTCGCGGGGCACGCGCACTTCTGCCAAGGTGACAGCGTGCGTGGGGGAGCCTTTCAATCCCATTTTTTTCTCGGCGGGGCCGATGGTGACGCCGGGGGTGTCCAGGGGCACGATGATGTGGCTGAGGCTGCGGCTGCCGCCGGCGCGGTCGGTGCGGCAAAGGACGACGGCGATGTCGGCAAGGGAAGCGTTGGTCATCCACATTTTGCTGCCGTCAATGATCCAGGAGTCCCCTTCTTCCACGGCCATGGTGCGCACGCCGCCTTGAAGGTCGGAGCCGGCGCCAGGTTCGGTGAGGGCCAGGCTGGCAAGGCGTCCCTGCCCCGTAGCCAGGGGGGGCAACCATTTCTGCTTTTGCGCGGGGGTTCCGTAGCGGACGATTGGCCCCAGGGCCAGCCCGTTGTGCGCGGACACGGCGAGCGCGGTGGAGCCGCAGCCCCAGCCCAGTTCTTCGATGGCGATGGCGGCGCTGATGGCGTCCACGGCGGCTCCACCGTACTCTTCGGGAACTTCCAGGCCAAGCAACCCCAGTGGCCCCATTTTTTTCACGGCGGTCCAGTTAAATTCGGCGGATTCGTCGGTGTGCCGGGCCATTGGTTTGAGTTCGCGGGCGACGAAGGTGTGAACAGCGTCGCGGAATTGGCGCTGCTCCGCGGTTAAATGAAAGTCCATGATGCCTCCATATACGCTAGGCGGCTGCCGGCATTCGGGTGTGGCATGTAGCGCGGACAGCCGTGGCACGGCCGCGGGATGTTTGGGGGCGGCCGCGGGGTTTGGGAAGTTGAAAATGCCGAACCTTCAGGAAGCCGTGAGCTGCCAGGAAGGTGACTCGCGCACCAGTTTACTCGATTTTGCTACCGGCGTCATCGTTAGCGCGAGATGTAACAGTGACAAACGAAAAGCCCCGTCACCAGGCAAAAATGGCGGCGGGGCTTCTTGTTTCCAGACCGATCGCCGCTGAAGTGCGGCGCGGAGAACGGGCGTCAGTCTACGACAAACGGCAGCAACGCCAGGTGGCGGGCGCGTTTGATGGCTTGCGCCAGGTTGCGCTGCTGTTTGGCGGAGACGCGGTTGCGGCGACGGGGGATGATCTGCCCATATTCGGTGACGTAATCGCGCAGGGCGTTAAACTGCTTGTAGTCGTAGTTGCCGGTGGCCTCGTCGGCGCGCACAATCAAGTAACGCAGGATGTCGTCGTTGTAGAACAGATTGCGCTCCAGACCCTGAATTTGCGCGGGATTGATGCCGGCATCAAACAACACATAATAGCCAGACTTAATCTTGTTGATGGCGTAGGCCAGTTGCCGCTGCCCCCACTCATTAATAGCCGGCTGCGGCGCATTTTCGTCGCCGCCCGTGATCCAGTTGGTGACCTGGGCAATGAGGGCTTTGCGCCCTTCTTCGTCCAGGTCAGGTTGAATAATGATGGTGAGTTCGTAGTCGCGCACGATGAAGTACCTCCTTTCCGTGGATGAACTCTTGGGAGTTTAGCCCCTGAGATTGGCTCAGGAGCGGAAAGTTTTGTGGTCCTGCCCTTGTTTGGGGGTGGAGACACAAGCGCATAAGAATAGCACAGTTTGTAGGAAGAAACCAGTTTTTGACAAAAACCGAGCGGATAGGATTGCGAAACGAGTCTGATACGCTACAATTCAATTGAGAGCGGATGACGTGGTTTTTCTCGCTCTTGCGGATTGATGATGCCACTCCGTCCTTCGTGTCATTGTCAATGTTGCCCAACACCGAACCCAACTACCCTACCTGGAGTGACAAGATGAGCAAAGTTGTCATTAATGCGGCCGCCCCGGATTTTGCCCTGCCTGATATGTATGGGGAAACGGTGCGGCTTTCTGATTTTCGCGGGCGTAAGCATGTTTTTCTGGTCTTTAATCGCGGCTTTATATGACCATTCTGCCGCGCGCACATGGCGCAGTTGCGCCAGGAGTATGAGGCGTTCCGCGAACGAGACGCGGAGGTTGTTGTTCTTGGCCCGGACAATGCCGAGGCTTTTCGTGGCTATTGGAAGGAAAATGACCTGCCGTTTGTGGGTGTGCCGGACCCGCGTTCTCAGGTGTTGAAGTTGTATGGGCAGGAGATTCGTTTGTTCAAGTTGGGGAGAATGCCGGCACAAGTCATCATCGACAAGCAAGGCATTGCCCGCTTCGTCCATTACGGCAAGTCCATGAGCGACATCCCGGACAGTGCCGACATGCTGGCGGTTTTGGACGAACTACAGGAAGAGGAGCAGACCGTGCCATGAATGAATTCCTGACGATTTTTGCCACGGCGGGTGGGGTTATCTTGCTCTACATGACGCTCGTCTGGTTGGTGAGCGTCAGGTTGAAGAATGCCGGCATCGTGGACATCTTTTGGGGCATGGGCTTCGTCCTTGCCAACGCCGTCTACTTCGCCCTCGCTGATGGATACGCGCCGCGCCAACTGTTGGTCACCATTCTGGTCACGCTGTGGGGGCTGCGCCTGTCCGTGTACATCTTCCGCCGCAACTGGGGCAAGCCGGAAGATTATCGCTACCAGAATTTTCGGGCAAAGGCCGGTCCTGGCTATTGGTGGCGCAGCTATTACAGTGTCTTCTTGCTGCAAGGCTTCCTGCTCTGGATCATCTCCGTCCCCCTCCTGGCAGCGCAGTTGTCCACCCGCGCCGGATTGGGCATTTGGGCCTATCTGGGCGCGGTGGTATGGGCGATTGGCCTTTTCTTCGAGGCCGTGGGCGACTGGCAGTTGGCTCGCTTCAAGGCCAACCCGGCCAACAAGGGCCAGTTATTTGACGGTGGACTGTGGCGATACACGCGCCATCCCAACTACTTCGGCGACGCGATGTGCTGGTGGGGGTATTACCTGATTGCGGTGGGGGCCGGGGGCTTTTGGACGATCTTCAGCCCGGCGCTGATGACGACGCTGCTGATGCGCGTTTCCGGCGTGACCCTGCTGGAGCAAAGTCTGCGGGAGACAAAACCCGGCTACCGCGAATACGTGGCGCGGACAAACGCTTTCTTCCCCTGGTTTCCGCGCCGCCAATAGAAGCCCTGTCCGCGGACAACCGGCATCACGGAAAACTGATTTGTAGCTGTCGCCGAAGCGCGTGAAGCCGTTTTCGAGCGATTGCGCAACAATTGCTGAGTGGAATTATGGAAGGGTTCAGGAATCTGCTACTCGATCCGGTTCTAAGCAAAGTTGTTTACATTTTTGCCGGCATTTCCATCATCACGCTGGTCGTCCGCTTTTTGCAATGGTATCTAACCAACCACATCAGGACCCTTGATGCGCGTTATCGTGCGCGCAAAGTGCTTTCCTTCGCCGGCTATATCGCCGTTTTCCTACTCATCCTAGGCATTTTTAACGAAAGGTTGAGCAATCTTTCCGCCGCCTTTGGCATCGCCGGAGCCGGCATTGCTTTTGCGCTGCAAGAAGTGATAGTCAGCGTGGCCGGTTGGATCGCTTTATCCTTCAGCAACTTCTATAAACCCGGCGACCGGGTGCAGTTGGGGGGCATAAAAGGTGACGTCATAGATATTGGCGTTATCCGCACGACCCTTATGGAAGTGGGCGAGTGGGTCGCCGCCGATCAATACTCCGGGCGTATTGTTCGTATCGCCAACAGCTTTGTGTTCAAGGAACCCGTCTTCAACTACTCTGGCGATTTCCCATTCCTGTGGGATGAGATCGTCATCAAAGTGAAACATGGCAGTGATCGCGCCCTGGCGGTGAAGATTCTGTACGATGCGGCGCACGCCGTGACGGACGACTACACGAAGAGCGCGAAGGAGACCTGGCCCAGTCTGGTGAGAAAGTACCACATCCTCAACACCAGCATGGATCCCGCCGTCACCCTGGAGGTCACGGATAACTGGCTGGCGTACACGCTGCGCTACGTCGTTGACTATGCCCACCGCCGCAGCACGAGAAATGAGCTGTTCACGCGGATTATGGACAGGGTTGAGCAGACGGAGGGGCGTGTCGCTATTGCCTCCACGACCTTCCAACTGGTGGAAATGCCGGCACTAAACGTCCACGTCCACAATGAATAGAAGAAAGCGTCACGCTGGCAATCTCGCGTCACTCAACTCGTGGCTCAAGGGCAGGTGACGTTGTTCACGGGCTGCCAGGTGCCGGCATCCACGGTATCGCCGCCGGCAGGCCAACTGACAAGAGCCTCGTTGGTGAACAGGGTTTGCATCATAAGGCGGAATTGGGGCGTGAGTGCCGGCATTTCCCCCACCACATCAATCCGCATCCGCACCAACCACGTCCCCGCGCCCGCCGCGCCCACCGTCGCCTCCCAATTGCTGCTCGAATAATCCGTATCCCACTCATCCCCATCGGCATTATCCCCCAACCCCGCGCGGATCGTGAGCGTGCCATCCCGCGTCACCTGGAAAAAGCGGTCCGTGCTGTCCGGGTCGCCCCCATTCCCCGTCGTATCCACATACACGCGCAGCGAATCCGTGTTATCGCCGGTGTCGTCGTGAATCACCCCCGCCAGGTAGAGATTCGCGTCATCCCGTACGAAATACACCTCCACCAACCGCGCCGGTTCCGCCTGGTCTACATACGTAAACAGCGGCGCACCGCCCCAATCGACAGCAGCAAATGGCTCATCCAGCGCCGGCGGTGTCGCCACGCAAGCCAGTTCTGGCGTGGGAATAGGCGTAGCCGTGACCGTGGGGACCGTGGTCGCCGTGGCCGTGGGCGGAAGTGGCGTGAAGGTAGCCGTCGGCGCGGAAGTACTCGTGGGCGTGGGCGGCAGCGTATTCGTTGGTGAGGGAGAAGCCGTCGCCGAAGCCGTCGGCGTTGCCGTGGGACCGGGCGTATTCGTGGCCGTGGCCGTCGGGGAAGGCGTGGCCGTGGCCGCTACTGTCGCCGACGCCGTGGGCGCGCCCGTAGCCGTAGCCGTGGCCGTGGTCAAAACAGGCGTGGCCGTGGGCGTTGCCAGCGGATCGGTCCCCTGGTCAATCTCCACCGCATCGCGCACGCCATCGCCATCGGTATCGGCGCTGCGCGGGTTCGTCTTGTATCGCTGCACTTCCTCCCCGTCTTTCAGCAGGTCGCCATCAGTATCCGCGTTCTTGGGGTCCGTACCATAAATCAGCACTTCTTCCCCATCGAGGAGTCCGTCATCGTCGGTGTCTGGATTTTGCGGGTCCGTGCCGGCAATCGCCTCCTGCGTGCCACTCAAACCATCCCCATCCTCATCCCCCTGCGTCGCCGCCGTCGCCGCCGCGGCGGTTGCCGTCTCCGCCGTCACAGCCACCGACGTAGACGTCCCGGCCACATCCGCTTCTCCCAGGCCGGGCGTCGCCAAACTCGTCACCGTGATGGTCGGCAGGGCGCCTGCCCCCATCGTCGGCGTCGCCTCGCCGCGCAAGCGGTCGCCAAACAGCAGGAAGAGCAAGCCAAAAACGCAAGCAAACGTAACCACCACCACAGCCGCATACCCCAAGACAGGCGGAATCATGGAGGAAGCAACAGCCTGCCCTGCCAAAGCCTGTCGCGCCCCATGGCGCGTGGCCACTTCAATCTCAAAGGGCAATGTCTCCGTACCCCCAAACAAACTAGAGGCACGCGCCTGCAGGCCAAGCGATACGATGGCTTCCTCGCCCGGCCCCAACGGCAGATGCCCCGTCTCGCCACGAAACTGCACCCGCTCGCCACGACCAACAATACTGAAATCGGCGGCCACATTGCCGCCGTTGCGCACAAAAACCTGAGCCGTGGCCGGCAGTTGGAGTTCCGCGTTTTCCAGGCGGGCTTCAAATGCCGTGTAGGCGCCAATGAGGAGGGACCCACTGGCGGAGGCGGTCACGCGCGGGTGCTGCTGCGAAACCAGGCGCAAGAAGAATCGCTGCCGCCCCACGGGTGTATCCGGCTGGCGCGGAATCTTCACGTCAATGGGAATCTGGGCGCTGCCATTGGGCGGAACGGTGATGAATTCCGACGGCACGCTCATCCAACCGGGCGTGATGCCTTCCACGCGCACGTTCACACGGTCCGCGAACTCGCCGCGATTGACCACTTCCACGCGCAGCCGCGTCGGTTTGCCCGGCTCCACGGGGACGCGATCCTGGGCCAGGTAAATCGCCAGTACGTTTTCCTGGATAGGAAGCTGCGTGGGCTGCTCGGAGACAGGCACAACACGCAATCCGGTGGGGGTCTCGGCGGGGGGGACCGGTTCGGCGGGCGCGGGAGCAACCAGGGTGAGGGTATAGGGGCCGATACGCAGCGGTTCGTCAGGCGTAAGCGGGGTGGATTGGTTGGCGGGCAGGCGCTGTCCGCCCAGGCGCGTGCCATTGACGCCGCCGAGGTCAATGATGCTCCAACCGTCTGCCCTGGCCTGAAGACGGGCATGATAACGGGAGACGCCTTCTGCCGGCAGAACCACGTCATTATCCGCGCTGCGCCCCAGGCTGATCACGGGGCGGGTGAGGGCCAGGCGGCTGTCCGGCTGACCGGGAGCGGCAATCAGCAGGACATAGCCGGCGGGAGGTTGCGATGGCAGTGGCGTCACCACCGGTTGATCGCTGGCGACAACGCGAGTGGCGGTAGCATCCAGGGAGAGACGGGCACTGCGCAGGGCGGCGGCCATCTCCGCGCCAGACGCGAAACGGTCACCCGGTTCTTTCGCCAGCGCCTTCATCAGCACCGCATCCAGCACGGCGGGAATGTCTGGGCGCAGTTCACGCGCCGAACGAGGCATGACACCCTTGAGATGCGTCGTCACCGCTTCCGTGAGATTCTTGAAGCGGAACGGCGTGGCGTTCGTGAGCATTTCATACAGTACCACGCCCAGCGCGTACAGGTCGGTGCGCCCATCAACCGCTTCCGTCCCTTCGCACTGCTCCGGGGACATGTATACGGGCGTGCCCAGCGTCGTGCCGGTGAGCGTGAGCCGCTCGCCTTCTAGCACTTTAACGAGGCCAAAGTCGGTAAGGACGGCGCGGAAGGGGCCGTCGCCTTCTTCCGGGGGACGGTCCAGCTTCTTGAGGATGATGTTGCCCGGTTTCACGTCGCGGTGGATGAGGCCACGCTGATGGGCGTAATCCAACGCGTCGGCCATCTGCACGCCAATTTGCAGGCTTTGTTGCAGCGGGAGAAAAACGCCGCGTTTTTGCAACCGTCCCAGGTGGGCACGCAAGCTGCCACCGTCTACATACTCCATGGCAATGTAGAGGCCTTCGCTGGATTCGCCGAAGTCGAAGATTTTGACAATGGATGGGTGGTCGAGACGGGCGACGGTTTGCGCTTCGTTGGTGAGGCGGGCGCGGAATTCGGGCAGGTGGGCGAATTGGGCGTGCATGAATTTGATAGCGACGGTGCGGCCCAGGTTGAGGTCATGGGCGCGATAGACTGTGCCCATGCCGCCGTCGCCGAGTAGCGCATCAACACGGTAATGTCCAACCTGTTTGCCAATTAGATCGGTGTTCATCCTGACCCTTCGCCTATTGTTGAAGATCTGACACGAATTTCACGAATTGCCGTAACGACTAACGCTCCCTGGAGATTGGACCAATTTCCGGCGCTCAATTAGCCTATTCACCGGAGAAAATTGGTCCAATCTGGCTTAGCAGTTACGAATTGCCTTTGTCTGCGCTCGCTCGCCTCTTATTTGCTCGGTCCCTTGATTTTTGCGATTGGGGCGGCTTGTCATCCTGGCCCTTCGCTCAGGACTGACACTGAAATAAAGTATGGAATTGCATTGTCAGTTTGAAGGAACGGTCAGGAAACAACTTCGTTGTCTTATTCAATTTCCGTTCCATATTGGTGACTATACAGGTCATCTGCCCAGATTGGACCAATTTGCTCTGGTTGAATCTTATTGATGTCTACAAAATTGGTCCAATCTCTCGGAGACGTGAATAGTACCCTTATTGTTGAATATCTGACGCGAATTTCACGAGTTTACACGAATTGCTGAGGCCCGCGCCGGTTGCCATTCGCTCACCGGCTCTCCGTCATGATTTCTTCCAGCGCGGATAGCAACAGTTCGATTTCGCGGGGGCCAATCCAGTAGTGGGTGACGACACGGAAGCTGCGTTCGCTTTCGGCGCCAATCCAGATGTTTTGCCGGCATAAACGCTCGGCAATCTGAGGCGCGGTGAGGGGTGCGTCGGGAGCGAGGTCAAAAAAGACGATGTTGGTGCGGACTTGCGCCGGGTTGAGGCGGATTCCGGGAATCTGGGCCAGGCCACGGGCGAGGGCGGCGGCGTTTTGGTGGTCAAGGGCGAGGCGGTCTACCATGTACGTGAGGGCGATGATGCCGGCACTTGCCAACACCCCCGCCTGCCTCATCCCCCCACCCAACACCTTGCGCACGCGCCGCGCCTGGCGGATGAATGCCGCCGAACCGCAGAGCAGCGAGCCGACGGGCGCGCACAATCCTTTGCTAAGGCAAAAACTGACGGAATCAATGGATCGAGTGACAGTAGATGCCGGCACGCCCAACGCCACCGCCGCGTTGAACAGACGCGCCCCATCCATATGGGTCGCCAACCCATGCCGCCGGGCAATCGCCCCGATACCCGCCAGATAATCCAATGGCACAGGCGCGCCATTCCGCGCCCCGTAGCTGTTCTCCACCAGGATCAGGCGCGTGCGCGGGCAGTGCGGGTCGTCGGGACGGATCGCCGCCTCTACCTGCGCCAGGTCCATGCGGCCCCATTCATCCGTAGGCAGCGCGTACGGGATAACGCCGCCTAACGCGGCCATGCCACCCGCCTCCCAGCAGTTGATGTGCGCGTCCTGGCCCAAGATGGCCTCGTCGCCGCGCCCCGCGTGCGTCAGAATGGCGATGAGGTTGCCCATCGTGCCGCTGGCAACAAACAGCGCCGCCTCTTTGCCCACTCGTTCGGCGGCCATCGCCTCCAGGTGGTTGACGGTGGGGTCTTCGCCATAAACGTCGTCCCCAACGGGCGCCTCGGCCATTGCCCGGCGCATTTCCGGCGTGGGCCAGGTTACGGTGTCGGAACGAAAATCAATTTTATCCATGCCAGAAGTTTACGTAATAATGAGAAGAAAGTAAAGGCGAAAGGAAAAGGACGGAGGGAGAAGGCAGGCCGGTGGGTACATGAGTAATGGAAGTGAAGGAATAATGTTTTGACGCAACTACTCACGCTCTCTGGAGATTGGACCAATTTCACGCGCTCCTTGACTATTTTCACCGGAAAAAATGGATCCAATCTGGCTTAGCTGTTACGTTTTAACATGGGCTTATGTGCGTGGCTGCCTTGTCCAGTATAATAGGGCGCAAGAGCAGCCATATTCCCTTTCCTCACAGAAACGTAAATGGAGATGAAGCGTGTTTTTCAAGCATATCACTCGTATCAGCATAATCGTTGTTTTGTTGGTGGCAGGCGTGGCCGTGTTGGTAAGTCGCGCCCACCCGAAGCCGGAATCGGTCGCCCATGAGCAAGCGGTGCGGCTGGCTCTGGGATTGAACGGGGGGAGCGGCGGGGACGCCAACGCAGATTTGTCCATCGCCGTTATCCACCCGCCCGTGAACCCGGTGCCCATTCGCCTGGCGGATATACCCACCAACGCACCCGATCCCAACACGCTCTATGATCGCTGGATCAGCGGCGGCGTGGACCTGGAGGGTGTGGATAACCCGCTGAGCGAGGCGCAAATTCAGGCGCTGCAAGCAGCGGCGCTGGCTTTGCCGCCTGATCCGCGGGTGCAGCAACCGGAAGCCTTTGCCCCCACGGCGCTGACGCCTGGGCCGCATTTCGACGCTTTGGACTACACGCAATGTTGCGGCGGCAGCGGCGGAACGGTTCCCCCCGACCCGGAGCTGGCGGTAGGGCCTAACCACGTGGTGGCCGTGGTGAATGTGGCCTTCCAGATTTACGACACGTCCGGAGTGGCGCTGTCTTCGCCGCGGACCTTTGCCAGCCTTTTCAGCAGTGTCCCTGGCTGCAACAGTGATGATGACACGGCTACGGTGCGCTCCAGCCTGTTTGATCCGAATGTGTTGTATGACGAGGCGGCGGGCCGTTTCTTCATTGCCATTGACCGCGTGCGCGCCAATCCGTTCACGGGAGCGGTCAGTGATGGTTCATTTTATTGCGTGGGGGTTTCTGCGACGAATGATCCGACGGGCGGTTGGAATCTGTACGCCTTCGCCATGGATGGTTCGGACGCGGGCGGGGTGTGGATGGATTTCCCACATGCCGGCATTGGCCGAGACGCCATCTACATGGGCGGCAATCTGTTCACCACCGGCGCGCCCGCCCTCATCTCCTATGTGGAGAGCCGCGTTTGGGCCATGAATAAGGCGCAAATGTATGCCGGGCAACCTGCCAGTCTCGTGGAACGCTCCGTTGGCGATGCCTTCACCCCCTTCCCCGTCAACTTACACGGCTACGCGCAGGGAACCTGGCCGAACAGCGGTCCGCACTACTTCCTGACGCTGCCGGACGACAATAATGGTAGCCAGCACAGACTGCTCTCCTGGAGCAACCCGTTCGCCAATCCTACTCCTGCGCTGGTCACGGTGAATACGATTGATATGAACGCCGTCACGGGCGTGACGGCGGGATTCCCGTTGAACTGGCCGCAATCCGGCGGGGGCAGCATCACGGGCAATGATTGGCGACCGCTGGATTTCGAGTATCGCAACGGGTATGGTTGGACGACCAGCACGATTGCCTGCAATCCTGGCGGCGGCACGGTGAATTGCATCCGCTGGGCGCAGATTCAATTGAGTAGTGGGGCGGTGGCGAATGCCGGCATCTATGCCACAGACAGCATCTACCGCACCTTCCCCAACCTGGCCGTCAACCACTGCGACGACATGGCTATCGGCTTCACCAAATCCAGCAGCAGCATGTATCCCGCGACCTGGGTCACCGGGCGCAAAAGCTCCGACCCGGCGGGATACCTGAAGCCGGACATCGAAATGAAAGCCGGCGAAATCAGCTACACCGCCTTTGACGGCGCGCCCTACCGCTGGGGCGACTACACGGGCATGACGATTGCTCCCGACGGCCTGACCTTCTGGTATCTGGGTCAGTACAGCAAGAACACAGGTAGCAGCAACGGGCGCTGGGGCACGTACGTGGGGTCTTATACATTCCCATCCTGCACCCTCGCACCACCACCAACACCCGGACCCATCAAGGCGAATTTGCCGGCAATCTTCAAACCCGCCCCCACGCCAACCCCGATCCCCACAGGCCCCCAACCCGGCTACTGGCTGGCAACAAACTACGGCCACGACTTCACCGTCAGCAGCAACAGCCAGAACGTCAATGACTTTGCCACTTACTTCACCGTGCAGGAGTGTGCCGGCACCTACGTTGTCACGGAACCTTCCGTCACCATCAGCAACAATCAATTCTCCTTCACCGGTTCATACTACGCCAGCGGCACATTCGACACGGAAACGTCCAGCCACGGCCTGGCAGGCCTGTCCCATCTGTATGTGCCCGGCTGCGGCTATGTCAGCAGCCAGGGTGATTGGAGTTGGACGGCCAACTGGCAAAACGGCGTCGTGACGACGCAGCCGCTGCGCGCCTACCTCGTCGCCCCCGTGAACGCGACAGCCACGCCTGACCCATAGCTTCCAGGAAGCTGATGCTATTGAGCTTCCTGGAAGCGGCGAGCTTCCAGGAAGCTGCTGTTGTTGCTAGTTGAGGTTCTCGAAAATGCCGGCAGCGCCCATACCACCACCAATGCACATCGTCACCATGCCAAACTGAGCGTCGCGCCGCTTCATCTCATTGATAATCTGCACCGTCAGCTTCGCGCCCGTGCAACCCAACGGATGACCCAACGCAATCGCTCCACCATTTACATTGACCTTTTCTTCATCAAAACCCAACTCACGAATGACGGCGACAGCCTGGGCGGCAAACGCCTCATTCAACTCGATCAGGTCCATATCACTCAGGTTCATACCCGTGCGCTTCAGCAACCGCGGCACGGCGGCTATCGGTCCCACGCCCATAATCTCCGGGCGCACCCCGCCAACATTGAAGCCCACGAATTTCGCCAAAGGTTTTAGCCCAAGCGACTCCGCTCTCTGTCGCTCCATGACAATGACGGCTGCCGCGCCATCACTGAGAGGAGAGGAATTGCCGGCAGTCACCGTCCCCCCCAACTTAAACACAGGCTTCAACTTTGCCAACCCTTCCAGACTCGTATCCGGGCGCAGATGCTCGTCCCGGTCAAAGATAATGGTCTTGCGCTCCGGCCCGTTCGGGCCTGCGGTCACCTCTTCCACCTCCAACGGCAGAATTTCTCCCTTGAACCGCTCCGTGGCATAAGCCGCCGCCGCCTTGCGGTGGCTGTTCACCGCAAACTCGTCCTGCGCCTGGCGACTCACCTCGAACTCTTGCGACACCTGCTCCGCCGTCAGACCCATATTCATGTACACTTCCGGCGCATTCTGCACCATGTACGGGTTGGGGTTGACGCGGAAGCCCGTCATCGGCACCAGGCTCATCGTCTCCGCGCCACCGGCGATAATGCAGTCCGCGCCATCGGCGATAATGCGCTCCGCCGCCAGCGCAATCGTTTGCAAACCGCTCGAGCAAAACCGATTCACCGTCATGCCTGGAATATCCACCGGCAGACCCGCCCGCAAGGCAATGGTGCGCGCAAAATTCAACCCTTGCGCCCCTTCCGGCATGGCGCAACCCATAATCACGTCATCAATTTCCCGTGGGTCCAACCCTTCCGCCTGATTCATTACTTCGCGGATAACGGCGGCAGCCATTTCATCTGAGCGCCAGTTACGGGTTGTGCCCTTTTTCGACCGTCCCACAGCCGTCCGCGAGGCAGCAACAATGACTGCTTCTCGTGTCATAGTCATCTCCTTCATCTGACAGGCGCGGCACACCTTCGCTTACTTCCAGCGCGCCACATCTGTCGTAGTTATGTGAAACCTTCCCAGAAGCTCAATCTCAGGCCATCTGGCATCAAGACAGCTTCCGGGAAAGTGGGAAACCTTCCCGGAAGCTCAATCTCAGGCCATCTGGCATCAAAACAGCTTCCGGGAAGATGATCTATCGCAAGTAGAAAGCCTTGGGCGCGGCGGCGGGCGAGATCACGCCGTGGCCCGCCATCCAATCAACCAAAGCCTGTGTGAATATGTCATAACCAGACAAATTCATATGAATACAGTCTTGCTCCCACCCCGGATAATCGACGAAGTAGGGCAGGGGACTGTACTCATTGACGTTCGGATTACCCGGTGTACCTTGCAGCGCGCCAAAGGAGTTGGCGTAGTAGACGTTCGGATAATCCGCGGCCACGGCCGCCTGGCGATTCCCCAGTTCAATCAGGCCGGGGTTCACCACCGCGGGATCGGAAGAACCAAGCAGATTAACGGCATAATCCGTGCAGTATTGGCTCTTATACATGTTCACAATGTCGTAGCCGGAGAAAATGATGATCACGTCGCTGCGCTCAGCGATCAGCATATTGACCAGAGTGCGCAGGTCGGATTCTATACGATCATAGATTGCCATGCCCCATACGTCGTAATCGTTGACTAGATCGTTGCCACCCAGCGAAATCATCACGCGGGGCGTCCCTGTGTCATTGCGGACCAGGAATTTGACCAACAGGAAGAGAAGCTGGCAGTAGGATTGATCACTCACCCATTGACTGGCTTCCGTCCCCGGAATAGCGCGCATATAGTATTGATAGGCATTGCCATAACCGGAGTCGATCATGTTCTGTTTGAACTGACCATAGTACAGGAAGCCCCAGGAGTCGCCAATAACCGTAAAGGAGTTGTGGGACGCGGCGGGCGTCGCCGCCAGGGCTTGCTGGTAGGCGGCGACGCAGCCGCCACCGTTCAACGCATCATCTCCCACGGATTGCGCCACTTGTGAAGTTGGTGCAACTTGCTCTGGCACGGCGGCCAATGCAGGGCGCGGGATCATAAAGAAAGCGGTCAATCCTAATACAACGAAAAGTAGCCAACGATTACGCATGAGATCCTCCAGCGTGGAAATGTGAGAACGGGGCCATTCAGCCCGCCCTGAGAACTAGTTTCGCAGCGGTTTGCCCGTCTGCAACATGTGCATGATGCGCGCTTGCGTCAACGGTTCACCCGCCAGCGAAAGCACGGCTTCACGCTCCAGGTCCAAAATATACCACGGATCGACCCAGGCCGGTGCGCTGATGTCGCCGCCACACAAAACGTAGGCGAGTTTGCGGCTGATGGTAGCGTCGTGCGCGCTGGCGTAGCCGCCCCAGAGGAATGATTGCACGCCGAGGTAGAGTGCGTTGAGGGCATCGCGGCCGGCGGCGTATATTTTTTCCATTTCTGGCGGGCGGGTGCCGCTGGCGATGAGGGCCAGCGCCTTGCGCTTGGCGGCCATCAGACGGTGGTCACTGTTCATAACAATCTGGTCTTCCGGGCGCAGGTAGCCGAGTTCTTTGTTTTCCCAGGCGCTGGTTCCTACTTTGGCGGTGGCGATCTGGGTGAAGGCGTCTTGAAGTGCCGGCAAAACATCTGCATTGGCCGTCAGCATAACGGGATTCACCTTGCGCCGCAACGTCTCCTTGCAGCCGCCCCAACCGGGAATGATGCCCACCCCGACTTCGACCAGCCCCATGTAGGTTTCGTGATCGGCCACCGTCGCCCAACCGTGCATGGTGATCTCTACGCCGCCGCCGAGTACCCGCTGATGCGGCGCGGTGACAACCGGCTTGGGCGCGTGGCGCAGGTCCATCATCAATTGCTGCCCCGTCTTCAGGGCAAGATCGAGCTGGTCCCATAACCCCTGCGCGGCGGCAAAACCGAGCATGGCAATGTCCGCGCCCACGCAGAAGTCCTGGGCCTGGTTACCAATGACGAGCGCGTCGAAGTCCGTCTCCAAACGGCGCAAGGCAGCCTGTCCCATGGCCACGGCATCCGCATCCAGCGCGTTGATCTTCGGACCGTGGAATTCAAGTAAGAGGACACCGTCACCCATGTCGATGAGGCTGGCGCTGTCGTTCCGTTCCACTTCTTTGTGCGCCTGCTTCAACTCAGGCAACACGATCACGTTGGGATCGCGCGGCACGGGCTGGTAAGAAGCGGTGCTAAAATCGTAGTAGCGGCCGTTGTCATAAAACTTCGTGCCGCCATCGGCCAGCATTTGCTTCACCCAGGGGGCGATCTCCAATCCCGCCGCTTCCATGGCCTGCACGGTTTCCGACACGCCCAGCATGTCCCATATCTCGAAGGGGCCGGCCTCGTGCGCAAAACCCCAGCGGTTGGCGTTGTCTACGTCCACAATCGTGTACGCAATTTCCGGAGTCACGTGGGCCGCATAGGCCAGATTGAAGTACGTGGTGTCGCGGACGTATTGCGCGGCGCGGTCCGTTTCCGTGAGGAGGGCGCGCATCCGCGGACCCAATTCATCCATTTTGCGCACCTTACCCACGGAGTCGAAGCGAATTTTGGGGGCAGCCTCATATTCCAGCGTCTCCGGGTTCAAGGCCCAGAATTCACGATTGCCGTTAACGTGGACTTGCTTGTAGAAGCCCTGGCCCGTTTTGTTGCCCAGCCATTTTTGCGCCAGCATCCTTTCATTGAGGGCCACACTGCGCTCGCCGCGCAGCACCTCGCGATAGGGGTCATCGGGAATGGCGGGGTAAAGGTTGCTGTTGACGTGGGTCATCACGTCCAGGCCAACGAGGTCGGTAAGGCGGAAGGTCGCCGTTTTGGGGCGGCCGATGAGGGGGCCGGTGATGGCGTCGATTTCGGGGATGGTGTAGCCATGCTCCAGAGCATATTCGGCAGCGTAGGAGCCGGTGATGGAGATGAAACGGTTGGCGATGAAGTTGGGGGTGTCCTTGCAAACGACAACGCCTTTGCCGAGTACGTCGCGGCCAAAGGCGACCATGAAGTCGAGTACGGCGGGGTCGGTGTCGGGTGTGGGGATGATTTCCAGCAGTTTCAGGTAGCGGGGGGGATTGAAGAAGTGCGTTCCCAGGAAGTGGGCGCGGAAATCATCGGAGCGCCCTTCGGCGATGAGGTGAATGGGGATGCCGGAGGTGTTGCTGCTGATGATGCTGCCCGGTTTGCGAATGGCTTCGAGGCGGGTCATCAGCTCTTGCTTTGGCTCTAGCTTTTCGATGATGACTTCCACGATCCAGTCGCAGTCGGCCAGTTTGTGCAAGTCGTCTTCGGTGTTGCCCAGGGTTATCAGGTCGGCGCGGTCGGCGCGAGCCAGGTTGGCCGGGCGGGCTTTGGCCATACGATCAAAAAGGCTTTGCACAATGCGATTGCGCGCCTTGGGGTCATTCTTCTCGGCGTCGTTGAGGTTGGGGGGCACGATGTCCAACAAGAGTACGGGGACGCCCAAGTTGGCCAGGTGAGCGGCGATACCGCCGCCCATTGTGCCGGCACCAATCACGCCAACTTTGTCAATACGATAGGTCATTGGTTCAACTCTCCTGATGCGGTCGAGCCGCGCATGATATGTCCGTGGCTTTGTCTGAGAGGCAGCAACACGTGGAAGTGGCTGCCGGGGCAAGTTGTTTCGTCGTGACAGGGGCTTTCAACCCAGACTTTGCCCTGGTGCGCTTCGACGATGCCGCGGGCGATGGCCAGACCGAGGCCGGGGCCACCACCCTTAAACTTCGTCTTGCCGCTGGAATGAAGGGCCACTTTTCCGGTCTGGTAGAATTTGGTGAAGATTAGTTCGTGAAACTCGGGATCGATGCCGATCCCTGTGTCGCTGACGACGATTTCCAGGTGGCTATCCGCCGCGTCGGCGGATAGTGGGGGGCAGGCGCCGGTGATGCGAATGGAGCCACCATCGGGGGTGTATTTGATGGCGTTGATGATCAGGTGGTAGAAGGCTTTGGAGAGGGCATCGGGGTCGGCCTCAATTGCCGGCATTTCCTGCACACCCTCTATCTGCAATGTCAAATGTCGTTCGGCCAGTGTACGGCGAAAACCACCGGCCAGGCTGCTGATCAACATCTGCACCAACACCGGCTCCGGATACAATTCCAGAGCGCGACTGTCGATTTTGACCATGTCCAGCATCGTGTTGACCACTTCATGCAGGCGTCTGGCTCCGGAGTCAATGCCGGCAACCAACTGCCCCAAATACTCATTCTCCGCCGTCATCCTTTCCTGCATCAACATGCCACTGTATCCCTGCAGCACCGTCAGCGGCGTGCGCAGTTCATGCGAAACCACGCGAATAAAATCAGACTTGGTGCGATCCAGTCGCTCCAACTTGTCATACGCCTGCTGCAAATCCTCCGTGCGCCGCCGGACTTCCTGCTCCAACTGTTGATTGAAACGGGAAACTTGATTGTAAAGACGCGCATTTTGAATCGCGATCGTCAGTTGGTCCGCCAGCGAACGCAGCACGAAAACGGAATCCGCGTTGAACATGCCACTGCGCTCGCTCTGAATATCTACCACCCCCATCAAGTCGTCTCCGCTGAACAGGGGCAGCGCCAATTCCGAACGCGCACCAGGGCGCAAAAGGACATGATTCCGCTCGCGGGTCAACGCCAGATCATCCACGCGCACAGGCTGACGCCTGATAACCGCCTGTCCGACCGCGTCCGCCTCCGTAGCATACAGCACCGCGCCATCGGGCAAAGTCAGCGACAGCGCGCCGCCGTGGTGATGCGGGATCAATCCTTCGATTGCCGCCGTGGGCAGCAGAATGGTCACACGGCTGTAGGCAAACTGTCCTTCGATGAGCGAGGCCACTTCCTGCAGCAGTTGGTCCAGTTCCAGAATAGACGTAACCCGCTGGTTTATCGCCACGCTGGTCTCCAAGAGTGTGTTTAGGGCCTGGAGACGGGCATTGGCGTGGCGGAGTTCCTGCTGCGTGTTCCAGAGTTCATCGCGCCGCCGCTGTACTTTTTGGTGCAGGTCACTGACGGAACGCAGCGCGATTTCCCAATCAAAGCTGGAGAGGTAATTAAGACCCGCCAGAAAAAGATTGACGACGGAGGCCGCGGTGACGTCGAAAACGGCGGACCAGGTGAGGTCCTCGCGCAGGGCGAGGCTGCCAAGCATGAGGACGACGGACCAGAGCCATGTGTAGAAAGCGGCCCGGGGAGACAGGATCGTGCCGCTGACGATGATGAGGATTCCGTAGGCGTAAGGCAGCGCGCCACTGGGGGAGCCGAGGTTGTAAAAGACGTAGGTGAGCAAAAACAGGTGGACGCTGAGGAAGACAATGCCGGCACGTTCTTCTTCCCCCTTCCGATTTAACCGCCGCACCACCTGGGCTACATAGACCGCCACCGGCGGCATCAGCAAGTAAAGATAGGATTCCAGCCTGTTAGCAGACCTCAGGGCCACAAGCAGGCTCCCCAACGCCAGCAGCGTCACAAGAATCGGGCTGATCAACATGATCGTCTCGATCGTTTCTCCGCGTAGTTGGCGTGTATACGCTCTGGACATGAGTCGTGTGATGGATAAGGTGGAGGAGAACAATCATAATCGGGGAATTGTTGCATATTTCATGGCATTTGCGACGGACGCCCCGGTTAGCCATTCATGAATTCACAGATTCACCCATTCATTGTTCATTTCTTGTAACTACTAGGCCCGATTGGACCCATTTTCTCTGTTGCGACTGGTCCAATCTCCAGAGAATGTTAGTAGTTACCATTTCCTTTGCCACGATGCGTGATAGAAAACCTCTATATAGTATATCCTCCATCGATGGTAAAGACAGCCCCCGTGGTGAAATTAGACGCGGCGGAAGCAAGGTAGACGGCGATGCCGGCAAGTTCCTCCGGTTCGGCCATGCGTCCGGCGGGGGTCTCGGAGATCAGGGCATTGGCGATGGCCGGATTTTGCCACAAGGCGGCACTAAATTTGGTTTTAATAAAGCCGGGAGCAATGGCGTTGACCTGGATATTGTCGGAGCCGACTTCGCTGGCAAGGACTTTGGTGAGCATGATGAGGGCGGCTTTGCTCACGCTGTAGACGCCCATCATCGCGCCGGGCCGAATGCCGGCAATCGACGCCACGTTAATGATCTTGCCCCCACCTCCCTGCTGCTGCATCTGCTGAATGGCCGCCTGGCAGAGGAGGAAAGGGCCTTTGACGTTGACTTGCAGGATTTTGTCCCAGTGGGATTCAGCGGCGGTGAGAATAGGGCCAAAGTGGGGGTTTGTGCCGGCATTATTCACAACCACATCTAGCCGCCCAAACGACGCCACCGCCTGCGCCACCAACGCCTGCGCCTCCGCCGCCTCCCCCGCGTGCGCGGCCATCGCCACCGCCCGCCCCGGAAAAGTCTCGTTAATCGCCGCCGCCACCGGATCGATATTCTCCGCTTTGCGACTGCTGATCACCAACCGCGCCCCGGCCCGCGCATACGCCCAAGCAATCGCCTCGCCAATCCCACGCGACGCCCCGGTCACGATGGCTACCTTGTCATTCAGGGCAAACAAATCCATGGGCACTCCAGGAGATAAGAAAATAGTAACGGCTAAGCCAGATTGGACCAATTTTGTAGACATCAATAAGATTCAACCAGAGCAAATTGGTCCAATCTGGGCAGATGACCTGTATAGTCACTACTTCAGTTCTTTGCGCGTGTAGCCGAGGATGCTGCGGGCCACAATCAGCAGGTTAATCTGCTTCGTGCCTTCGTAGATGTCGTTGATCTTCGCGTCACGCATCCATTTTTCCGCCAACCACTGGCGCGAATACCCCAACGGCCCCAGCAACTCCACCGCTTTCTGCGTGATCCAGGTAGCCGTCTCGCCCGCGCGCGCCTTGCACATGCTCGCTTCCAGGCGATTGCTCTCGCCGTATCCCATCATCGTGGCCGCGCGCACGGTCAGCAGCCAGCCGGCCCGCTGCCGCGCTTCCATCTCCAACAGATCGCGCTCCACGGCCGTCATCTGGTGCAACGGCTTGGTGTAGTCCAGGACGATGCCTTCTTCGGCCAACTTCTCCCGCGTGAACTCCATAGCGGCGCGGGCCACGCCCATGGCGCTGGCGGCCACCGCCGGGCGGCTGGCGTCAAACGTTTTCATGGCCCCCTTGAACCCCTTGATCGTGCCTTCGCGCTGCACGTCTGGGCTGCCGAGGATGTTGTCAAAGGGGATGCGCGCATCCTGGAAGACGATGGAAACGGTGTCGCTGACGCGGATACCCATTTTGTGTTCGTGCTTGACGACGGCAACGCCGGGTGTTCCCGCTTCCACAACGAATGGTTTCATGCCGGCACGACCCGACTTCGGATCAACCGTGGCCCAGACGACAACGAAGCCGTTGGACTCCTCCAGGGCCAATCCGCCGCTGGTGCAGAAGATTTTCTCTCCGTTCAACACCCATTCGTTCTTCTCTTTGTCCAGCAGGGCGCGCGTGCGGATGCCGCTGGTGTCGGAACCTGCGCCTGGTTCCGTCATGGCCATGGCCCCCCATTTGGGGTCGCCTTCGCCAAACCGCTGCAGGAAACGGATTTTCTGGTCGGTTGTGCCCACGGCTTCCACGGCGGCGCCGCCCAAGAGGGGATCGGGGGTGCAGAGGTACATGCCGGCATCCCCCCAACTGAGCATCTCAATAATCACGACCAACCGCAGCACCGAAAAGTCAAACGCTTCCTTCGGCTTGCTGCCATTGGTCTGCCCATTGGCGCTCATCATCTTTTCCATGCGCTTCTTATTCTGGTCGCGCAGGAACTGCCACATCATGTTGATGTATTCCACCGGGCGCTCATGCTCATGTTCATCATAGTAGCGCGACTTCGGGCGCATCACCTGCTCGGCCACCATTTTCACAAGCTGCACTTCGTTGGTAATTCGGCTGGGAATCTCAAAACTAATCATTTTTTGCTTCTCCTGAATGGATGGCTGAGAAGGCCTCAGGCAATCGCCATGCCATCGAACGTGGCAAAACCGCGGGCATTGCGCAGCCACAGTTCCACGGGATACTCGCGGATGTAGCCATAGCCGCCCAGCGTTTGCAGCGCCTGGTCCGCCACGCGCAGCACCATGTTATCGGTGTAATACTTCATCACGCTCACGTCTCGCGTCACGTCTTCCCCTTTGTCCATTTTCCAGGCGGTCTCCCAGACCATGAGGCGGGCGGCGTCAATGTCAATCGCCATTTCCGCCAGCATGAAGGCGATGGACTGGCGGTGAGCAATGGGTTCGCCGAACTGCTGCCGCGTCTTGGCGTATTCGACGGCGTATTCGTAGGCGGCACGGGCCAGCCCGACGGCTGCCGCACCCAGGGTGACGCGGCTGTAGTTGAGGATGCGGTCAAAATTGATGCCGCGCGCCTCTCCCAGTCGAGAAGATGCCGGCACGCGCACATCCGTCAGCGTCACCCCATAAGTCGGCAGCGCCTTCACCCCCATCAATTTCTCCCGCTCCCCAATCACCAACCCCGGCGCATCCGCCGGAACCAGGAACGCCTGATTGCCTTCCCCCTCCCGCGCATAAACCAGGATCAACGACGCCGCCGTCGCCCGCGGAACCATGCACTTCACCCCGTTCAGCACGTACTCGTCGCCTTCCCGCGTCGCCGTCGTCTCCAGGTGTCGCGGATCATACTGCATCCGCGGCTCCGTCAGCGCCGCCGTCATTGGCGGCATAATCTCTTCGCAAAACTGGGGCAAATACGCCTCCTTCTGCGCCTCGCTCCCCTCCAACATCACCGGTACGGCCACCAATCCCGGCGTCATAATCGCCAATGCCGCCGCCAGGTCGCCCCAGGCAAAAGCCTCGGTCGCCAACACGGACGTGACCATGGAATGGTCACCAAAACCCCCATACGCCTCGGGAATACTCGTCGGCAGCACGCCCAACTCCCACCCCGCCGCGATTACGTCTGCCGGCATTTCACCATCCTCATCCGCATCACGGAACACCTTCCGCACCCGCTCCTGCGCAAAACGCCGAATAGCCGTCGTCAGCATGGATTGCTCTTCATCAAGCTGAAAATTAATCATCGTTAACTCCTCAAATAGTAGACACTGAGTATCAGGCAAGCGGCAATGACCTCACTCATACCTCATACCTCATACCCCACACCTCGTACAATGCGGTCCGTCATGCGCGCCACACGGACCATCGCCCGCACGTCATGGACACGCACAATATCCGCGCCGCGGTCAATGCCAATGGCAACCGTTGCCGCCGTGCCCTCCATACGCTCCGCCGGCGGCAGGTCCAGCGTGTAACCAATAAACGACTTGCGCGAAGGTCCCAACAAAACCGGATAGCCCAGCGCCTTAATGCGCCCCAATTCATGGATCAACCGCGCATTTTGCGCAACCGTCTTGCCAAAACCAATCCCCGGATCAATGATGATGTGGTGGGGGAGGATACCGGCTTCCAGAGCCACGGCAATGCCCGCTTCCAACTCCCGCGTCACGTCCGCCAGCAAATCGTCATAGGCCACCCCCACATACCGCCCCCCCAGCCGTGTTTCCTGGGCCACATCCTTTGGCTTGCCGCGGTTGTGCATAATCACCACCGGGCAGCCCGCCGCCGCCACCACCTCCGCCATGCGTGGGTCCATGCGCAGCCCCCACACATCGTTCACCCAGTCCGCTCCCGCCGCCAGCGCCGCTTCCGCCACCTCCGCGCGATAGGTGTCCACGGAAATCGTCACGTCCAGCGCCGCCCGCACCGCGCCAATCACCGGCAGAATCCGGGCCATCTCCTCCGCCGCACTCACCGGCGTGCTGCCCGGGCGCGTACTCTCGCCGCCGATGTCCACGATATCCGCGCCATCCGCCACGAACTGCCGCGCCTGGGCCACCGCCGCCGCCGTAACATGGCCATGCTCCGCCAGTAGCCCATCACCAGAAAAACTGTCCGGCGTAACGTTAAGGATACCCATAACGTAGGTGCGACTGCCCCACGCAAATCGGGCAAGCGACGGATGGCGAACGGGCGCGACCTTAGACATGGGCATCCTCGGCAAACAGAGGCGCGGCCAGACGCCGCAGCCCGGTCTGGTCAACTTCCGCCAACATTTCGGCGACGCTATTCTTCGTTTGTGGGTGCAAATATCCGGGAGCAATATCCGCCAGCGGCGCCAGCACAAAGGCGCGCGCCGCCAGATGAGGATGTGGAATGGTAAGCCGCTCAGTTTCCAAGATCAGATCACCATAAAAGAGCAGGTCAATGTCTATCAGGCGCGGTCCCCAGCGATAGGTAGCCCGTCGCCCCATCTCGTTTTCAATCCTTTTGAGCGCCGACAGCAACGGCAGCGGCGGCAGATGGGTACTGCCCGCCACGCAAATGTTGAGAAAATCAGGCTGATCGACCACGCCCCAGGGAGGCGTTTCGTAAACGGGAGAAATCGCGCTCACAACCATAAACGCACGCAGTAGTTTAATGGCCTGGCGCAGATGTACTTCACGCTGGCCCAGATTGCTGCCCAGGCCAAGATAACAGATTGGGGCGCATTCCGTCTGCTGGCGCAAGGGAGAATCTAGCATCTGATCACCCCTACGCCACCACGCCTCATCACCTTTCCCAGCGGGTCAGGGTCGGTCCTCGGCGGCCACCAGCAAACCCTCGACCTTTTCCGTCAGGTGATGAATTTTCTGGCTCAATGTTTCAATATCCGTCTTCGTAGGGATATTCATGCGTTTCAGCATCGCATCCATACGTCCCTCGGATTCCACCCGTGGCGACTCCGGCGCGGACTTACGCCGCTCACGCAACTCGTTTAGCAACTTGCGTCCATCTTTTTCGGCGATCTCTCCGCGCTCTACCAGTTTGCCCACGAATGTGTCCATCTCTTCCTGCGCCAGGACAACAGCGCCAATGCTGGCCAGCAGCACCTTGCGCGCCATTTCCAGCACGGAACTGCCCTCATCCAGGGCCAACTGTTCCTCAATCAAGTTCACAGATTCGGACATCTCTCATGCCTCCGCTGAAGGTTGTTCATCGTAACTGCCAGGCCAGATTGAACCAATTTTCTCTGGTGAAAATGGCCATTGAGCGCGTGAATTTGGTCCAATCTCCAGAGAGCGTTAGTAGTTACTGTTCATCAATATGTCAGGCACGCTGCCCTGGCTGCATCGCATCTTCATCAGGCTCCGGCCACCCTCTAGTTCCCACCCGCGCTAACGCCAGATAACGCGCCGCGTTAAGCCGTAATATAACACGGTGCGTCATGAGTGTCAAGGTACGCCTGTACAACATTGACAAGGCAGCTATCGTTCTATTCGGACAGTTTTGCCAACGGGAAAACGATCAACGGGAAAAGGGAAACATCATCAATCCGCATGGAGCATGGCTGCCGACTCGCTAACACCATTGGGCAACCGGGCGGTTTCTGATACAGTTGGCAAGTTGCCTTAAGCAAGCGCTTTGTGAATGGCATGTTGAGCGCACGAGCGCCACAATTCAATTTATCTAGCAAAATCTGCTCCGAAAGTGAGTATTCATGACCAACATTTCCGCAATTCTCTATCTCAAGAAAGACCGTGACCGACCGCTGCGGCAGCGCCATCCCTGGATTTTCTCCGGCGCGGTGCAGCGATTGGAAGGGCAGGCAAACGCCGGCGACCTGGTGCATATCGTGGCGGCGGACGATACCTGGCTGGCCTGCGCCTACTACAATCCGCATTCACAAATTCAAGCGCGCGTCCTTAGTTGGGACCTGGAGGAATCGATTGATGAGGCATTTTGGGAACGGCGGTTGGCGCGCGCCATTGCCGGCAGAACTGCGCTACAACTCGCCCCGCAAACCAACGCGCTGCGCCTCGTCAACGCCGAATCGGATGATCTGCCCGGTCTGATCGTGGACCAGTATGGCGATTTTCTGGTGTTGCAAAGCCAGACGGCGGGGATTGAGCGGTGGAAGCAGATGTTGGTGGATTTGTTGGCGGCGCGGGTGGGACCTGCCGGCATTCTCGAACGCTCCGACCTCTCCATTCGTAAGAAAGAAGGGCTGTCCCCGGTTAGTGGCCTCCTCTGGGGCCAACCGCCCCCGGACCTGCTCACCGTCCACGAAAACGGTCACCCCTTCCAGGTAGACCTGCGCCACGGCCACAAGACCGGCCTCTACCTGGACCAGCGAGACAACCGCGCCCTCGTCTGCCAGCCCCGCTTCGTTGCCGGCAAACGCCTCCTCAACGTCTTCAGCTACACAGGCGGCTTCGCTGTCTACGCCGCCGCTGCCGGCGCGCGCGCCATCACCAACCTGGACAGTTCCGTGGATGTGCTGCGGCTGGCGGAAGCCAACGTCCAACTCACCGCCCCCCAACGCCCCGACGATGAATACATCGCTGGCGACGCTTTCCAGGTGCTGCGCCACTACCGCGACACCGGCGAGCAGTTTGACGTGATCATCCTGGACCCACCCAAATTCGCGCACACACAGCGCGACGTGGAACGCGCCTGCCGTGGCTACAAAGACCTGAACTGGCTGGCGCTGCGGCTGCTCACGCCCGGCGGCCTGCTGGCAACGTTCTCCTGTTCCGGGCTGGTGAGCGCGGACCTGTTCCAAAAGGTGCTGTTTGGCGCGGCGGTGGATGCCGGACGCACCGCGCAAATTCTCTACCCGCTCGGCCAGGCTCCCGACCACCCGATTGCCCTCACCTTCCCCGAATCCGCCTACCTCAAAGGGTTCCTGTGCCGCGTCTGGTGATGACTATACTTTTCCAGAAAATCAATCCGCGCAATCTGCGCAATCTGTGACTCTTTCCTCAATGCGACTGAAACGATTACAACTTCAAGGTTACAAGACATTCGCCAGCAAGCAGGAGTTTGTTTTTGACGAGGGGATCACGGCCATCGTCGGCCCCAATGGCAGCGGCAAGAGCAACGTGGCCGACGCGCTGCGTTGGGTGCTGGGGGAACAAAGCTACAGCGCGCTGCGGGGGAAGAAGACGACGGATATGATTTTTGCCGGCAGCCAGAGTCGCGCTCGTGCCGGCATGGCCCAGGCCATCCTCACCCTCGACAACGACGACGCCTGGCTGCCCATCGACTACACCGAAGTAGAAATTGGCCGCCGCGCCTACCGTTCCGGCGAAAACGACTACCTGATCAACGGGCAAAAAGTGCGGCTGCGCGACGTGGCCGACCTGTTGGCGACCAGTGGCCTGGCGGAGCGCAACTACACGATCATCGGCCAGGGGTTGATCGACCGCGCCCTCTCCCTGCGGGCGGAAGAACGACGCGCTTTGTTTGAAGAAGCTGCCGGCATCAACCACTACAAAAGTCGCCGCGCCGAAACCCTCCGTCGCCTCCAGGAAACACAACACAACCTGGAACGTGTCTACGACATCCTCTCCGAAATCCGCCCCCGCCTCGGCTCCCTCAAGCGGCAAGCCAACCGCGCCCAAAACTACGAACAGGTCGCCGCCGACCTGCACCACCTGCTGCGACAACAATACGGCTACCGCTGGCAGCATGCCCGCCTGGAAATGCGCCGTCGCCGCCAGGAAGCGCGCGACGCCGAATCCACCTGGCGCGATGGCCGCCATAAGTTGCAACAGCACCAGGATCGGCTGGACAACGAAAAGCAACAGATCGCCGGGTGGCAACGGCAAGAGCAAGACATCCAGGGCCAGCGAGACGCCACCCGCGACCGATTGGAAAAAACGCGACGGCAGTCGGCCATTTTGCAGGAACGGCATAGCGCCATCCAACGCCAACTAAACGACATCGCCGCCGAAATCCCCATTACCCAAGAGCGCCTGACCCACGCCGAGGCGGAACTGGCCGTTGCCCTCGCTGAACTGGAAACGGCGCAGGCGCAGCTTGCCGCCCAGCAGACGCAAATGAGCCAGTTCAACAGCTCCTTTCAGGCGCGGCAAACAGAGATTCGGCGCTGGCAAAAGGCAAACGATCAGGCTAACGCCGCCCACCGCGCCGGACAGGACACGCTGGCCCAACTCAAGGGGCAGCTAACCCAGTTGCGGGAACGCAGCCGGGAAAAACCAAGCGAAACGATAGACGACGCGCAACTGGAAGCGGCGGCGGCGGACATCCAGCGCCGCGAGGCGCAGGTAGCGCAGGTGCAGTCGCAGGCGGCGGAATTACAGCAATCCTCGCAAGAAAAACAACGCGAACGCCGCGGACTCACACAAACGCTGAAAGAGATGCGGCGCGCCAATCAGCAGTTGGCGCAGACAATCAACGCCCAGCAAAAGGAACTGGCCCGCCTGGAGGCGCGCACCGAGTTACTGGCGCAAATGCGCCAAAAAGAGGTACGCATCAACAACAAAGCCACCCTCATCGGGCGGCTGGCCGGCGTTCTCACCATTCCCGCGCCCTACCAGATCGCCCTCGAAGCGGCCCTACAGGCGCGCCTCTCCACCCTGATTGTTGCGGACGCGGCCAGCCTGTGGGCGCTGCTGGAAAAACAGGACCAACCGCTCTCCGTCGTGGCGCAGCCGGATGTGCTGGCCTCGCCCTCACCACCGCGTCCGCAACAGGTGGGCGTGCTGGGTTGGGCCGGTGAACTCGTTGCCTGCCCCCCTCACCTGGCCGGCGTCAGTCAACTGCTGCTGGGGCGGCTGCTGCTGGTGCAAGATGCCGCTACCGCCTACGCGGTGGGGCGCGAGCTGCCCCCCGGCTGCCTTGCCGCGTCGCTAGATGGCCTGGTCGTCCATGCCGGTGGGTTGGTGGAGCAGGCCCCCAAAGACCCGCGCCGTTCCGTGTTGGCGCAGGAAGCGGCGTGGCGCGCGGCGGTGGCCGACCTGGACGCGCAGCGCGCGGAAACGGCACGGCTGGCAGTGCAGGCCGACAAACAGGATCAGGCCACGCAGGAACAGCAAGCAGTCGCAGACGCTCTGGAAAGGACGGAACGGCAGTTTGAACGGGAACGGCAGGCGCTCAACCAACGCCTCACCAAGATGCAAAGCAGTCTGGAGCGGGCGCGGCAGCAGCTTCGCTTTTTGCAGCGGCAGCGGGAAAACGCCGCCCGTGACCAGGAACGGCTGCACACGCGCATAGACGAAATGCAGCAAGCCGTGATAAACCAGGAAGCGGAGGTAACACGGCTGGCGCAAGAAGCGGACGCGGCGCAAGCGCATCTGACGGCTCTGCCCATCGCTGAACTGAAACAGGAACAGCAAAACTGGCAGCAGAAGATGGAAGCCCTACGCACGATTATGGCCGGGAGACAGGCGGTGGTAGACAGTCGCCGGGCGGCCTTGCAGCAGGCGCAGGATTTGCTGCGCCGCCAGGAGAGCCGCCGCGATAGCTGGCAGCAGGAACTGGCGCAGCTTGATCTGCGAGAGGTGGCGACAGAACTGGACACGCAGCAGGCGGACCTGGCCCGGTTGAACGGGCTGCTCACGCCGGTGCAGCAGAAGCTGCGCGGCGGGCAGGAAGCACTGCGCCAATTGGAGCGGGAATACGCAAGTTTGCAGAAACTCGCGCACGAGCAGGAAACGCGCCACACGCAAACGCAAATAGCCCTCAGCCAGCACGAGAATCACGTTGAGGGGTTGAAAGATCGCATTAAGAGCGACCTGGGACTGGTGGTGCTACCTTATGACGAGGATGAGGTGAGTCAATCGCCACTGCCGCTGTCAGAGATCGTCGAGTACCTGCCCGTGGTCGAGGAACTACCGCCCGACCTGGAAGAAGAAATCCAAAAGTATCGTGGGCAACTCCGCCGCATCGGGGCCATCAATCCCGATGCTCCCGCCGAATACGAGGAAACGCAGCAGCGGTATGACTTTCTCACGCAGCAGGTGGACGACCTGACGAAAACGGAGCAACAGTTGCGCCAGATCGTGGCCGAATTGGATGAACTGACGTCCGCCGCCTTTGGTGAAACCGTGCGGCAGGTGGACGCCATCTTTGGGCACATGTTTAAGCAGCTATTTGGTGGCGGCTCCGCCTCGCTAGTCCTCACCGATCCCGATGATCTCACCGTCAGTGGCGTGGACATTGTGGCGCGGCTCCCCAGTCGTCGTGAACAGGGGTTGGGGTTGTTGTCCGGGGGAGAGCGGTCACTAACCGCCGTGGCCCTGATTTTCGCGCTGTTGAAGGTCGCGCCCACCCCATTTTGCGTGCTGGATGAAGTGGACGCAATGCTGGACGAGGCAAATGTGAACCGCTTTGTGTCCGCTCTGCGCGAGTTGAGCGCCAGGACGCAGTTCATCGTCATCACGCATAATCGCGGCACGGTGCAGGCGGCGCAGACGGTTTACGGCATCAGCATGGGGTCGGACAGCGCCAGCCGCGTCATTTCCGTGCGCCCGGAAGAGTATCTGCACGGGGCGCGTTAAGGCTGCATCCGTTCAGGATTTTTCAGACTGGAGCAGTTTTGGAAACTGCTCCAGTCTCTCTAAGAAGGGGATCAGGGAGCTTCGGTGGCGGCGGGAGCGGGCGTGGCGACTTCCAGCGTCGGCGGCAGCGGCGTTTGCGGGATTGGGGTTGGTTGCGCCAGATACTTCGGATCCAGCGCGGGCTGCTTGGGTACGCGCGCACGCCAACGTTCGAGCGTTTCCGTGGTAACGCGCTGGCTGTCTAACCAGGTGGACAGATTCTGCTGCCGGGCCGTGTTCAGCGCGCTTTCCGTGAGGGGGCGCATTTCCCGGCCGCTGACCATAATAATATGGAAGGAGTCCGTTGTTGTGGCTGTATCGCCTTCGCCCGTGGTCACGGTTTGCGTGATCACGTTGCTGGGCACACCCACGTCCAGGGCCAGGGCGGCGATGGCGACGTTATTGCCAAGCGAGGTGGTGATGCGGTCGCTATTGGACCAGAGCAACTCGCGCGCCTGCGCGGTGGAGGCGCTGTCAGGATTGGGTGGGGTGCTGCGAATCTGGTTCCACACGTCCAGGTAGTTATCAGCCTGAATGTCGCTGAGTACCTGGTCCGCTTCTGATTTTGTGCCGGCAGTAATCACATAAATACTCGCCTGCAACTCCTCCGTGGGCAGGTTGGCATCTTCCGCCAGCGCTTCCGTCAGCTTGTCACGATAAAGCTGCGCCTCCACAACCTCGCGGAAAATCGCCTCGCTGCCCCCCAAACGCTTCAGACGCCGTATGGCCGCGCCATATTCCTGGTCAAACGACTCCTGTGACACGGGCGTAGCCGTGGGCGCGGGCGTTTGCGTGGGGCCGGGCGTGAAGGTGGGGAACGGCGTCAGCGTAGGGACCACCTCCGTGATCACCGCCGTGGGAATCGGCGTCAGGGAGGGCGTGGGGATGACCGTTTCCGTGGCCGCGGGCAGAGGCGTGGGCAGCGCACCACCATAATAATTGTATTGCTCCTCAATCGCCTTTTGCACTTCGTCCGCCGTTACCTGAATCCCCCGTGCCTGGGCCGCTTCTCGAATCAGGCGCTCGTCCACCATGCTGTTTAGCACCAACAGGCCAAGCTGCTCCGGGTCCAACAGCAACTGCATCTGCTGCCCCAACAACTGTTGTACCAACCCCACATTGCCGTTGGTCGTGTCATAAAACTCTTCAATGGTGGAAATAAACTGCGCGCGCTGGTAGCGCACGCGCTTTTGCCATTCGCGGGTGGAGATCTCCTCTCCATTCACAGTAGCCACCGGCTGCCCCGGCTTGACGATGAACTCATTCACGACGCCGATCAGCACGACGACGACGATGAGGGCCAATATGCCGCCCACGGCCAGGAGCACCTGACGGCGCTCTTCAGCGTCCCGCTGGCGGCGGCGTCTGTCGCGCAACTCGCGGGGATCCAGGCGATTGTTTTCAGGTGAATTACGTTTCTTGGTCATGAACGCCTCTGTAGATAGTGGTCAGTTGATAGTGGGTAGTGGTCAGTTTGCAGTTGACAGTTGGTGGAAGTGCCGCCGGTCAATTGCGCTATAATTATTCATTGGTGGTGCTGCGCAGCGGCGTGGTTCGTCAGCGATTGGTCATGCGGTGGACAAGACGGCATCCTGTCAACGCGCGCGCCCCACACATCACGCCTCACGGCGCGCGCGAGGCCGGTTTTGTCTGGACACTTAATTGGGAATCAACGTGGGAAGATGGACTGCCCTGCCCGCCACATGCGCTTGCTCTTTCCCGCTTTCACGGCTGCCACGGAGCGTGTGCGCAATGTGTATGGGCATCTATGCTCAATGGTGACTCTACTGAAAAAAGGCCAAAAACCGGGTTTTTACACATGAACCACTCTGGTAATTTCCGCCGGACAATCAAAAAACCCGGTTTTTTCAGTGAACTCATTGGCCGGGTACAGGCAGGCAGCCAGTTCGCAACGAGGAAAAATAATACCACAACTTCCGTTTTGCACAACAGGGAATGCGGAAAATCAGCAATTCCAATTATGGTAGGGGCGGGATGGCGCGGAATAGACCTGTAGGAAACAAGAGGCCTCGTCTCCGCGCCATCTCGCCCGCACAGGCCGTAAATTCGGGCGAGATGACCGGGAGACAACATCTTACGCTAGACGAAGGTATTTCCCGGTCATCCCGCCCCTACCAAGGGATTCCAAAATTGGAATTGCTGGCGGAAAATGTACCCCGCCCCCGTTGTGCCATCCTGAAAGCATCATGTATAATACCCGCCGCGTTTGTTCAGAAATACACAAGGTTGAGGTGAAGCATATGCGTCCAATTGAGGAGCAAGTCGCCATCATTATGCAAGGCACGGAGTACGGCGACGAGGAAACCAGGCGAAGCATGGAGCAGGAATTACGACAGCGTTTGCACGCGGCGGCGGCGGCCAACCGCCCCCTGCGCGTCTACTGCGGCTTCGATCCGACCACGTCCGATCTGCACCTGGGACACACCGTTCCGCTGTTTAAGCTGCGCCAGTTTCAGGACCTGGGGCATGATGTTACGTTTCTCATTGGTTCCTTCACCAGCACGATTGGCGACCCCAGCGACAAGGACAAACTGCGGCCCCAATTGCAATTGGAAACGACGCTGGCAAACGCTGCTACTTATGCGGAGCAGGCGTTTGTGGTGTTGGACAGGGCAAAAACGACGATCAAATACAATCATACCTGGTTGTCGGAGCTTTCCTTCAGCGATGTGATTAATCTAGCGAGCAATTTTACGGTGCAGCAGTTCTTGACGCGGGAGAATTTTAAGCTGCGCCTGGAGAATGGGGAACCCATTTACTTGCATGAGTTCTTTTACGCGCTGATGCAGGGGTATGACGCGGTTGCTTTGGAGACGGACGTGCAAGTGGGGGGGACGGATCAGCTTTTTAACATTGTCACGGCGGGGCGCAAGCTGCAGACGGCGCATGAGCAGCCGCCACAGGTTGCCGTCATTCTGGACATTTTGCCGGGAACGGACGGCGAGTTAAAGATGTCCAAGAGTACGGGCAATCACATTCCGATCAAGTCCGCGCCGGAGGATATGTATGGGAAGGTGATGAGCCTGCCGGACCACGTGATGCCGATGTTCTTCAAATTGGTGACGCGGTATGAGCCGCCACAGGTGGCGGAGGTGGTTGCGGCCTGGGAGAGCGGCACGCGCCATCCGCGGGACGTGAAGATGGAGTTGGCGCGGGCGATTGTTTCTTTCTTCCATGGGGCGGAGGCGGCGCAGGCGGCGGAAGCGCATTTTGTGCAGGTGTTCCAGCGCAAGGAGCTACCGGACGAGATGCCTTCTTACGCGATTGCGGGGGAGACGAGTCTGGTGGATGTGATTTTTGATGCCGGCATTATCCCCAGCAAAGGACAAATCCGCCGCCTGATCAAACAAGGGGGCGTGCGCCTGGACGGCGAAAAAGTGACCGACACCTACTTGAATTTGCACCCGCTGCCGGAGCAAATCGTGCAGGTAGGCAAGCGACACTTCCTGCGCGTGACCGGTACGGATGGGCAATAGGAGACGGGTAATGCCGGCAAAACAGTGGCTGCCTCGTCTTGGTTGGACCTTGCTGCTCACCGCCTGCCTGCTGGGTCTGGGGCGCGGGTCTCAGCCCGTCGCGGCACAGGGGCAGACGCGGCTGGTGCTGGCGTTTTACTATGCCTGGTACAGCCCGGACTCGTTTGGCGCGGGGAAGACGCCGTACAATCCGGTGGAGCCTTACTCATCAAGTAATGCCGGCACAATCCAACGCCACGTCAGCGAAGCGCGAAATGCCGGCATCGACGGCTTCGTACAGAGCTGGTATGGTCCCAGCCCCAACCAGACCGAAAGCAACTTCCGCACCCTGCTGGACATCGCCGCCGGCGGCGGCTTCAAAGCCGCCGTTGATTTCGAGAGCGGCGGCCCCCTCTTCGCCAACCACAACGACCGCATCAGCGCCCTGCAAACCCTCCTTGCCACCCACGCCAACCACCCTGCCTACCTGCGCGTCGATGGTCGCCCCGTCATCTTCTTCTGGGCCAACTGGCTTTTCTCCGTGGACGATTGGGCCTATATTCGCGGGCAGGCGGACCCCAACCACAACAGCATCTGGATCGCCGAGGGAGGCAATACCGAATACCTCAGCGTGTTCGACGGCCTCCATCTCTACAACACCGCCTGGTCCGCCAACCCGGCGGGCACGGCGGCTACCTGGGGCGGCAACACACGCGCCGCTGCCGGCATCTACGGCGGCTACAAATACTGGGTCGCTACCGCCATGCCCGGCTTTGACGACACGCACCTCACCGCTCGCGGCAGCAACGCCTTTCGCCGCGACCGCGGCGGCGGCAGCTACTATCAGGCCAGCTTCAGCGGCGCGGCGGCCAGCGCCCCGGACATGCTCATCATCACCTCCTTCAACGAATGGGTCGAAGGCAGCCAGATTGAACCCAGCGCGGAATACGGCAGCGCCTACCTCGACCTGACGGCGCAGTTGTCCGCCGCTTTCAAGTCCGGCAGCATCGCCCCCATTGCCCCGCCCGCGCCAGAAGCCCCCGCCGTACAGCAACCCCCGCCGCCCACCTTCACGCCCGGCCCCTCCCCCACGCCCAGCGACACCCCCACCCCTACCGTCACGCCATCCCCCTATCCTTCCCCCACGCCGCAAGCGGATGGCCGCATCATCTACACCGTGCAGACAGGGGACACCCTGATCGGCATCGCCAGTCGTTTCGACGTCGATTTGCAACTTCTGTATGCCTACAACAACCTGGAACCCACCTCTCTCCTGAGCATCGGGCAGCCGCTGATGCTGGGGGCGACGGAGGCGTACTCCGGCACGACGTTTGTCGCCGACCAACCGCAAAAGCGGGTGGACGCGGATGGCACGGTGGTGCATGTGGTGACGACGGGGGACACGCTGGTGGGCATTGCCGTCACCTATGGCCTGACCCTGGAGGAGTTGTACGCGGTGAGTGGGCTGAATCAGGACGCGGTGCTGCAAATCAACCAGGAGGTCGTCATCGCGCGCACGCCTCACCCGCAAGAGGTGGGCGGCTCCGCGTTTGCCCCGGAGCCATCGGCCACACCCACGCTGACGCCCACATCGGCGGAAATGCCGGCAACGGCAACCACGGCACCCACAACCGCGCCCACGGCCACGGCGGTGATGGCTCCCACGCTGACGCCCGCGCCCACGGCCAGCCTGACAGCGCCCACGCCGCCGGAAAATGAGGAGGGTGTGACGTCGCTGGCGCGGTTAGCTGCCGGCATTGTCGTTCTCCTTATCCTGGTGGGTGGCCTCTTCCTCTTCCTCAGCCGCAAATAATGCCCCGCTCCCCTCACTCCCCCTGCGGCAGCAGCGCCACTTCCAGCACATCTTGCAGCGAGCGGCAGCCGATCACCTCCAGGCCTGCCGGGAACGAGTCCACCTGCCGCCGCCTATAGTGGGGCGTGGCGCACCGCTTGAACCCCAACTTCGCCGCCTCCCGCAAACGCACGTCTAGCTGGCTCACCGCCCGTAGTTCTCCACCCAGCCCCACCTCCCCCACAAAAGCCATATCCGCCCGCACCAGTTGGTCCTTCAGACTGCTGGCAATAGCCACGGCAATCGCCAGGTCCGCCGCTGGCTCGTCAATTTGCAGCCCGCCGATAACGTTCACGAACACGTCCTTATCAAACAGACGCGCCCGCACCCGCTTCGTTAGCACCGCCGTCAGCAGCAGCAGGCGGTTGTAGTCCACGCCGTTGGCCGTGCGCCGCGGGTTGGCGAACGCCGTCTCGCTGGCCAGCGCCTGGATTTCCACCAGCAGCGGCCGCGTGCCCTCAATCGTCACGGCAATGGCCGACCCCGGGGCACTGATCTGCCGCTCCGCCAGGAACGCCTCCGACGGATTCGCCACCTCCACCATGCCCTGCTCCTGCATCTCAAAGACGCCCACCTCGCTGGTCGCCCCAAAGCGGTTCTTCACGCTACGCAACAGGCGGTACTGATGGAACGGGTCCCCTTCCAGGTACAGCACAGTGTCCACGATGTGTTCCAGCACGCGCGGTCCGGCAATCGCGCCCTCTTTGGTGACGTGGCCGACGAGGAAAATGGGCACACCCACGAGCTTGGCCAGCTCTTGAAAACGTCCGGCGCACCCGCGTATCTGGCTGACGCTGCCGGCAGCGGACGTTAACTCCTCCAAGTGCGTCGTCTGGATACTGTCCACAATCATCAGTACGGGCTTAAGTGTATCCACGTGCGCCAGGATGGAGGCCATGCTCGTCTCCGTCACCAGGAACAGGTCATGTGCCTGCAGCCCCAAGCGGTCCGCCCGCATCTTGATCTGGCGCACGCTCTCCTCCCCGGAGACGTATAGCGTGGGACCGTGCGTATTCGCCACCCGCGCCGCCACCTCCAGCAGCAGCGTGGATTTGCCAATGCCGGGGTCCCCGCCCAACAAAATCAGCGATCCGGGGACGATCCCCCCGCCCAGCACACGGGCAAATTCCCCCGGCTCGACCGCCATGCGCGCCACGCCATCCGACGTCACCTCCGGCAGCCGCTGCGGCACGCTCTCCAATCCGCCCGGGCGCGGGCGCGCCCGCCCACTGGCTGCCGGCGGCTCAATCACCTGCTCCACCATCGTGCCAAACTCATGACACTGGGGGCAGCGTCCCATAAATGCCGGCGTCACCCGCCCACAGTTCTGACAGACAAACTGGCTTCGTGTCTTCGCCATTGCAAAATTCCTCGTGACCGTCCGCCGATTGGTTATCTCGCTCAATACAAGCAATATGCCCAATTCAATGCAAATGCAAACCTGTCAATCCTGGTCCAGCGGACTCCGTACCCCCAAGGGGCCTTTGTTTAAGACATGGGTGTAAATCATTGTCGTCTTGACGTCTTTGTGTCCCAATAATGCCTGAATAGTTCGAATGTCATGCCCGCTTTCGAGCAGATGGGTGGCAAAACTGTGTCGGAACACGTGTGGGCTAACCCGCCTGGCGATACCGGCTTTGCGGGCGGCTGCTTGCACCGCCCGCTGCACACGGCTTTCATGCAAATGGAAGCGATACAGGGTGTCGTGGTCGGCGCGGGGGTTCCTGGATAGAGTTTGGGAAGGGAAGACAAACTGCCAGACCCATTCGCATTCGGCATTGACGTATTTGCGGTCAAGCGCGTCAGGGAGAGGGGCGCGCCCATAACCCTTCTGCAGGTCAGTGTGGTGTTGTTTTTGTACAGTCGCCAGGTGTTTTCGTAGATCGGGCACAATGCGATCTGGCAGCGTCGTTGTGCGATCTTTCTGTCCCTTGCCGTTGCGCACAACAATCAAGCGCTGCCCAAAATCGATATCTTGCACCCGTAACCCGAGGCACTCTTTCAAACGCAGTCCAGCCCCATACAGAAGCTGTACAATCAGCAGAATATCACCTGATAACTGCGCCAGCACTGCCCGCACTTCTTCTCTGGTTAAGACAATTGGCAATCGCTCTGGTTTTTTGGCCCAAGTGACATCTACCCAGCCAAGGGGTTTGTCCAGCACCTCATTATAAAGGAATAACAGTGCGCTAAGCGCCTGGTTTTGGGTGGAAGCGGCAACATGCTGATCCACAGCCAGATAAATCAGAAATGCCTCCACTTCTTCCTTGCCCATTTCGGCCGGATGGCGTTTATCATAGTGAAGAATGAACCGCTTCGCCCAATGCACATATGCTTTTTCAGTGGCATACGAGTAATGTTTTTTTTCGGTAAACGCAACGCATGTCGCACCTGATCGAGTCATTTTGGTTTGGTCGTCATGTCATCTCCCTCTTGTGGGATAGTTGAACTAAGCGCTCCGCGCAGGTAGCCGGTCGAGCCAGTATTCCCCCCCAATGTAACGTTTGACTCTACTGAAAAAAGGCCAAAAACCGGGTTTTTACACATGAACCACTCTGGTAATTTTGGCCGGGCACTCGAAAAACCCGGTTTTTTCAGTGAACTATCTCCTATAGCTCGTTAACCCCTTAACAACTAAAGGAGATAGACTCATGACCGTTTTACGACAACGCATGTTGGCCGACATGCAATTGCGTGGTCTGGCCGTCAAGACGCAAGAAGCGTATCTACGCGCCGTGCGTCAGTTGGCGGAATATTACCACAAATCGCCCGACCAGATAGACGAGGAGGAAATACGGGCCTACTTCCTCTATCTGAAAAACGAAAAGAAAGCCTCCCGCAGCGCTTGCACGATTGCCCTCTGTGGACTCAAGTTTTTCTATCAGCGGACGCTACAACGAGAGTGGGGCGTCTTCGACCTGGTGCGACCAGCCAAAGAGCAGAAGCTGCCAGTCATTCTCAGTCAGGAGGAAGTCAGCGCCATCCTCAATCACGTTCGCCTGCCGCAGTACCGGGCCTGTCTGAGTACGCTCTACGCTTGTGGCCTGCGTCTGCAAGAAGGTACTCACCTGCGGGTGGAGGACGTCGACAGCGCCAGGATGACGCTCTGGGTCCGCCAGGGGAAAGGAAACAAAGACCGTGGCGTCCCTTTGCCGCAACTAACACTGGCGCTGCTGCGCCGCCACTGGTCAAGCCACCGTCACCCCATTTTGATGTTTCCGGCGCGTAACGCTGCCGATGCGACAAAGCCTGTGGGCGACAGCAGCGTGCAGCGGGCCTTCAAGGCGGCGTTACAAGCAAGTGGCATTCAGAAGCCGGCCACGGTGCATACCCTGCGCCATTCCTGGGCTACCCACCTGTTGGACGGCGGCATCAATCTGCGTCTGATTCAGCAGTGGCTGGGCCACCGCTCGCTGCAGACCACCGCGCGTTATCTGCATCTGACCCGCCCGGCCGCGGAACGAGCAGGCGTCGTCATCAACCAACTGATGGATGCAGTGTTCGCACCGATGCAGGAGGAGCCATGGTGACGTTGGCCGACATCCTGCGGCAGCATGGACCTGCCTACCGTGAAAAATATGGCGCAAAGATGTTGCCCTCCCATTGGCAAGCCATGCGCGCCATTGAGCAGTGCCGCACGCAGGTTTTGGGGGGACACGTTTATCGCTGTCCTGACTGTGCCCACGATGACTACCGTTATCACTCCTGCCGCAACAGACATTGTCCCCAATGCCAACACCAGACGGGGCAGCAATGGCTGGAAATGCAACAAGCCCTGCTCTTGCCTGTGCCCACCTTCTTGCTCACCTTCACCCTGCCCGCCGCACTGCGCCCGCTGGCCCGCGGTAACCAACGTTTGCTCTATGACCTTCTCTTTCGCAGTGCGGCGGCAGCCACCCAAATATTGGCGCAAGACCCGCGCTTTGTCGGCGGCAAAATCGGCATGGTTGGGGTTCTCCATACTTGGGGACGCAACTTAAGCTACCATCCCCACGTTCATTTTCTCGTTCCTTCTGGCGGCTGGGACAGTGCCAACCAGAGTTGGTTGCCGGGCAAGCACAACTTCTTTGTCCCCGTCAAGGCACTGTCCCCTATCTTTCGCGCCAGGTTCCGTGATGCGCTACGGGGAAGCGACTTATTTGGCGCTGTTCCCACTGAGACGTGGACAGACGATTGGGTTGTACACTGCAAACCGGTCGGCGATGGTCGCGCCGCCTTGCGCTATCTGGCCCCTTACATCTTTCGCGTGGCTATCAGCAACCGCCGCATCATCAAGTTGGTTGAGGGTCAGGTCACTTTTCGCTACCGGGAAACGGACACCGGTCGTTGGCAAACGTGCCAACTGTCAGCAGAGCAGTTCATCCACCGCTTTCTACAGCACGTTTTGCCCAAAGGCTTTGTCAAAGTACGCTATTATGGCCTGTTTGCGTCCTGCAACCGTCATTACTTGACGGCGATCAGACAACAGATGGATGAGGCCACAACGGACCCGCACCGGGCCACAGCCGCACCGGATACCGTCACATCAGAGCCGCCATCCTGTCCTACTTGTGGACGGCAAATGCAGTTGCTCAAAAGAGTGCCCCCTCGTCCCTGGCAACCGCCCTAATCGGGTCATACTGGCTTCTGTTGACCTTGTTCTTAGATGTGCTAGCGAACAGCATCCGTTGCCCCCTGCCCATTCTGTGACAGGTAGCTGTCCAAAAGAGGATGATAATCTCCGAAACAGGACCACACATGTCTAATACACCCCCACTGCGTCGCTTTTTTGCCCCTGTCTCCCTTCCCCATTATACTTGTCGCAGTTCTTCAGGGTGAACCGGGTCGCTTCCTCACGTTTACCGTTTAAATCAAACGCCAAATAGACCACCGACTCGCTCCCCTCACCGGCTTAGTTCAACTGAGGCATTCGGAGAATGCCCATCATACGGCGGCTTACTGGCTGGTTCTTGAAGGCTCCTTTTGGACGCGCCGTATGAATCCTTATTCGTTAGGGTAAATCGAGCCGTTTCATCGTTGCCACTGGCTAGCTCAAACGCCAAATAGATAATCGACTCGCTCCTCCAACCGGCCATTAGTTCAACAGGATTCATATGGCGGCTTACTGGCTGGTTCTTACAGACTTCTTCTGACGCGCCGTATGAATCCTTATTCGTTAGACGGCCTGATGCCACAGCGTAAGGCCACAATCAAAACATCATGGAGGAGTTCACAGTGAGCAAAATAGTAAAAAGGAATCATCGAGGTTACAGAGCCAGTGGGAAAATGTGCCAGAATCGGAGGACAAAAAACACCTGTCAACTGAACAAGTATCGAACCGAATCCTGGCAGTCATTGGTATTCTTACACTCTTACTCGCTTTCGTTTCTGTGCGCTCAACGATGGGTGAAAACTCATCGAGTGCAGCAAACACAGAAGCATACCCTGCTCCACAAGCTGAAACAATCGCATACGCAAATGAAAGCATTGCTTCAGATGTTAATTCTCAGGCAAATATTAGCTACACCAGCAGCGCAGCAAATACCACCTCCTCTGGTGGTCAAATCACAGATCGGGGTTCGGCGGACACCGCATGATGCTGAGTTGGGGTTGATTTATATGAACGGCCGTTACTACGTGCCATCGGCAGTTTTTTTGTCAGCCCTGACCCGGTTTGTACCCAATCCTGCCAACCCGCAAGCCTGGAATCGTTACAGTTATGTCTATAACAATCCCGTCACACTGTCCGACCCAACAGGCCATATTCCCTGTTACATGTACTGTCCACAAGAAACCTATGACCCGGTACAGGGGCAGTTCATAAGGCCAATTACGCTGGGCCGTGGGATGTTGATCAGCAACGTGCCAATGCCGCCAGAGCGGAAGCATTTTTCCGAGGACGGCAGAAACGGCCGCAGGTATGCTCTGGGAACCAGCCGACTGGGCAATTGCCGCAAGCGATGGCCTCTCAATGGTATGACGGTTTGGGGATGCTGCCCTTAATTCCTGCTTCGTGGGGCGATAACTTGGGGCGCTTTGCCGCCAGATATGGCGATGAGTTCTTACAGTCCGTGCGACTGGTGATAATCCCACCTTCCGCAACCTGACCTATGGCAATTTCCGAAAAACCTATCTCGTTTCATGAGAAAGATGGTTTCATGCCCACCAATGGATTTGATTTTGAAGCGCATCATATCTTGCCCAACAAGTTCGCCAATAGATTTGAAAAGCCGGGTTTATTGGTGAGAACAGTGTATTCATAACCCCATATTTGGCACGTGGGTGCAAAAGGCGATCACCAAAGTTGGGCCCGTGCCTACCAAGATAGATGGGAAAAAATTCTTTGTAGACCACACCAACCCGACGATGGAACAAGTGCTAAATTTTGCCAAAGACCTGTCTGAGGAATACGGATTTGATATTTACCTCCCTTAGTTTTGCCAGCAAATAAACCAGACGGTGTAATGATGAAACAAAATGATTCTAAAATAAGACACCTGTCCGTGGCGACTAACAAATTCTATGTGGCTACTGCTTTGTTTGAAAAGACAGTCGCTATTTGGGATATGCATACCGGACAACAGATTAAGATTTTAACACGGTACTAGATTTTGGTGGAAACCCAGGCTTGCTCTTAGTAGAGAAGGGCATTTGTGTAGGGCTTTTCTACCACCGTTATGGAGTACAAAGCTATAACACATATACAGGGCAAGTTACGTGGAAAAGAAAGGATCTTACAAAAGTCCAAAGAATACATGCTTCCCCAATCATGATTATATCTATTGCTGTTTTGGAGATAAACCCTGTCATGTTGTAGACCTTCAGGATGGTCGGACGCTACAAAAATATCGATTGTAATCTCTGGGGCCTTTGAAAGTTCTTACGGGCCGAAAGTCTTTCTTTACAAGCACCAATCTGAGATTCGTGATTTAGAATTGAGTGAGGTCAGTATTGAACTTCAAAGTCTGGAATTGGGTGTTATTTGCGCTGCTTTTTCACCAGAACAACTCGTTGTTTCTGGAAAATATACGGATTGTTTCGACCTGCAAACAGGTAAGCGCCTATGGCGTTATGAGCCTCCTCCCCGGAAGTCACGCGTTAGACCAATCAATATTATATGAAAAAGAACTTGAAGCTTCCTGAAAGTTAACAATCGTTACCAGGCTGCGGTGACAATGCATAATCTTGCATATATAGTTGGCCGGAAATGTACATAAAGATTTTAATTACTTAAACAAGGTCGTGAATTAGCAGTCGAGATAGATGCTAAACCTCTAATAAAAAGGATTTGATGAGCAGGGACAAATTTGATGGTATTGATCCAGATGATATTGTAAGTATCGAATTTTCCCTAAGAAGGATTGAGCCATAATATTAAAAAAGACCTAGTCACTGGTAGTCGCTTTTAGCAAAGGCGTTGGAAATTATTGCTCAGAAAAAGAAGTCCTAACAACCCATGCAGCTGACGCTGGCGCGATGCCTTGGACAGCTTGCGACTTGGTGAATGGCAAAGGCGTTGGTCACCCGCTCCAGCGCAGCTTACGGTGGCGTTGAACTAAGCGCTCCGCGCAGGTAGCCGGTCGAGCCAGTATTCCCCCCCCAATGTAACGTTTTGCAATTGAATTAGAAAGAGTACTATCTCCTATAGCTCGTTAACCCCTTAACAACTAAAGGAGATAGACTCATGACCGTTTTACGACAACGCATGTTGGCCGACATGCAATTGCGTGGCCTGGCCGTCAAGACGCAAGAAGCGTATCTACGCGCCGTGCGTCAGTTGGCGGAATATTACCACAAATCGCCCGACCAGATAGACGAGGAGGAAATACGGGCCTACTTCCTCTATCTGAAAAACGAAAAGAAAGCCTCCCGCAGCGCTTGCACGATTGCCCTCTGTGGACTCAAGTTTTTCTATCAGCGGACGCTACAACGAGAGTGGGGCGTCTTCGACCTGATGCGACCAGCCAAAGAGCAGAAGCTGCCAGTCATTCTCAGTCAGGAGGAAGTCAGCGCCATCCTCAATCACGTTCGCCTGCCGCAGTACCGGGCCTGTCTGAGTACGCTCTACGCTTGTGGCCTGCGTCTGCAAGAAGGTACTCACCTGCGGGTGGAGGACGTCGACAGCGCCAGGATGACGCTCTGGGTCCGCCAGGGGAAAGGAAACAAAGACCGTGGCGTCCCTTTGCCGCAGCCGACACTGGCGCTGCTGCGCCGCCACTGGTCAAGCCACCGTCACCCCATTTTGATGTTTCCGGCGCGTAACGCTGCCGATGCGACAAAGCCTGTGGGCGACAGCAGCGTGCAGCGGGCCTTCAAGGCGGCGTTACAAGCAAGTGGCATTCAGAAGCCGGCCACGGTGCATACCCTGCGTCATTCCTGGGCTACCCACCTGTTGGACGGCGGCATCAATCTGCGTCTGATTCAGCAGTGGCTGGGCCACCGCTCGCTGCAGACCACCGCGCGTTATCTGCATCTGACCCGCCCGGCCGCGGAACGAGCAGGCGTCGTCATCAACCAACTGATGGGCGAAGTGTTTACGCCGTTGCCGGAGGGGCCATGGTAACATTGGCTGACATCCTGCGGCAGCATGGACCTGCCTACCGTGAAAAATATGGCGCAAAGATGTTGCCCTCCCATTGGCAAGCCATGCGGGCCATTGAGCAGTGCCGCACGCAGGTTTTGGGGGGACACGTTTATCGCTGTCCTGACTGCCACGATGACTACTATCGTTATCACTCCTGCCGCAACAGACATTGTCCCCAATGCCAACACCAGACGGGGCAGCAATGGCTGGAAATGCAACAAGCCCTGCTCTTGCCTGTGCCCACCTTCTTGCTCACCTTCACCCTGCCCGCCGCACTGCGCCCGCTGGCCCGCGGTAACCAACGTTTGCTCTATGACCTTCTCTTTCGCAGTGCGGCGGCAGCCACCCAAATATTGGCGCAAGACCCGCGCTTTGTCGGCGGCAAAATCGGCATGGTTGGGGTTCTCCATACTTGGGGACGCAACTTAAGCTACCATCCCCACGTTCATTTTCTCGTTCCTTCTGGCGGCTGGGACAGTGCCAACCAGAGTTGGTTGCCGGGCAAGCACAACTTCTTTGTCCCCGTCAAGGCACTGTCCCCTATCTTTCGCGCCAGGTTCCGTGATGCGCTACGGGGAAGTGACTTATTTGGCGCTGTTCCCACTGAGACGTGGACAGACGATTGGGTTGTACACTGCAAACCGGTCGGCGATGGTCGCGCCGCCTTGCGCTATCTGGCTCCCTATATCTTTCGTGTGGCTATCAGTAACCGGCGCATCATCAAGTTGGTTGAGGGTCAGGTCACTTTTCGCTACCGGGAAACGGACACCGGTCGTTGGCAAACGTGCCAACTGTCAGCAGAGCAGTTCATCCACCGCTTTCTACAGCACGTTTTGCCCAAAGGCTTTGTCAAAGTGCGCTACTATGGCCTGTTTGCGTCCTGCAACCGTCATTACTTGACGGCGATCAGACAACAGATGGATGAGGCCACAACGGACCCGCACCGGGCCACAGCCGCGCCGGATACCGTCACATCAGAGCCGCCATCCTGTCCTACTTGTGGACAGCAAATGCAGTTGCTCAAAAGAGTGCCCCCTCGTCCCTGGCAACCGCCCTAATCGGGTCATACTGGCTTCTGTTGACCTTGTTCTTAGATGTGCTAGCGAACAGCATCCGTTGCCCCCTGCCCATTTTGTGACAGATGGCAGTCCAAAAGAAGGCGACAAGCTCTAAAACAGTACCCGCACTTGTCTTATGCACACGCACAGCGCAACTTTTTTGCCTACATCTCCCTTCCCCATTATACTTGTCGCAGTTCTTCAGGGTGAACCGGGTCGTTTCCTCACGGTTACCGTTTAAATCAAACGCCAAATAGACCACCGACTTGCGCTCTCCCCACCGGCTTAGTTCAACTGAGGCATTCGGAGAATGCCCATCATACGGCGGCTTACTGGCTGGTTCTTGAAGGCTCCTTTTGAACGCGCCGTATGAATCCTTATTCGTTGTACTGTTTACGTTTTTGTGTCATTTGTTGCCTCCACAAGCTAATGAAATGATACCTCTATCCACCTTAGCTTGTGGTCTAGTTTCTGGGGGTCATTATAGTACTAGTCTGCCCGCCGTTCTGTAAAGCCCTGGATACGGCTGCACCGTAACGGTCTCGCGCTCCCGTGTAGGCGGGGGGGATGCTGTTGTGGAAACGTGCCGGCATTTTCCCCTCCACCACATAAGATGACTCCCCCCACGGCCACGGCAAACACCACCCACATTTGCCATTCGCGGCATTCAATTGTATAGTTTGTGCCAAATCGTCTGCCCATTTCTGGTCATTCCTACCAGACCCACGCCAATACCACTGACAAAGAATCCATGCTCAAAGCACAAGTGCTTGTTGATTGTTGCCCGGTATGCCAAAATGCCGGCATTCCTGCCCACCACATCCCTATCAACACCTGAACGCCAGCGTCGCCCGCGCTGGCGTTGTCGTTTCTTGCCACCCACGACGCCCCCACCCCCATCGTGGGTGCGCCCGGTCCATCATCAAATCAAAAGGGAGTAACTCCGTGAACCTAGAAGGCAACTACACTTTTGCCAACGCCCCCCGCACCCTCGTCTGGGACATGTTCCTCGACCCCGTCATCCTCGCTGCAATTATGCCCGGCTGCGAACGCCTGGAGCGCGTCGGCGAAAACGTCTTCGAAGGGGAAATGAAGCTGAAAGTAGGCCCCGTGCAAGGCGTCTTTCAAGGCGTCGTGGAACTTTCCCACCTCAACGCGCCGGAAATTTACCATATGAAAATCAAAGGCAAGGGGCCGCAAGGAATAGTTGATGGCAGCGGAGAAGTGCGCCTGGAGGAAACCGACGCAGGCACGGTCATGTTCTACAACGGAGTCGCCCAGGTTAGCGGGCGCATCGCCAGCGTCGGCCAGCGGTTGATGGACAGCTCGGCCAGAGCCATAACGCGCCAGAGCCTGCAAAACCTGGACGCGCAAGTGCAGGCGCGCCTACAACCACAACCGGCGGAACCTCAAGTCGAAACGATCGGCCCCGCTCCCGCCGCCCCTCCCCCCCTACCGGCGGCGGCCCCCCTGCCACCGCCTTCGCAAAGAGCGTTCGCCCTCGGCGTCGCCAGAGAAGTGGCCCAAGACCTGCTCCCGGAAGATAAAAGCCAGCGGATACTCTTCGGCCTGGTTGGCCTGGCAGGCGTGTATCTGGTGTTTAACCTGGTCGTCAATTGGTGGGCGCGGAAACTGGCGCGCCACATTGTGGAGGAGATGAAGCGGCAGGGTTAATGCCGGCATCGCCGCTCCCCAACCACGCAGCACAAACCCTCAACACGTCCCATGGCCCTCCAACCTTCCACGAAAAAGGAGGTGAACAGACCCAAACAAGCCCAACGATCCATCGTTGTCCCAACCTTCCCGAAATCCCCTTGCACGGAATGCACCACCCACTCACAATCCCCAATCGGCAGCCGTTCCTGAAGGAGACACGATGAGCCGCGGCGCGTCATCATGCAAGAACACAATCACAGATTTCGCGGATTTCTGGTAACTAGTGACGCTCTCTGGAGATTGGACCCATTTCACGTACTCAATGCCCGTTTTCACCGGAGAAAATTGGTCCAATCTGGCCTAGCCGTTACGATTTCTTGACGATAACTGGGGGATGGTGCTTCTAATGACTGTCAACTATCCACTGACCACTATTTTCGAAGGAGTATGTCACTATGAACATATCCGTAACCGTCAATGGGAAAACCTACACACGGGACGTGGAGCCGCGCTTACTACTCGTTGACTTCCTGCGCGACCATCTTTCCTTCACCGGAACAAACATCGGCTGCGACACCAGCCAATGTGGAGCCTGCACCGTCCACATGGATGGCATGGCCGTGAAAGCCTGCACCGTCCTTGCCGTGCAGGCGGATGGGGCCAACATCACTACGATTGAAGGCCTGGCGCAAGATGGTCAACTGCATCCGATGCAGCAGGCATTCTGGGATAACCACGGCCTCCAGTGCGGCTACTGCACGCCCGGTATGATCATGGCCGCCGTCAAGTTGGTGGAAAACAACCCCAATCTCACCGAAGCCGACATCCGCCACGGCCTGGAAGGCAACATCTGCCGCTGCACGGGCTACGAAAACATCGTAAAGGCGATCCAGTCCGCCGCTGGCATTATGGCAGGAGGTGACTAATGGGCAACTATATCGGTAAAAGCATGAAGCGCGTCGAAGACCCACGCTTCATCCAGGGTCAAGGCAAATACGTCGCCAACTTAAATCTTCCTAATGCCGCCTACCTGGCTATCAAGCGCAGCCCGTATGGACACGCCCGTATCCTGAGCATCAACACAGCCGCGGCCAAAGCGCTGCCCGGCGTGATTGCCGTTTATGTCGGGCAAGACCTGCTGGACGGCGGCGTCGGGGCCATGCCCTGCGGTTGGAACGTCCCCGACATCAAGGTTCCTACGCGCTACCCACTCACGGTTGACAAGGTACGACACGTGGGAGACGGCGTGGTCGCTGTGGTGGCGGAAGACGTTTACACCGCCCATGACGCCCTGGACCTGATTGAAGTGGAATATGAACCGCTGGATGCCGTCGTGGACGCGCGCGGAACCACGTTGGATGGTGCGCCGCTGGTCCACGACGACCTGCCGAACAACATCAGCTACACCTGGGCCTTAGGCAACAAAGAAGAAACGGAACAGGCCCTGGCGGAATCAGACCATGTGATCGAACTGGACCTGGTCAACCAGCGCCTCATCCCCAACGCCATGGAACCTCGCGCCTGCGCCGCGCAGTGGAACGCGGCCATGGAGGAGATGACGGTCTGGACGACCAGCCAGAACCCGCATCCCATCCGCCTGCTCCTCAGCGCCTTCACCCTGGGCATCCCGGAAAACAAGCTGCGCGTCATCTCCCCGGACGTGGGCGGCGGATTTGGCAGCAAAATCTTCCATTATCCCGAAGAAATCATCACGCCGTGGGTGGCGCGGGCCATTAACCGCCCGGTGAAATGGGTGAGTACGCGCACCGAAGCCATGATGACCGACTCGCAAGGGCGCGATCACGTCACCAACTGCCGCATGGGCGTGATGAACGATGGCACACTCACCGGCGTCTACGTAAGAACGTGGTCCAATCAAGGCGCATACATCTCCACCTTTGCCCCGCTGATCCCCACGGCGCTGTACATTACGCTGCTCTCCGGTCTGTACAAGCTGCGCGGCGTCTATGGCGAAATGTGGGGCACCATGACGAATACTGTTCCCGTGGACGCCTACCGCGGCGCCGGTCGCCCGGAAGCCAGCTACCTCATTGAGCGTCTGGTGGACCTGTGCGCGGATGCGGTGGGCATGGATCCGCTGGCGATTCGGCGCAAAAACTTCATCCCCACGGAAGCGTTCCCGTACCAGACGCCCGTGGCCTTCCTCTACGACAGCGGCGATTACCACCGCCTGTTCGACAAAGTGGTGGGCATGGCGGACTACGATAATCTGCGCGCGGAGCAGGCAGCGGCGCGCGCGGCAGGGCGCGTCGTCGGCGTGGGCATTGCCGGCTGCATTGAGGCCAGCGGTCCCGCGCCGTCGGCGGTCGCCGGTTCGCTGGGGTCCGCCGTGGGCTTCTGGGAAAGCGGCAAGGTACGCATCCATCCCACGGGCAAAGTCTCCGTCTTCACCGGTTCACACACGCATGGACAGGGGCATGAAACGACCTTCGCGCAGATCGTGGCGGACGAGTTGGGCGTGAATGTGGCCGACGTGGAAATCGTCCACGGAGACACGGCCAGCGTGCCGTTTGGCATGGGCACGTATGGCAGCCGCAGCGCGTCCGTCGGCGGCAGCGCGCTGGTGCGTAGCGCAGAGAAGCTGCGGGCGAAGATGAAGAAGATCGCCGCGCATCAGTTGGAGGCGGCGGAGGAGGATATTGTCTACGACCGGGCGGACGGGAAGTTGTACGTACAAGGCTCCCCGGACAAGGCGCTGGCAGTGGGCGAGGTTTCTTTTGCGGCGTATACGGCTCACAATTTGCCGGCAGGACTGGAACCGGGCCTGGAGGAAACATCCTTCTACGATCCGGCCAACTTCACCTTCCCCAACAGCGCGCACATCGCCATGGTGGAGATTGACAAGGAAACGGGCGAGGTGAAGGTGCTGCGCTACTATGCCGTGGACGACGTGGGCAAGGTGATTAACCCGCTCATTGTGCGCGGGCAAATCGTGGGCGGCATTGTGCAGGGCGTGGGACAGGCGTTGTGGGAACATGGTTATTACAATGAATCGGGCCAGCTTCTCAGCGGCTCGCTGCTGGACTACACCATGCCGCGCGCCGATGGCTTCCCCACGATTGAGGTAGATCGGGTGGAGACGCCCTCGCCCCACAATCCGCTGGGCGTGAAAGGCGCGGGTGAGATGGGCACGATTGCCGGCACTGCCGTGATCGCCAACGCCGTGATGGATGCGCTCAAGCCCTACGGCACTCGCCACCTGGAAATGCCTTATACTGCCGAAAAAGTATATCGTGCCATGCACGCCAGTAATGGAGGAGGTGACTGATGTATCCACCCAAGTTTGACTATCACCGCGCCCATTCCGTAGCGGAAGCAATTACGCTGTTGAGCCAAAACGAGGACGCCAAACTGCTGGCGGGCGGTCACAGCCTACTGCCGACTATGAAGCTGCGTCTGGCGCAACCCACGGCCCTGATTGACATCGGGCGTCTGCCGGGGATCAAAGGTATTCGCCACGAAGGCAACCGTATTCTGATTGGCGCGCTCACCACGCACGCCATGGTGGCGGCCGCGGAAGGGCTGCCTGCCGTCCTCACGGAGGCTGCCGGTGGAATTGGCGATCCGCAGGTGCGCAATCGCGGCACGGTCGGCGGCAATGTGGCCCACGCCGATCCCGCGTCCGACCTGCCCACGGTGTTTACGGCGTTACACGCCCGCTTCCACATCGCCGGCGCGCAAGGGCAGCGGGTGGTGGAGGCGGATGATTTCTTCGTGGACTTGTTCGCAACGGACCTGGCGGACGGAGAGGTGTTGACGGCGGTGGAGATAGGCGCGGAACATGCCGGCACGGGTTCTGGCTATGCGAAGCTGTTTAATCCCGCCTCCCGCTACGCCATGGTCGGGGCCGCCGCCGTGGTCATGGTGGAAAATGGCACATGCACCGCGGCCAGCGTCGCCGTCGGCGGGCTTACGCCTTGCGCCACCCGCGCTGCGTCCGTGGAAGCCGCCCTCGTCGGCCAGCCGTTGAACGCGGAAACCATTGCCGCCGCCGCTCAGGCCGTACAAAATGATCTGAATCTGGAAGAGTTGCTGGGCGATATCCACGCCAGCGCTGCTTATCGCTATGAGATGGCTCCCGTGTTCGTGAAGCGCGCCTTGACAAAGGCCGCGGAACGAGCGGGATAAATTTGCGGATAGCATCCAGATTGGTCCAGTCTTTGAGACTGGACCAATCACTTTTGTCTTTCACCAGCGCTGCGTGAAGCCGGACCAGATGTCCACGGAGGACATTTTCGCGCCCAGGGCCATGCCGCCCCGGTCCTCCTCCGCCCCATAGACGACCACATAGGTGAGTGTTTTCAGGCTGCCGAACGCGGTGTAATCGGGATTTGCCGGCACGCGATTCCGCCAAGTCCCCGTATCAATATAATACCGCTCGCCCAACTGGTCGTGCCGCAGCAGCTCAATCTTGGGATGATGCGTGTGCCCGGCAATCACGTAGCGGGCTTCTCCGTGCTGAATCATCTCTTCCCGCGCCGCAAACTGCTCCGGGTGAGAATCCCCCGACCCTACAGCCGCCTTGCGCGAAAGAAACTGCACCAGTGGCAAAGGAATGTTTGTCCACCGCCACACCCGCAACCCCAAAACGATCTCCACCGCATCCAGTAAGTCAGGCCGCAACGTCTGGTTCATGCGCCGCATCCACTCTCGCAGGAATGGGTCGTCGTAAATCCCCTCGAGCAAGTCATCAATGACTTTGTCGATTACGGACCAGACAGCGGCAGGCGTGATATTCTTCTCCGGCATGTGCAACAAGTATTGCAGCATCGCCTGCTGTGGGCGCAAATCGTCAAAGGCAATCGAACGCTCATAGACCGCCCGCAGCACGGGGTCGGCTTGCACGCCGCCGTCGCCAAACTTGGAGCGAATGAGAAAGGGTAGTGCTGAGGCCACGTCTACGGTGATGAAGTCGCCAAATGGGGCTTCGCCATAGGCGTTTGGGGGTAAATAAGTGGGCACGGTTTCCCGCTGACGCAGATCGGTGGCGAAGTTGTAGTGGTCATATTCCTGCCCGTGGCGCACCAACGTCTGTTCTTCGGGAAAGTAAAGAACGTGAGGAAAGGGTTCGGGCGTGGCCGGCAGGCCAAGCATTTGCCGCACCTGGCGGCGCACGGCGGGCGTGCTGTTGGCGAGGCGGTCGTGGTTTCCGGGCAGGTAGTGCAGTTCCACGGGGACGGGAAATGGGCGCAACTCGCCTTCGTCCCAGTATTGCCCCTGCGCCAGCAGGCGGATGACTTCCAGTGATTTGCCGTTTTCGGGTTCAGCGAGAATGCCGGCAAGTATCGCCAACAACACGCGCTCCAACGACTCATCCACCTCCCGCACACTCACATAAGGGCGCGTCCGCAGCGGGTTCTCCCAAAACCACACCCCCGTGCGATGCAGTTCAAAAATGTCCCCCGCCAACACCAGGCGCAGCACCTGCGCCTCATTCCGCCGCGCCTCGTTCGCCAGATCCGCGAAGACCTTGCGATACGCTTTGGGCGAGAGATTGCGGGAAAAATGGATAGGGGGCAAATTGGGGTCAGCATCAACGTGATTGCTGGCCTCTTCTTCCATATGCAAATCAGAGATGACGGCTAACATGGCAACGGCCTCTGGGTGACGGGCGCAACAGGCATGAAATGGAATTAGGCCACGGTGTCTTGCTTGCGGGGTGATCCGAAGCTGATTTTGGGCAAAACCTGGCCGCGAAAAGCTATTCCATTGTGCCACAGGTTGCCATGCCTGACGAATTGGCGCGCCACGAGCGCAGCACAACCATCCCCAAGAACGCGGTGGGGCTTTACGCAGATCAGGCTGAACCGTTCGGCTTTGCTCAATGCAGGTTGAAGCAGGGAAAACAGGGGCTAATTCGAGAGATAGCCGGCCCAAAACGGGTCTTGCTGCACGCCGTTCAGACGAATCTCAAAGTGCAAATGGGGACCGGAGGAGCAACCCGTCGTGCCCACCGCGCCCATCACCTGCCCCTGGGTCACAATCTGTCCGGGATAGACGTTGATAGCGCTAAGGTGAGCATAGAACGTGACAAAGCCATTGCCGTGATCAACGACGATCAGGTTGCCATAGCAGTGAATGTTCCAATCTGCCCAAACCACCGTACCCGTATCGGACGCAAAAACGGGCGAGCCTTGCGCCAGGGCAACATCAATGCCGCGATGCCCGTACCAGTAGTACTGGGTGATGCGCCGCCCATTTACCGGCCAGACAAATGTGCCTGTGCCGACAACCAGGGGCTTAATACCAAAGCCGTTTCCGCTGCTGGAAGATGTCGAAGTAGAAATGGTGGGTGGATTCCAGACAAACACCTCACGCACCGCGCCGGGAACCATGATTTGCGTATCGGGGTAAAGGCGGTAGGGGAATTCCAGGTTGTTGGGCGCATAGTTAATAATGTCGTCCACGGAGACGCTGTACTTGGCGGCCACGGTTTCGACCGTATCACCTGCCTGCACATCATGAAGAACGCCGTCGATTGGCAGGATTTTTAGTTCCATGCCTACCTGGAGCAGGCTGGCTTCCTGACTTAGTTGGGGGTTGCCACCCAATAAGGTTTCCGCGTTGATGCCAAACTTCTGGGCAATGCCATTTGGCGTGTCGTACTGCTTAACGGTGTATGTTTCGTAGGTAACGGTGGGTTTTTTGCCGGCAAAAGTAATCGGATTGAGTTCGGGCGAGAGACCCGTATTGTTCATAATGGGCAGTTGGTCCATGTCCACGACCATGTCATCGTCCAGCGGCGTGATTGTGGCGGACGGCAGCGCGGTATCCGGCACGCTTTGCTCCGATACCTGCTCCGCTGCCGGCTCACTATTCCAGCCAAAATCAAACAGTGTTTTGGCCGCGCTGGTTCGCGCCCACACAAATACAAGCAGAGCCACTACGAACAGCACCAGGTGCCCGCCATAACGCTGCCAGAAACCGTTTGTACCTTTATTCATAACGTTTTGCCTCTACCAGATCGTATCATAAAGACCACCAGGGACAAAAACAGGGTCGCTGACCGGGGCGACTTTTCCAAGCCGCCCCTCATGAACCGGCGTATCCACGCCTGACGCCTGACGCGCGCCGGCCATGCTGCGTGCACAAACAAGCGGATTTTGCGCCAACGGGGAAGGAGAAAGGGAACAGGGCAGCGGCGTTTTGGGAGTAGGGGCTTCAGTCGGCCCACGGGGGGGCTTTGACCCGGCTAAAGCCTCGACGCCGATCACGATGGGTGGATTTCGCCAGACTTGAGAAGGGAAAGATAGGGGCCTCCCGCCGCGCGGCGAGAGACACCATCAATACACGGCCTGCCGGGCGACAGACCACCGTGAAACAGCCAAAAGGCTGCGTTCAGGCTCATTCTACCGCACCTTTCCGGAAGCCGTTTTGCATTGAGCTTCCGGGGAGGTTCCAGTACATGTCCCCTTGACGTCGAATAGGGTTACATCATATCTTTGGTCAGGTTTTCCAGGAACTCGTAATTGTTGCGAGTTTCGCGCATCCGTTGCAACACGGCCCCTGTGGCGCTGCTGATGTCGTAGCCAGGCGTGTCCATAAGGTGCGCCAACATACGCCGCATCGTGTAGACGCGCTGCAACTCATCCCCCGAGAGCAACAGTTCCTCGCGGCGGGTGCTGGAACGTTCAATATCGTAGGCGGGGAAGATGCGACGCTCTTGCAGGCGGCGGCTCAGGACCAGTTCCATGTTGCCCGTGCCCTTGAATTCCTCGTAGATCACGTCGTCCATGCGGCTACCGGTGTCCACCAGGCAGGTGCCGATGATGGTGAGGCTGCCACCTTCTTCCAGGTTGCGGGCAGCGCCAAAGAAGCGCTTGGGCGGGTAGAGGGCCGTGGGGTCCAGACCGCCGGAGAGCGTGCGCCCGCTGGGAGGCACTGTGAGGTTATAGGCACGGGCGAGGCGGGTGATAGAGTCCAGCAGTATGACCACATCTTTGCCGGATTCCACCAGGCGGCGGGCGCGCTCCAGAGCCATCTCAGCAACGCGGCAGTGGCTCTTCACGGGTTCATCGAAGGTTGAGCTGACTACTTCGCCTTCGACGGAACGCTCCATGTCGGTCACTTCCTCGGGACGCTCACCGATAAGGGCGACGAGGAGATAGATGTCGGTGTAGTTCTCGGAAATGCCGTTGGCGATTTCTTTGAGTACGGTCGTCTTGCCTGCTTTGGGCGGAGAAACGATGAGACCGCGCTGTCCTCGACCGATGGGTGCGACAAGATCGAGCATCCGGGTGGAAAGAACGTTCGGCAGGGTTTCCAGCTTCAATTTTTCCAGAGGGAAGATGGGGGTGAGGTCCTCGTAGTGGGGACGGCGTTTGGCTTCTTCCGGGTTACTGGCGTTTACGGACTCGACGCGCAAGAGGCTGTGGTACTTTTCGTTCTCTTTGGGAATCCGTACCTGGCCGATCACCATGTCGCCAGTACGCAGGCCGAGGCGACGAATCTGGGAATTGGAAACGTAGATGTCGTCAGGGCCGGCGGTGTAATTGGGGTTGGTGCGCAGGAAGCCAATGGGTTGTTTGTCATCTTCGATGATTTCCAACACGCCGCCGCGGAAATCAAGCCCCTGTGCTTTAGCCTGTGCGCGCAATATCTCGTAGACGAGGCGCTGTTTTTTCATCGTACTGAAGCCGTTAACGGTCAGTTCGCGGGCGATGTTACGTAGTTCGCCAACTTTCTTGGCCTCAAGTTGCACAATGTCCATCATTGTTTATCAATCTCCACGTGAAAGTCTATGGTTGGGGCGATGCACACCAGGCGGCGCGCGCGGAGGCCAACCACGAAATGCCGGCACAAATCATGCCGATTGTCATTATTCATTTCTTATCAGATTCAGGGTTTTGCCACCACGCGCAACGGGAGACTGGCCCACTTTGCCGCCCCTGGCCTGAGTGACTATCAAAGACATTTCCCTACTTTCCTGGCCTTCTGGTAAGCGGGGAAGCCTATCTGCCAATACTGACACTTACCGGCAGAACAGTAAAACAAGTCAGCGTGCGCTTCTCCATCAATTCATGAACAGAGGTAACTACTAACGCTCTCTGGAGATTGGACCCATTTCACCAGAGAAAATGGGGCCAATCTGGCTTAGGAGTGACGATGCAAAGAACTACGGAATGGCAACGTCAGCAGTTACGAACAGAGTACCCTTGCCACGCTAATTCCGCTATCTCCTGTTTACAGGGAAGCGACTGCTGCCAACTAATCAAAAAAGAGGCGACGCCGGAGCCAACATGGCTCAGAATGGCGCGCTGTGTGCTGAAAACCAGTTCGCAAGAGGCGTCTTCCTCGGAGCGGGGTCAGCAGGAAGCGGACTGCGAAGCGTGTAACAGCGTTAGCGGGTCGTTTACTTGGTGCAGCAGCCCGACAGAACCTGGGTGATTTAATAGGCTGAATCACCGCCTAAATCAGGCGGAGTCTCTGGCATGAATTACGCTGCCATCAGGTTGACTCGAAAGAAGAAATCCGAACAAACCCCCACCTTCGGATCGCAAACGGACAAAGCCAGCATACTGGAATAGCAATCGTTGAATCTTGAAGTAAACGTTGGGGAGCCAAGTAATGCCGACTTGTGGGAAGAAAATTGGTTGGTTGCTGAGGTCAAGGGAAAAGTGCGTTTGCGAGAATTACCAGGCAGCCTGAAGTATAACACGCCTGCCTGGTCTCGTCAAAGTCTTTCGTCGGTGGGCTGTTCAGCCTCAGGGGATATGCCCCCACAAACCTTCCCAGAAGCTCGCTTTCCGGCCAAATACGTCTCATTGAAGTCATTTCGCCTCAATACAACTTCCGGGAAGGTGGTCGTGAATAGTTGCGCGTCGGTAGCTGTACTGTATGATGCCGGCATCAACCATTCCCCTTCTCCGACATAATGACCGTTCGCCGCCCGGTCAACCGAATGATATTCGTGCCGCTCTGCTTCCCGGCTCCAGGACATCGAGAAAGTCGTTTCAGACGGCCCCCTTGACGGGCGCCATTTCCGCGGCGATAAATGCTTCGGCCTGTTCCACGAGAGCACGATTGCCAATGAAAAGCGGCGTCCGCTGGTGCAAAGCCGTAGGAACAACGTCGAGAATCGGCCCGCATCCTGTGGAGCCATATCCGCCTGCCTGCTCCGCCAGGTAGCTCAAGGGAGCGGCTTCATATAACAAGCGGATCTTCCCCTGCGGCTTCTGCGCCTCCGCCGGATAAAGGAAAACGCCGCCGCGCAGGAGGTTCCGGTGGAAATCCGCAACCATGGAGCCAATGTATCGTTCAGACAGGGCAGGCGATGGGGGCGCGTCCGGTTCCACACCTTGCAGCCAGCGCACATATTTTTGCACACCGGGCGTCCAGTGGCGATAGTACGCATGGTTGACGCTGTAGAACCTGGGCGGGTTGGGCAAAGTCATGTTTTCGTGTGAAAGGAGAAACTCACCCAACTCCGGATCGAGCGTAAATCCGTGGACGCCGTGTCCCGTACTGTAGACCAGCATGGTGCTGGAGCCATAGAGCACATACCCCGCCGCGACGAGCTTGCGCCCTGGCTGCAAACAGTCTTCCAGACGCCCGCGGTTGGCCCAATCGAGGCAACGATAGATAGCGAAGATCGTGCCAATACTCACATTAACGTCAATGTTGGAGGAGCCGTCAAGGGGGTCGTAGATGAGGACGTACGAACCTTTCTGAAACTGTGGGGGAATCTCCAGGATATCTTCTTGCTCCTCCGAGGCCATGACGCACAAGCGCCCGGTATGGTCGCACAGGCGAAAAATGATGTCGTCAGCGTAGACGTCCAGTTTCTGCTGTTCTTCACCTTGAATGTTGACGGCGCCCGCCCGCCCGAGAATATCCGTAAGACCGGCGCGATTGGTTTTGTGGGCAATCACTTTGGCGGCGAGGGCGATGTCGTACAACAGGTTGGTGAATTCGCCACGCGCATGAGTAGGCTGGTTATCGTAGACGAAACGTTCAATTGTCACAATTTTGGACATGCGCAGCTCCTGGGAAAAGCGTGAACAGTGGGAAGTGGGATAGATGGACGGGCACGAGGTGCGGCGCGCCGGATGCAAGATAACGAGCGATTCCTTCAAGCGAGAAATATGACAAAGTAGTAAGCAATTGTCACGGACCAGAGCAGGCTGTCCACGCGGTCCAGCGCGCCGCCATGCCCCGGAAGCAAATTGCCGGAATCCTTGACGCCGGCCTGCCTTTTTAGGAGAGAGATTGCCAGGTCGCCCGCGGGGCTGAATGTGCAGGTGAGCAGGCCGAAGAGGCCGGCCAGGCCAACAGGGAGATGCAGTAGGGAGGCGGCGATGACGGACAGGGCCGTGCCGGCAATGATGCCACTGATGTACCCTTCGACGGTCTTGTTAGGGCTGAGGCGAGGGGCGAGTTTGCGCCGTCCAAAGCGTTTGCCAAAAGCATAAGCGGCGGAATCGGCGACCCAGATGGCAACCAGGGCCAATGCGGTCCATTGCCAGGGCTGCGTGAGCACGTTGCGCAGGCGAAAGAAGTGACTGCCAAGCCAGCCGACGATAAGAATGCCGGCATTCATCGTCAACCAATCCGCCGCTGCTGTCTCACTATGCCGGCCCTCATACAACCAGAGACCATACAGCATCGTGGCAAACAGGGTGATGGCAAACGCCACGTTCAGCAGCCCCAGGTCCGGCCATTGACCATCAACGAAGAAGAGGAGATTTGCCGGCAGCAACAACCACACCAGCGGCTTCCAACCCAAATGCTGCAACAAATGGCAATACTCAACCGTTGCCAGCAGCAGCATAAGCAGCAGCGGCAGAAAATAGAACCAGCCCCCCAGGTAGACCAGGTAGAGAGCCAGCGGACCAAGCGCGAGTGTTACAAGTAATCGCTGCCAGAACATAACGGAGAGGGAACGCGACTAGACTTCCATAATTTCAGCGTTTTTGGCTCGTCCCAGTTGATCAATCTTTTCCACGAACTTCTTCGTCAGTTCATCCAGTTGATCCTGCGCCCTGAAGAATTCATCCTCGGTGATATCCGATTCGTTTTTCAAGTCGCGGAAATCATTCAGCACGTCGCGTCGCACATTCCGCACCGCCACCTTGGCGTCCTCGACCCGCCCCCCTACCAGCCGCGTTAATTGCCGCCGGCGCTCTTCCGTCAACATGGGAATGTTCAGCCGAATGATTTTGCCATCATTGTTGGGCGTCAAACCCAGATCGGACTTGAAAATGGCGCGTTCGATGGCTGACAACGTACGGGCATCGAAAGGACGAATGCCCAATTGCTGCGGCTCAGGCACGGAAACCAACGCGAGCTGGTTGAGGGGCATTTCCATGCCATAAACCTCAACCATCAGACGGTCCAACAAATGCGGGGAGGCGCGTCCGGTGCGATAAGAAGCCAGATCATCCTCCAGAGATTTAATAGCACCCTTCATTCGTTCTTCCGCGTCCTGTAGAAGTTCAAGAATCATCAGAGCCTCCTTCGAAAACACCTTGTCGGGCGAATTTCTAACTCGCACCCCGCGTTCAAAAATGACGCGGAAAAACGCGAAAAAAACAACAATAAAAATAGTGGGCAGCGGCCAGAAGCGGCGCGCGCGGTCCCTGTTTGTTAATTGGAAATAGTCGTGCCGACGACTTCTCCTCTGATCAGTTTTTCCACGCTGCCCTCGTCCCACAAGTTGAGCACGACAATCGGCAGGTTGTGCTCCATGCAAAGAGAAATAGCCGTTCCATCCATCACGCGCAAACGCTGGTTGAGAAAATCGATGTAAGACAAATGATGAAAACGGCGCGCATCCGGGTAGGTATGTGGGTCTTTGTCATACACCGCATCCACCTTCGTGGCCTTGACCAGCACATCCGCGCCAATTTCCATGGCGCGCAGTGCGCCCGCCGTGTCCGTGGTGAAGTATGGATTCCCCGTGCCGCCGCCGATGATCACGACTCGACCTTTGTCCAGGTGGCGCATCGCGCGCAGCCGGATGTACGGTTCCGCTACGGCACGCATTTCAATCGCTGTTTGCACGCGGGTGACAATGCCCGTGCGCTCCAGCGCATCTTGCAAGGCCAGCGCATTCATGACGGTGGCAATCATACCCATGTGGTCGGCTGTACTCTGCTCCATGCCAAAACGCATTCCGACCGAACCACGCCACAAGTTGCCCGCGCCAATGACGACAGCGACTTGCACGCCTAAATCATAAACGCTCTTGATTATCGCGGCAACTTCCGCCGCGCGCATGGGGTCAATGCCGAACCCATCGGGTCCGGCCATTGCTTCGCCCCCCAACTTCAGCAGAATGCGTCTGTATTTGATCTCTGGCATCAAACTTGACTCCATCATTGTCTCTTATGGGGTGATGCCGGCATCACCGCGACGGGGACGTGATAGCAAAAAGGGGCAGTTTTGACGCTGCCCCTCTTCCGGTTACCAATCCTTTACAGCCCCTCGCCAAGTTCATAACGCGAGAAACGGCGCACCATGATGTTTTCACCCATCACGCGAATGGCATCCGTGATCATGTCCTTAATCTTGACCTTGTCATCCTTCACGAAAGGCTGTTCCATGAGACAGGTGTCTTCATAGAATTTGTTCATACGGCCGGCGATGATCTTTTCCGCCACCGCCTCCGGCTTGCCTTCACTCAAGGCTTGCGCGCGCAGCACACTCATCTCGCGCTCCAGCTCGGCTGCCGGCACATCTTCAATATTCACGTAGCTTGGGGACATCGCCGCGATGTGCAGCGCCAGATCGTGCGCCAGTTCGCGGAACTGCTCATTACGTCCCACGAAATCTGTCTCACAATTCAGCTCCAAAATAACGCCAACCCGGTTCCCCGGATGCGCATACAGTTCAATCACCCCTTCATTCGCGTCACGCGCGGAGCGTTTGGCGGCCTTCGCCAGCCCCTTTTCGCGCAGCGCATCCACGGCTTTCTCAAAATCGCCGTTCGTTTCCGTCAGAATCTTCTTGGCTTCCAGCACACCCGCGCCCGTTACCTGGCGCAGCTCTCTGATCATATCGGTCGTAATCTTCATGCGTCATATCTCCTGTTTCCTCGGCTACGAGGCAATCTGTCTCCGGGATAATTCGGCCATAATCACCCAGACACATCAGGCCGCCGCGTATTACGCGACCGCCCGCAAATTTGCTTTTGTTCGTATACAGTGGGTTTTTACCGATACCGCGACGTATACGCGGCAAAAGGGCAGACACGAACGTCTGCCCTTACGCGCATCTCAATGACAGGCTCTAGTCCTCGTCGTTGTACTCGTCTTCATTGTCTTCATCGTCGGACGGCTCTTCCGTCTCACGGATCTTCGCCAGTGTCGAGCGACCCAGCAGGTCTTCATCCGTGGCCTCATGCAGGCGATCATCGTCCTCGTAGTCGTACTCTTCGAATTCGCCCACAGCTTCGTCCATGGACTCTTTTCGCAGCGACATCCCTTCGAGCGCCGCATCCGCCATCTTACCGCAAATGAGCTTGATGGCGCGAATCGCATCGTCGTTAGACGGAATGACAAAATCAATCGGATCGGGGTCGCAGTTGGTATCCACCATGGCAATGATGGGGATTTGCAGGATGTTGGCCTCGCGTACGGCGGTTTCTTCGTTGCTGATGTCTACAACAAAAAGCAAGTCAGGGAGGCGGTCCATCGTGCGGATACCACCGAGGCGGGTATTGAGCTTTTCGATTTCCCGCTCCAGGGTCAGGCGTTCTTTCTTCTTCAACAGGTCAAATTCGCCCTCGTCCCGCCGCTTTTCCAGCTTCTCCAGGTACTTGATACGCTGGCGGATCGTCTGCCAGTTGGTCAGGGTTCCGCCGAGCCAGCGCTGGTTAACGTAGGGCTGGTGAGCGCGTTCCGCTTCCTTGGCGACGGTGTCCTGCGCCTGACGCTTGGTTCCCACGAACAGGACGGAGCCGCCCTCCGCCACGGTATCGCGCACCAGGCTGTAAGCTTCTTCAATCATGTAGAGGGTTTGTTGCAGGTCAAGGATGTGAATGCCGTTGCGCTCGGTAAAGATGTACGGCTTCATATGGGGATGCCAACGACGGGTGCGATGACCAAAATGCACGCCCGTCTCCAGCAAGGCTTTCATTGAAACGACTCGCATGGTAACTCCTTCAGTTGTGTTTTGTGCTTCCACGTTCTTCAATCCGGGCTGGAACTCAAGCGTGCGCTTCTTGCGCACGGTTCAGCACACCCAGCCGGTCCAAACGTGTGTTTGATGGAAAAACAAAAGGGGCGGGATGCGCGCCCATGTGTAGGTCTACCAAATCGGGCGCGTAAACAGCGTGTGGATTATAGCGAATGTGACGTTTTGCGCAAACGGAAACGCGAAGGCGCGACGGCGGATCCGGTGTTTGCGACGGTTATTTCCATTTTGTCAGAATGGTTTCGCGCTGGAAAATACGCACGGCAACGTAGATGGCGGCGGCGTCGAGGATGAGGAGAATGCCGGCAATCAACAGCACCATATTCCGATCTAGAATGATCAGGCCGGCCATCTGCCCAAAGGCCAGCAGCACCAGCGGGACCACCACCACCGCCGACAACTGCTCCGCCACCCGCGGATCGCTCACCCGCGAGGACACCATCAGCGCCGAAGCCACGGACAGTAGAGCCAGCAGCGGCCCCACCGCCAGGATTGCCACCAGCCACAGCGGTTGCGTCAGACTGGTAAACAGGCTGGTCCCGCCTTTGATGAACATGCCCACAAGAAAAATGATAAATCCCAACCACGTGGCGGCCACTGCCGGCAAAATCGCCGCCAACGCCTTACCCGCCAACAGTTCTCCCGTGGTGATGGGCGTCGCCAGCAGCGGCTCCAGGCTGCGCGTCGTCTTCTCGCCGACGATGCTGTAGGCGGCAATGGTTACGGGAATGATCACGGGAATCATCATGAACATGAACATGAACTGCGTCGCCAGGTAGACGGAGAAGCAGTCCTTTTCCGCCACGCCCGCGCATATCGTCGCGGCCACGTCTCCGGGGAAATCCTGCATGGACGCGGCATCGACGACGGTATCGCCGGTTGCCAGGATGATGCCCAGGGCCATCCCGGTGAACAGGAGGGGGATGAAGATGACGGTGAAGAGGACCAGTCGCTGCTTAAATACTTCGGCCCATTCCTTGAGGATGATGGTTTTGATCTTGTTCATGTGTTTTTCTCAACAGGCAGACGCCGCGTCCAGGATTTGGTTCTCCCCAAGATGGGATCGTTCTTGGAATTTGAATCTATCGGAAAAGCGGATGCCGGCATTATCGCCTCAGCTATCCTTCACCAATTGCAGATAAACATCCTCCAGCGAGTGCCGCAGTTCGCCGACAAACTGCAAATCGGCGCCGGCATTCACCAACAGGCGGATCAACTCAGGATTATGCGCTTCCGGCTCGTCCAGGGCCACAACCAGCTTGTTATCCACGGCCTGCACGCGCTTCAAATAAGGCAATTCCGCCAGCGTAGGGGCGAAGTCGGCGGCAGTTCCGGCCAGGTGAAAGACCACCTGCCGCCCGTACAACTGCTGGCGCAAACGGGTCGGCGTGTCCACCACCCGCAGATGGGTATTAAACACCGCCACGCGATCACACAATCGCTCGGCTTCATCCAAGTTGTGGGTGCACATGAAGATAGTGCGCCCCTCCTGCCGCAGTTCGGCGATAAAATCGCGCACCAGCTTTGCCATTTCCGGGTCGAGGCCAGACGTCGGCTCGTCGAGGAAGAGGATGCGCGGCTCGTGCAGCAAGCTGCGGGCAATCGCCAGTTTTTGCCGCATCCCCTTGCTGAAGGTTCCCACGGCATCGTCGCGGCGCGCCCAGAGGCCAAGCAAGCGCAAGTATTTCTCCACCTGCCCGGCTACGTCCTGTACTTCGTAGAGGCTGGCGAAGATGGCCATGTTGCGGTAGGCGCTGAGGCGATCATAATGGCCGGGGGATTCGGTGAGGATGCCGACATGCCGCCGGATTTCTTGATCATCCTGGCCGATGCGGTAGTTGAGGACGGTGCCGCTGCCGGCAGTTGGGCCAATCAAACTGGTCAACATGCGCACGGTCGTCGTCTTGCCCGCGCCATTTGGCCCCAAAAAGCCAAAAACCTCCCCCTCGGCCACGTCCAGCGACAGGCGATCCACAGCTACGAACTCGTCAAACTTCTTTGTCAGATTTTCGGTATGAATCATGAGGGTCAATTCCAGGTAACCGGGATACGGCTTTATTGATAGCGGGAATCATCCAGCCTGTCGGCGGACAATTCCACGGGACGGATCGGCGCCGGCGACAGGTTGGGCAAAGGTTCCTCCGCCGCCGGCGCGGGTCCGGTATGGCGGAGCCGCCAGGCAAATGCGAGAAGGAGCGCGGCCATGAGGCCAATGATCAGTTCGGCGACGATGGCGCTCCAGGTGGTGGCGGCGTAGACGGCGGCAGCATCAAACAAGGCGTGTAGGCCAATGGCGAGAAGGAGCCAGCGCCCCTGGCGGCGGGTGAAGGTTTGCAGGACGATGAGTGAAAGGGAGATGTGCAGCGCGATGGCGAAAAGACGTTCGATGGCTCCGAGGAGGAGGAGGTAGGGCGGGGATTGGAGGAGGGTGGCGGTGGCTTGCTGCAATGCCGGCATTTGCGCCTCCGGCACGAGTACGGTTGTCCCTCCCTGGTGAACCAGAAAGAGGAAGTAGCCGTTGATGCCGACAAGTAATCCAAGGAGGAAGGACTCAATGCCGCCATGCCCCAGGCCGAGGATGAGGGCGCTGGGGCCGTCGCGCGCGTCCCGCACCCAGAAACGGTACATGAGATAACGGGCAACTTCTTCAAAAACGCCGGCGGACAGTCCCCCAAACAACGCCAACAAGATCAGATTTGCCGACAATGCCGGCACACGCGCAAACACAAACTGGTTAAAGGGAATGTGCCCCACCTGCGACAAGATGAACGTGATCGCGCCCACGCCAAACAGCCCCCAGTCGAAACGCAGCCTCTGGCTCAGAAAGTGGCCGAGCACAAATGGAAGCGCCATCATGATGAGTGCGTTGAGCAGCAAAAATAGGAAATGAATCATGGTCTTGCCAACCAAAAAACAGGGCGGACAAATACACAAGTACCATTGGTTGCCGCCGCAAGAGCCATTACTATTGCGGCATTGCCATTGTACCGCTTGCTGGCAGTACCCAATAGCGAGCCTCACACATCATCATTATACCAGGAAATGAACTGGCACTATACGCCTCACTCCCTGCTGCTCTTCACGATTGCCGGCGCACTCATCCTGCTGGGGCTTTATGCGCAGCAGTGGCGGGACAACAACGAAACACGTTACTTTACACTACTGGGACTGGCGGCCAGTTGGTGGGCGGTCACCTACGGGTTGGAACTGTCCGCTACGGGCCTGAGCGCAAAGTTGTTTTGGGCCAGGTTGGAGTATGTGGGTATTGCCGCGACGCCGCTGGCCTGGCTGTTGTTGGTGCTGCGGCATACCAATCATGAGGACTGGTTGCGGCGACGGAATGTGGTGGTATTGACGATTGTGCCGGCATTGACCATCCTCCTCGCCTTCACCAACAACTGGCACTACCTCCTCTGGCGCACCAACGAACTCAGCCCGGACGGCATCCTTCTGGCGAACACCTACGGCCCCTGGTTCTGGTTTCACGTCCTCGTCAGCTACAGCTACGTCTTCATCGGCTCCAGCTTATTGCTCCGCGTTATCTGGCGCAACCTGGTCAAAATGTTCCAGTTGCAGGCATTCATTCTGTTTTCAGGCCTCATGATCCCCTGGATTGGCAATATCCTCTACATCTTCCGCATCGTCCGCCTCGATCCTACCCCGTTTGCCTTCGGCATCAGCACTTTTCTTCTCTCTATCGGGCTTTACCGCTTTCGCTTGTTGGACATCGTGCCCATTGCCCGCGGCAGCGTGATCAACAGCATGAACGACGGCATGATTGTGTTCGATCACCACCAGCGCGTTCTGGATCTGAACCAGGCCGCGCGCACTATCTTCAATTGGCGCGAAGAAAACAGCTTTGGTCAGATGCTGCCTGATGAACTGCGTCACCAACTTCCACCACTCACGGAGAATGGAACACCAGAAGCCTTTGTCACGGAATTGCGCCTGCGGCAAGGAAACACCACGTACGGCTACGAAGCGCGCCTGTCGCCGGTAATGGACCGCGTGCAGCAACACCAAGGCTATTTGCTGCTCCTACACGACATCACCGAACGCCAGCGGTTGCAGCAGTTGCGCGAGGACCTCACCTCCACGATTGTGCATGATCTGCGTACGCCGCTCGGCGCGATCCATACCACATTGACCTGGCTGGAAGAAACGACGGCGGCGCAGATGACGGAGGCCAATCAGGAGATTCTGCACGTTGCTCGTCACAGCGCGGAGCAAATGCTCCTGCTGGTCTCCTCGATCCTGGACATTAACCGCATAGAAAGCGGTATGATGCCGATTCATTACTCTTCATTCACCCTGCAAGAGATGGCCGACGGACTCTTGAAGCGGTACGCGGTTATCGCTCATGAAAAAAAGTTGCGTTTGGTACGGGAGATTGCCGGCATTTCCCCCGCCTATGCCGACCGTGAACTTATTGAGCGCGTGCTGCAAAACCTGCTCGGAAACGCCATCAAATTCACCCCCTACGGCGGCTACGTCCGCATCAGCGCCCAACCACTGGCCGCCGACCCCCAGAAGCTCCTCGTTGCCGTTCACGACAATGGTCCGGGCATTCCCCCCGAACAACAGACCACCCTCTTCCAAAAATTCAGCACGGGTAACGCGGTCGGTCAGGGAAGCGGCCTCGGCCTGGCCTTTTGCAAGATGGCCGTGGAAGCCCACCACGAGCGTATCTGGGTCGAGAGCGAGCGCGGCCAGGGCACAACCGTCTTTCTTACCCTGAGGACCCAAAATCAAGCCTGACGGACCGCGCTCCCGTGGTAACGTCGCGCCTGACGTGACAGAAGGGTTCGTGCAAAATCGACCGGGGACTAGCCGACAAGCAAGAACCCTTCCAACGCATCCGTTATCTCCAATCTTGCTTTACAGACCCGTCCGAATAGCCCACAAGTCAGGGAAAAGAGGATGGAACAGGGTAGATGTGAGGTAGCCCACGCCTGTGGATCCCCCCGTGCCCTGCTTGTTGCCAATGGTGCGCTGCACCATCTGGATGTGGCGGTAGCGCCACTCCTGCAAGCCTTCATCCAGGTCCACCAACCGCTCGCAGACGCGCATGACGTCGGGATTGTCGCGGTAAACGCTAATCAGGATGGTCTGCACTTCCGGTGACGGCTCCAGCGGTTTTGTCACGTCGCGCTGGAGGAGAAATGCCGGCACATCATACCCATTCAGCGCCAAAAAACGCAGGAAACCATCCCACAACGTCGGCTGCGCATACCGCATCTCCAACCGTTCTCGCGGCACCGTCCCCTGCGGATAATGCACAAGCACATTGCGCCGCTTATGCCCCAGCGCAAATTCCAGCTCCCGAAACTGGTACGATTGAAAACCACTCGCCGACTCCAGCCGGTCGCGGAACGACAAAAACTCCAACGGCGTCATCGTCTCCAAAACATCAATCTGCGAAACCAGCGTCTTGAAAATCGTCAAGATGCGACGCAGCGTGGGCAGCGCGCGCGCCGCGTCGTTCTCCAACAGCCGCGCGTACAGGTAGTCCATCTCGTGCAGCACCTGCTTAAACCACAATTCGTATACCTGATGAATGATAATGAACAGCATTTCGTCATGTTCAGGACCGCCCGACTGGGGTGCTTGCAGGTCTAACAATCCTTCAATTTGCAAATAACTCGTATAGGTTAATGACATATCGCCTCCAAAATGAGTGTGGGGATGCAGGCAAAAGCAACGAAACGCCAAATGCCCATTCGCCATTTTACCACGTCCACGCCGGAGCAAAATATACACCTTCCCAGAAGCTGTCATGTTGGCAGATGTACCCTCAAAAGCTGAATAGACGATTTTCCTTTCCTCCCCCACGCAACAAATTCCGTCCCTGGTCGTATTGACTAGTGTCACCAGGCTGCAAAGCCTCTCGACCAGCCCACACCATTTCCCAACCTCATACCTCGTCCGTAACGTTTGGGTGAAGCCCGTAGCCGTCTCGGGCCAGGGCGACACCCCCCCTTTCCGATTGGTTCATTCAGAGAGCGTTAGTAGTTACGTATTTTCTTAACGCTCAAGGAGAACGAACCAACCTGGAGGGGAACTAAATTTCGGACGCTCGCCGGGCAATTACCGAATTGAAAGGAAAACGGAATGAAGCAATTAACGCAAACACAAGTAACCGGCAGCAGCTCGGATGGAACGCGCGCGCCAATTTCATCTGGGAACCATCAAAGGAGAAGCAGCATCACATGGTTGCTTTCCGGCCTGCTGTTGGCCGCATTGGCCTGCAACGTCGTCACAACCAAAGTAGGCGCGCTGCAAACCGACACACACACCATTGAACCGGCGGACGCCACGGAAGTGCGCGTCACGGTGAACATGGGTGTCGGAGAACTCAACCTGAGCGGCGGCGCGGAATCGCTGCTACAAGCCGATTTCTCGTACAACGTCGCGGATTGGAAACCCGAATTGGATTATCAGGTCACTAATAACAACGGGCGGCTGCGGGTGGCGCAGCCCAGCGGCAATATCAATGGCATTCCCGACGACAAAATTACGAACCGCTGGACACTGCGGTTTAACAACGAAATACCCCTGGATATGAACGTGACGATGGGTGTGGGCAAAAGTACGCTCGACTTCAGCGAGTTGACGCTCACGGACCTTCAAGTCAAAACGGGAACCGGGGATATAACGATGAAGATCGGGGCACAGGCTTTGGATTATGCCGGCATTGAAACCGGACTGGGAGAAACAAACATCCAGTTTGGCGGCGGTCGCCTCGACGATTTGAACGTTAAGATGGGAACAGGCTCCGTGCTCATTGACCTGCGCGGCACATGGGAAAGCAACATGAACGCCACCATCGGCGGCGGCCTGGGCGACTTAACCCTGAAGCTCCCCCGCGACGTGGGTGTGCGCGTCCGGGCAAATACCGGGCTGGGCGACGTAAAGGCCAACGGCTTCCGTATCCAGGACGACGCCTACGTCAACGACGCCTACGGGGAGTCAGATGTGACTCTGGACATCAATATCGACACCGGGGTGGGCACGGTAATCCTGGAACTGGGCGAATAGCTCCCGGAAACGGGAGCAGGGACGAAGTTCCGGCGCGGAACTTCGTCCCTGACTCACGTCAGCGTCGGCGGATGAGGAATAAAACCGCGCCGCCGAGGATGGCGACCGCCGCGGCGGCAATCCCCCAGATGACGCCTGGACTCGGCTGAGAATCCGCGCCGGGCGCTTCTGGTGCGGGCGGCGTCGCTTCTGGCGCGGGTGGCGTCGGCTGTGGCTCCGGCGTCGGCGCGGGTCTGGCCGCCAGCATGGTTCCTTTCTCCGCAACGAACACGGCCGTGGTTAATGCCGGCACGGAAAAAGTCCCCGTGCCACTATCAAACCCCGCCGTCCGTACCAGCGAGTCGGCAGACGCCGCCTGCACAGGATGCAGGGCAAACGTCGCCCCCGCCATCTCCGCATCAACGTAATCCTGCGCCACGTTTGTGGCATTGAACAGAACCACAATCGCGTCGTATTGGGGGTCAAGCGCGCCGCCCACGTCGGAGAGCGTCATCACAATCAGGCCGGGAATCTGATCCGGGCCGGTATTCTGGAAAGTAAGACGCTGCTGCACATCCGCCGCCGTCTGCAAGCGGAAGAGCGGCGAGCTTTGGCGCACGCGCAGCATTTCCTGGAAGTGGGCCTCCGTGCTCAAGATGTCGGCGGAAGTGGGGCGCAAATCGGTATTCGCCAGCAGCGGCTGCATAATGGGCCAGTTCTCTTTGTTCTTGTCCGCCGGGGGCAGGCCACTGCCAAAGCCGGCGTCCTGGTAAGTGAAGTCCAGCCGGTTGAACCAGTCGCCGGAGTCGTAGCTATCCCGATCAAACGACTTGGAGCGCAGCATGTCGCTGCCGGCATGGAAGAAAGGAACCCCCTGCGACAAAGCCACCAGACTCAACCCCATCTGCTGCATGCGCGCGCGGTCCGCTGTCGTGGCCGTGGCCGGTGCTTTGTACTGCACCGCGTCGAACAGCGTCTCATTGTCGTGCGCGGAAATGTAGACGATTTGCTCCTGTGGGTCCTGGGTGTAACCCGCGGGTGAGCCGTTGTAATCCACCTCTGCGCCCGTTACCGTCTCCCCCGTCATGTCCACAAAACTGTAATCGGCCAGATTTCCGGCCAGCGCCACGCGAATCTGGTCCGCAAAGTGCAACAACTGCACCTTCTGTACGCCTTCGGGGCGCGCTTCCACCTCGTTCGGGTTCGTGTACAAGCCATCAATGAAACCCTGCTCCTGGTAGCCGCCGAACGGGCTGCCGCCGCGCGCCGCGTCGCGCACGCGGTCGTTAAACGTGCCAATGCCCGTGCCCGCCATGTTTAGCTGCGTGGCATTGACGCCGCGGGCGTTGTCTGCCACTTCGCCGAAGTTCCACCCTTCGCCATAAACGTAGATTTGCGCCCCATCCACGCCATCGGCGTCTGTCGTGAGCGCGCGCAGCGCCGACTGCACCGCCAGCATATCGTCGCGCATGTGGTGGCCCATCAAGTCGAAGCGGAAGCCGTCGATCTTGTAGACCGTGGCCCACATGACGACGGAATCCACCATCAGCTTGTGCATCATGTTATGTTCGGTGGCCGTGTTGGCGCAGCAGGTGCTGTTGGCGACGCGCCCTTTGCCATCGAGGCGATGGTAATAACCGGGCACGATGCGGTCCAGCACGGAGCGTTCGCTTTGTCCGCTGGCGTTGGTGTGGTTGTAAACCACGTCCATGACCACACGCAAGCCCGTTTTGTTCAGGGCTTCGACCATCTGGCGAAACTCCAGGATGCGGGCGGGACCGTTGGGGTCGGTGCTGTAGCTGCCTTCCGGCGTGCTGTAATGGTAGGGATCGTACCCCCAGTTGAAGCCATCTTTGCCCCGCGTGGGCGCGAGGAGAGCCTGCTGCTCTTCCGAATCGGGGGGCAACGCCGCCAGTTCGCCAAAGTCCACCTGCTCCCAGGTAGATTTGTCTTCGTTGATGGTGGCAATGTCAAAAACGGGGAGGAGGTGAATGTGCGTCAGACCGGCGGCGGCCAGGTTTTGCAGGTGCTTCATGCCGTTGGAATCGGGCAAGGTGAAGGCCAGGTAGGTTCCGCGCAGGTCGGCGGGCACGCTGGGGTCATTGACGCTGAAGTCGCGCACGTGCAGTTCGTAAAGGACGATGTCTTCCGGCGCGGCCAGGTCTGGTTTGGCGAGGGTGGTCCAATCTGCCGGCATAAGCGCCGGGTCATTCAGGTCCACAATCTGGCTGCGCGTGCTGTTCATGGCCAGGCTAATGGAATACGGGTCCGTGACCAGGTTCGTCTCCACTTTGCCGGTGAAGGGGACGTACACTTGCACCTCATACAAGTAATACTGTCCCATCCAATCGGGCGCGCCCGCCGCCGTCCAGACGCCCGTATCCGGGTCTACGCGCATCGTCTGCGGTTGGGGGCGGGTGTTGGCGGCCGCGTCGGGGTAGAGGAGGAGGCGCACGGCGCGGGCCGTGGGAGCCCACAGGCGCAGCGTGGGCGCGCCGTCGGCGATGGTCGCGCCGAGGGGACCTTCGTAGGTGTAGAGATCATCCAGGACGCCCGGAATTTGCAGCCCGGTGGCGTCAACGACCGTGCCCTCGGCATCTTGCGCGGAGACGACGAACTGCCCCTTGAGGGCGATACGCACCTGGCGCAGGGCGTTGGGGCCGATCTTCAGGGCGGTGAAGGTGCGCAGTTGGGGGAAGCGGGCGATGATGTCGTCGCTGAGTCCGGCTGCGTCCACGGTGAGGGGGATTGTCTCGCCGCCGAAGTCGCCATCGGCTTTGAGGGTGAGGCCGCCGTTGACGGCGTAGTGCAAGGTAAAGGTGGTGGCGGCGGCGGGATCAATGTCCCAGGCGATGGTGTCCCGCGTGACCCAATGGGCCTGCGCCAGACCGAGGTCGCCTTTGGGCGCGCCGGCGGTGTTGATGGTAAGCACGTGAGTCTCCGCGTTGTATTCAAAGAAGATTTCGGCGGCGTCGGGGGGGACGGTGAAGGTGAGGGGATCGCCGCCCGGCGCGCCATCGACGCCGTAGATTTCGTCGGCGGTTTCGTTAAGGGCGACGCGGGCGGTGTAGGTTTCTCCGGTGGTGGCGAGGGCAAATGCCGGCACCGTTGCCGCGTACACCCCATTTCCATCCGGGTCTTCCAGCCAGGCGCGCAGGCAGGACGGATCATCATCCGCGGCGCAGCCCAGCTCATCCTGGAAACTGCCAAACACGGTGGGAATGCGGCTGTTCACGTTATCCGTGACCCATTTGGTCTTGTTATCATAGTAAAACTTGACCACGGCTCCCCCTTCGGGCACGGTCAGGGGGATGTTGGGGCCGTCTTTCTGCGCATTCAAGCCATAGTTGACGCTCCAACTCTGGTCAATGGCAACCTTGTATTCGTAGTTGCCTGCCGGCAATTCCCACGCCCCTTGCCATACATCATCTTCCTCGTCCAGCGTGAGAAACGTATTGCCGCAGTCCGGCTGCCAATCGCCGGAACAGCCCAGCACGCTTTGGATCGTGCCCGGAATCGTCACATAATCGGGGTTGATGTTGACCGGCGCGGTGGCGACAACGGGCGGGCTGGTGGGCGCACCCTCCGGCGCGGCGGCGGTCGTAATCGTCAGCAGCTTGCTCGCCGGGTCCCAGGTAAACGTCACCTGAGCCTTATCCGGCACGGTAAAGGGGATGTTGCCCCCGCCGGCGATGCCGTCCGCCCCGTAGTTTTCATCCCAGCTTTCATTGACGGCTACTTTTGCCTCATAGTCGCCGGCGGGGATGTAGGTGGTGATGTACGTGTAAATGCCATCGCCATCGGGGTCTTGCAGCCGCGTGCGCAGGCAGTCGGGTGCCCAGTCGCCGGCACAGCCAACAGCGTCCTGAAAGCTGCCAGGTACGTTGGCGACGATGCTGTTCACGTTGTCCGTGACCCAATGGGTGTTGTGGTCATAGAAGAAGGTGACGGATTGCTCTTCGTCCAGTTTGAGGGGGATATTAGGGCCATAGTATTCGGCGTTGAGACCGAAGTTGTCTTCCCAGGTTCCGTTGAGGGCGGCTTTGTATTCCCACTCGCCTGCCGGCAAGGTAAATTTGGCGCGCCAGAGGTCGCTGCCGGCATCGTACTGCAAGAAAGTCACGTCACAATCTGTATTCCAATCGCCGGAGCAACCCAGCTCCGACTGAAAATCCCCGGCAATCGCCACGATTTTGGGCGTGGGAAGATCGGGGGTTTCTTGCTGCGCGGCGGCGGAAAATGCCGGCAACGGACCGACAAATAGCACAAATAACAGAAAGCAGACAAAAAAGGGTCGTTGGGATGTATTCCTGGTATGTTTCATATTTTCACTCGATGTCGTGCGATACTGGTCATTGAAAATGCCGGCAGGCATTGCGGCAAGGAAGCCAGGTCGCGCAAAGCGTTTCCGGCAAAGTCGCTGATGCATCTATGACGCTTCCACCTCATCACTTGCCAGTCGATGGACAATCTCCCGCAGTTCTCCCGCGGTATCTACCTGGCGCAAAGCCGCAACAATCGCCTGCAACTGTGGCAACGATGAAATCCGCGCGATTTCCGGCCACAGTGCCAGACCCTCTAACCCGAACTTCAACTCCAAAGCCAGTTCAATTCCCGCCAGCAAGCCTTCCTGCCGGCCCTCCTGCCGGCCTTCTTGCTGACCTTGCTCCAGCCATTGCTCTGCTATTGTAGCCATGATTTCCTCTCCACGTGTGGCAAACAGATTTCGTACCGTCTGCCGCAAATCCGCCACATTTAGCGATGTAGCGGAAACGGATAGATAGCGAAGGATCGTGTAAAGATATTGTATACCCGTTTGCTGCTCCGCCAACTCACTCAGAAGCGCCAAAATGCCGGGGAGTCGCTGCGCCAGGTCTGACCGGAAGATGTACTTCATGATGAGCAAGCCAACGGACAATAGAGCCTGACCTTTGATCGTTTCATCAGCGTATTGGCTCAAATCTATCAGTTGATAACGAAAGTTGGGCACGAATTCCACGAATGGTTCCGGGGCATTGAACAGACTATTCAGGCGCGACGGGAAAGGCCACGCCTCCCGTCCATGATAGAACAGAACGGGATACGTCCGGCTGTGTAAAAGTCTTCTTGAAAAAACGGTCATGGGGATTCTGTAGACCGGGCATTATTCGTTCTCCCGTTCAAATGACTCCAGAAGAGGAAAGGCGTTGTCTCCGGTGATCAGGCGCGCGCCGCGCTTGCGTGTGAAGTAGTCAATAGCCCATTGCAGCAAGACAAGCAGGCGACTGTCGAATTCGATGAGGTAGGCAATGTGGACGAAGACCCAGATAAGCCAGGCGATGATGCCGGAGAAGCGCCAGCGGCCAATCTCGGCCACGGCTTTGTTGCGCCCGATGACGGCCAGGTTACCTTTGTCGCGGTAGCGGAAGGGGGGGATTGGGCGGGCTTGGAGGCGGGCCTTGATGAGGTCGGCGGCGTATTTTCCCTGCTGCATGGCAACGGGAGCCACGCCGGGCAGGGACCGGCCATCCGCGCCGACGACGTGCGCCAGATCGCCGATGACGAGGATCTCGGGATATTCAGGGAGGGTGAGGTCGGGTTGGACAAGTAATCTGCCGGCATTATCCAGGGAAGCGCCGGTGTGTTTGGCGATGCGTTGACCCAGGGGCGAGGCTTTGATACCCGCGGCCCAGAGAATGGTTTTTGCCGGCACAAACGCTTCCACCCCATTCTCCACCAACGTCACGCCATCCGGCCCCATGTTCGTCAGCAGCGTGCGCGTGCGCACGGTCACACCCAGCCGCTGTAGGGCTGTTGTTGCTTGCGTGGCGGAGGTGGGGTGATATGCCGGCAAAATGCGCTCCTGCCCCTCCAACAGAAAAATACGCGCCTTTCGCGGATCAATGTGGCGGAAATCATCACGCAGCGTACGTCGCGCCAGCTCCCCCAACGCCCCGGCCAACTCCACACCCGTCGGGCCACCGCCGACGACAACAAACGTCATCCACGCCGCCCGCCGCGCCGGATCACCCTCCCGTTCCGCTGTCTCAAAAGCCAAAAAGATGCGGCGGCGAATCGTCAACGCCTCTTCAATGCTTTTCAATCCAGGAGCCGACTCCTCCCACGCATCATGGCCGAAATAGTGATGACGCACGCCCGGCGCCAGAATCAGCGTGTCATACGGCACAACGCCATCACGTAGCACCACCCGCCGCCGCCGCGGGTCCACATCCACCACCTCCGCCTGCACAACAGCGCAGTTCTTTTGTCGCGCCAACACGGCCCGCAGCGGTGAGGCAATGTCACCGGGAGAAAGGCCACCCGTTGCCACCTGGTAGAGCAGTGGTTGAAACAGGTGAAAATTGCGCCGGTCTATCAACGTGACCGCCACCGGCGCGCTACGCAGCGCCCGCGCCGCATACAGTCCGCCAAATCCGCCCCCAACAATCACGACGCGGTGTGGCTGTTGCTGTGTTGGAGCCATACCTGATTTAAAACGGCAAAAACCGGGTTTTTTGTAAAAACCCGGTTTTTCCTAGCGTTTAGCGTTGGTCCGCGGGGACGTAATCGCGGGCGTCGTAGCCGAGGTAGACCTGGCGCGGACGGGCAATCGCCTGCTCCGAGTCGTTCAACATCTCTTCCCACTGCGCCAGCCAGCCAACCGTGCGGGGGATGGCGAACATGACGGGGAACATGGCCAGCGGCAACCCCATGGCCTGGTAGATGATGCCGGAATAGAAGTCCACGTTCGGGTAGAGATTGCGCTCAACGAAGTAGCTGTCTTCCAGCGCCACGCGCTCCAATTCCAGTGCAATATCCAGCAGCGGGTTGGCTCCCGTCACCTTGAACACGTCATGCGCCGTGGCCTTAACCAAAGCGGCGCGCGGGTCATAGTTCTTGTAAACGCGGTGGCCGAAACCCATGAGGCGGAATTCGCGCCGTTTGACGCGCTCCACGTACTCCGGTACGCGCTTCGCGTCGCCGATCTCCATCAACATGTGCAAAACGGCCTCGTTCGCGCCACCGTGGCGGGGGCCAAACAGGGCCGCCGTGGCCGCGGCGATGGAGCTGTAGGGATCGACGAGGGAACTGCCGACGGAACGCATGGCGTTTGTCCCGCAGTTTTGTTCGTGATCCGCGTGCAGGATGAAGAGAATGTCCAGCGCACGCTCCAGAATGGGATTCGGATCGTAGCGCGGCTCCACCAACTTGAACATCATGTTCAGGAAGTTGCCCGTGTAGCCGAGGGCATTGTCCGGGTAGGCGTAGGGCTGCCCCATGCTGTGACGAAAGGCGAGCGCGGCCAGGGTAGGCATTTTGGCGATGAGGCGGGCGATCTGCAATTGCCGGTTGGCCCGGTCCTCCACGTTCTTTGCTTCCGGGTAGAACGTGCCCAGAGCGGAAACGCTGCTGATGAGGATGCTCATCGGGTGCGCGTCGTAGCGAAAACCGTCTATGACGCTTTTAAGATTCTCATGAACCAGCGTGTGGTGGGTGATGGTGTGTTTCCATTCAGCCAGTTTTTCCTGTGTCGGTAGTTCGCCGTACAAAATCAGGTAGGCGACTTCCAGAAACGTACTGTGTTCGGCCAACTGCTCAATCGGATAGCCACGGTACCGCAGAATGCCTTTGTCACCATCGATGAATGTGATGGTACTCTTTGTCGAGGCCGTGTTCTTAAACGCCGGATCATAGCTCATCAGTCCGAAGTCATCACTATTGACCTTGATCTGACGCAAGTCCATTGCCTTGATCGTGCCATTCTGAATGGGCAGTTCATAGGTGTGACCGGTACGATTGTCGGTTACGGTCAGGGTTTCCATACTCATTTTGCCTCCAAGATGCGCCTGGCCCCCTGTGCCAGGACGGGGAAGGATGTGAAAGGGATTACTGGAAATGTACGTCTGCGTTTGGGGAGAACAAACAGGCGAAAACGAGGCATACAAACAGACCGGGGGGGCTGTTTCCTATTGCCTCTCGTTCGGACAGCCAACCGTTACGGATAAGTGAGCGGCTGCCTCTATGGTCCGCGGCGAGGCAGACTATATGCTAATTGTAACGCTGAACAGGCTAATTCTCCAGTAATTCCAGGTCTTGAATCGGCAACTGGTGACATTCTCATGGGAAAAGGGTGATAATTGGCTGGTATGGGGATTTTGGCGGATTCCAGTAGAATAGGGTGCGGGCGTGCCGGCATTATCGCGCCATCAATCCACCCGAATTCACAAAGCGCACACGCTGCGTCAACGAACCCATCATACAGTCAGGAAAGACCCATGAAAGAAACGAGAACGTGCCCCACCTGCCATACCCACCTGGAAGCCGACGCGGAAATTTGCCCCGAATGCGAGCAAGAGTTTTGCCCGGTCTGTTTGGCGGCGCTGGCGGATTCAGCCACACGCTGCGATGCCTGCGGCGTGGAATTTGACCTGGTGTGCCCGGAATGCGAAGAAATCGTGCCCGCCAACGTGAATGTTTGCCCGACGTGTGGCTTCGTCTTTGACGAGGAAGCGGCGGAAGAAATGGAAGTAACAACCTCTCCCGTCAGCGTGGCTCTGGGCGCGGCGGCGCCGGCGGTGGTGGGGGGCACGGTGGCGCGTCCGTTTCATGAGGACGCGCGCTGCCCTACCTGCGAGGCGCCGGTGAGCCTGGAAGATGGCTTTTGCCGCGAGTGTGGGCAGGCGTTTTGCACGCGCTGCAACCAGGCGGTGGATGACGAGGATGAGGTTTGCCCCCATTGCGGCGCGGATCTGTTTTTTGACTGCCCATTGTGTGATTTTGAGTTGACGGCGGGCACGGAGATTTGCCCCAACTGCGGGGCGTTGTTTCCCAACTACTGCACGCACTGCCGGCAACCACTACAACATGGCGACGTGATCTGCCTCTACTGCGAGGAGCCGGTGACGATCATGCAACGGAAGTCGGCGCGGGTGGTACATGCGATTCGGATGGCGGAGGGAATGGTGCAGATTGTGGCCTGTCCGGCGTGTGGGGAGCAGTTTAATGCCGGCATCAGCACCTGCCCCAACTGCTCTTTTCGCCTCTGCCCCAACTGCCAGATTCACCTGGAGCCGGAGGAGGCGATTTGCCCCCGCTGCGGGGAGGACCCGGAGAAGGTGATACGCCCGCCTGATCCCGTGTTAAGGTGTCCCATGTGCCGGCAATTGATCAATGCCGGCATGGACCAATGCCCCCACTGCCAGCAACTGCTCTGCCCCGAATGCCTGGCCCCCGTCTCCGCCGATGATCTCTCCTGCCCCCAATGTGGCATTGATTTCGAGTTGTATTGCCCGCAATGCGACGCCGTGGTCGCCGCCGATGCGGATAGCTGCCCGGAATGCGGTTTCGTTTTCTAGTCGATTCTTTTGCGGAGATGTGTCTGGTAATGAATAGAGAAAATGCCGGCAACGGCAATCACATTCAAGTATATGACGCCGCCGACTTCCAGGAAAGCGGCCACGACGCCTACACCGCGCAACACCAGGCCAACGTCGCCGCCGCCGTGCGCGCCATGCTGCAAAACCTGGTCCAGGACCCCACGCGCCAGGGCTTGCGGCGCACACCGGAGCGCGTGGCAAAAATGTACGCGGAGCTGCTGGCCGGCTACCACACCAACCTGAACGAACTCATCAACGGAGCCTTGTTTGACGTGGCCTACGACGAAATGATCGTTGTGCGCGACATCAGCTTCTACAGCCTGTGCGAACACCACCTGCTCCCCTTCTTTGGCCTCGCGCATGTCGCCTACATCCCCGGCAAGCAGGTGATCGGCCTTTCCAAGCTGCCGCGCATCGTGGAGATGTACGCCCGCCGCCTGCAAGTGCAGGAGCGCCTGACGCAAGAAATCGCGGACGCCATCACGGCCATTCTCGACCCCGCCGGCGTGGCCGTCGTCATCGAAGGCTCCCACCTGTGCGCCATCATGCGCGGCATCAAACAAGAACAATCGCGCATGATCACCAGCGCCATGCGCGGAACGTTCAAATCCTGCGAAAAGACCCGCGCCGAGTTCATGGCTCACATCAACCACGGCAACCGCCTCCGCACAGCTTTTTGAACCCGGCCCTTGCCTCAACATCGCAAAGGTATTCTCACTTTGGTTTCCGTTAACGCGGCATTGACAAAAGACTTTGAGCCATAACTCAAAGCAATACCTTCGCCAAAATTAGAAAACATTTTAGAAGGCAGATTTGCTCAGAGAATCGCCCCACTGTGGGGCGACGTTCAATGAACAAGGCTTTTTTCGGAAGCGTCATGATTGCCCAGCTTGAAAATCGAAGAGGGCTGGGTGTGATCGGTGACAAAGGGTACGTGTCCCAAGAACTGGAAGACCGCCTATGGGATGCGGGGGAACATCTCCTCCTTAGTCTCAAGCGCGACAATCAGAAAGAGCAATGGCCGCGGGATATTCGGAAAGTCTTGGGCTATTTACGCCACCGCATCGAAACGGCTTTCAGCGTTCTGACCACCGTCTTCAATTTTGAGCAACCGCGCTCGCGTTCAATGCCTGGGTTGATCAATCGGATAACGACCAAGATTCTGGCCCACACGATCAGTTTCTTTTTGGCCGAGGCCCTTACCCCAGAGCTTAGCAATTAGAGTCTATTATCACAGTTACGCCACTGAGCTTGGTTGGACGACCAGCTATGCTACTGCTAAAGACCTTTTGTCTCCAGGAGATATTGTGCAGTTACAACAGTTGCAGAACGGCAACTGGGTAAGTTACCATAATATGCTGGTCACTGCGGAAAATGCCACTGACCTTTTGCTCACATATCATTCAACGGATACCAGGGACAAAAGATTGCGTGACATACCTGCGGGCGCTACACAACGGTACGTTCTAGTCAGGTTTCCATGAAATACGATCAATGCGCGTTCGTGGAGTTGACTTAAGTAATCAAGTGAGTGTCTAGAAACAACTTCTCAATTTGCGGCACTTTACAGCAGGTAAAACAGGAGTGACTATACAGGTCATCTGCCCAGATTGGACCAATTTGCTCTGGTTAAACCCTGTTAATGTCTACATAATTGGTCCAATCTCTCGAAGAGAAGTAATATTTAGACGATCACTAAGTGGGGCGTAAGGTCTTGTGCCTTTATCAGATATGTTGCTCGCCCCACTCTCATTCAAATTCCCAAGAGCCGACTGACAAAACCTTGTCATGGGCTTGGAAAGTTCATGTGTATTATTCGGCGCGGTTAGAGAGAAAAGTCTAACTGCGCCGTATCCATATTATGGGGTATTGGCTGAAGGGTAACAGGTAGATGTCGTACATCACAACATCGTGTGAAAAAACCGGGGTTCCTACAGGAGTAAAGTTAGTCAAATTCGTAGCACGGTGTTCTGATGTTTCACAGGTAGAGGTTAAGGATGATGCTGAATAAATTCTTTATCTTCTTCATGTTTATTGGCACGGCAACAATGGGGTGCCAAAATACAACGACAGCAGATACATCACAACGAAACCAGATAGAGCCAACGATTCAGATTGAAGAATTAAAAAGCTATTTGGCTGTCAATGTGGGTGCAGTGGCATTCGGTGGCAAAGTATTTTGTGCTTACAATGTTTTAGGTACTCAGCAGCAAGAGGAAATAACTACCCTTTATCTTTGGACTTTGTGTCAAGAGTTCTATCAAGAACAGCAGCAATTAAGAAAGGGGACAGGCGTGAGTGTGCCTGTTTCTGTTACTTTAGAAAACAAAGGCGACAGCAGGCAGATTATAGAATATACTATTCCCAGAGATGGGTCATATTATGGAGAGGATATCAAAGCCATTTTCCCACAAAGTGTCTGGCCCAAAATTTCCCCTCAGAGCAACCAGGAAATAGATGAGTTTAACAATTACATTAGCATCTTAGAAGCTTCGACGGAACAGGAGGCCATGTTCTTTTTTGCTTCGGGCGAATAGTTCTTCACACTTCCTTATAGAGCTGCTCATCCAGCAGTTTGTTTACCAGGGTCGGGTTGGCTTTGCCGCCAGTGGCTTGCATCACCTGCCCCACAAACCAGCCACGAATTCTGGTTTTGCCGGCACGATACACCGCCACCTGATCCTCATTTTGCGCCAGAATCTGCGCCACAATGCCTGCCAGGGCGGATTCGTCGGAAATCTGAGCCAGGCCACGCGCCGCCATCAGGTTGAACAGGCTATTGATCATCAAGTTGGTGACCTGCCTGGGATTGCCGTCTGCTGCCACTGCCTGTTCAAACCAGGCAGTTACGGGTGTTCATCGGTGAGAACGTGAGCGTCGTATGCTGGCAGGTCAAAATCCGCCAGATAGCGGGCAATCTTGGCGTCGGGGAGTTCAGGCAGAGCCGCGCGGACTTGTTCGATCCAGGCGTCGTCAATGTCTAATGCCGGCAAATCCGGCTCCGGAAAGTAACGATAATCTTCCGCCTCTTCTTTGATCCGCTGCGAGAATGTTACCCACTGTCCTTCATTCCAGCCGCGCGTTTCCTGACTTATATTCCACCCCAGTTGCTAACCTTTCAGTCCATATTTTGGTCGTACGAGAACGTACCCACCTGGCAGGCAAAGTCATCGCCAACATTCAGTTAACAAACCTCAGAGACTAAAGTCCGGTGTTTTTTGGCTTTGACAGCATGATTTTTTACAGCTTCCCAGAGGTAGAACCACCTTCATAGGTAAGCGATGAGGTAACTACTAACGAACGCTCTCTGGAGATTGGACCAATTTCCGGCGCTCAATGACCCTATTCACCGGAGAAAATTGGTCCAATCTGGCTTAGCAGTTACGCGATGAGAATATCTTTGGTAGCGCGAGTCCATTTACATAACATATGTCCCTAAATATCCGCGGAAAGACACGGGAAAGACAAAAGATACCATCTTTTTGACACGGACCCGGGCGCGGGCTATAATTCGTAGTCCGTCGCTCTGGTTACCGCACGACCAGGCGACAAATAACATTTGACCCCGCCGGCATTGCAAAATGCTGGTTTTTTTTGGAGGATTAACGTGTACGCAATTGTAGAATGCGGCGGCCGGCAATACCGCGCCGAAGAGGGTCATAGCTTCTCCGTGGAGAAGTTGCCCTATGAAGTCGGTGAACAAATCGTTTTGGACAATGTCCTGCTCCTGGCCGACGGCGATCAGGTAAACATTGGTCAACCCTCCGTGGCTGGCGCCAGTGTGAAAGCCACCGTCATGGACCAGTATCGCGGCAAGAAAATCTTCGTCTGGAAGTATCGCCCGAAGAACCGGTATCGTCATCGCAGGGGTCACCGCCAGCATTACACCCGCCTGCACATCGACGAGATTATCGCCGGATAAGCCTGATCTCCCGCAGGTGATCAGACTCATTCAAAGTGAGGAGAGAACGAAATGGCACATAAGAAAGGTGGCGGTTCCACCCGAAATGGTCGCGATAGCAATTCCAAACGTCTGGGCATCAAACGCTATGGCGGCGAAATGGTCATTCCCGGCAACATCATCGTGCGTCAAAAAGGCACGCGGTTCCACCCTGGCACAAACGTCGGCCTGGGGCGCGATTACACCATTTTCGCCGTGGCCGAGGGCCGCGTGACGTTTGAGACGAAGCATGGACGCAAATACATCAGCGTCTACCCCACGGAGTAAGACGGCATGAAGAAAGAAACCCATCCTGAATGGTATCCTGAAGCCAAAGTCATCGTAAACGGTGAAGTGGTAATGACGGTTGGCTCCACGGTGCCGGAGATGAACGTGGAAATCTGGTCCGGCACGCACCCGTTCTTTACCGGGCAGCAGCGGCTGGTGGATACGGAAGGCCAGGTGGACCGCTTCATGCGCCGCCTGCAAAAGCGGGAAGAGATTATGGCCGCGCAAGAAGAGCAAATTGTTGCTTCTTCGCCGGAATCAATGCCACTGCAGGAATTGGAATTGGGACGGCGCGCGGAGGCTGCTTTGCTGGATGCCGGCATTCTCACCGTCGGCGACCTCGCAGCCAAATACAATGAAGGCGGCGATGACGCGCTGCTGGCTATCGTCGGCGTCGGCCAGATGGCCCTCATCGACATCAAAAAACACCTGAGAGCGCAGGGCCTCGCCGAGTAGCCACCTCCACCCCATTCCCTTATCGGAATTTCAAGGGCAGATGCGCCAGCGTATCTGCCCTTTCTGTTTTCACGTTTCTACACAGGGATCATCTTTCCCGGGTAACCTGACGCTCTCTGGAGATTGGACCCATTTTACGCGCTCAATGGCCATTTTCGCCAGAGAAAATTGGTCCAATCTGTACGTAATGGCCGATCTCGCGTGGGCTGAGCTTGTCGAAGCCAATGTGACCGGCGGCAGACTCAGGCAGCGGACTGGTCGTTACCCCCAGACCACTGGCCACCGATCCCTGACCACTTCTGAACCGGAGCAACAATGGGAACGCACACACGGGGCCGTATCGAACTCATTTGCGGCAGCATGTTTAGTGGCAAGACGGAGGAACTGATCCGTCGCGTGCGGCGGGCCATTATCGCCCGCCAGAGCGTCCAGGTATTCAAACCCACCCTGGACACCCGCTACCACCACCGCCAGGTCACTTCGCACAACGGCCTGGGCGTAGAAGCGCAGCCCGTGGCGTCGGCGCAGGACATTCTGACGCACCTGGAGCCGGAGACAACGGTGGTGGCGGTAGACGAAGTGCAGTTTTTTGACCAGGAAATCGTAGCGGTGTGCCAGAAGTTGGCAAATGCCGGCATTCGCGTCATCTGCGCCGGGTTGGATACGGACTTTCGCGGCGAACCATTTGGACCCATACCCGACCTGCTGGCGCGGGCGGAAATGGTGGAAAAACTGCACGCCATCTGCGTCCGCTGCGGCGAAGACGCCAGCCGCACACAGCGATTGATTGACGGCCAGCCCGCCGCCTTCGATGATCCGATTGTTTTAGTGGGCGCGGCGGAGGTGTATGAGGCCAGATGCCGGCAATGCCACACCGTCCTACCGCCACGCCAAAATGGAGCAAACGCATGACCGCCCAAAACCGTCCCCTCGCCGACGACGTTGACCGCATCCTCATAAACTCCCAACAACTACAAACGCGCATACAAGAACTCGCCGCCCAGATTGACGCCGACTTCGCCCAACACGACGACCTGCTCCTCATCTGCGTCCTCAAAGGCGCCTTCATCTTCCTCGCCGACCTCAGCCGCGCCGTCACCCGTCCCCACCACGTCGATTTCATGGCCATCTCCAGCTACGGCAGCGGCACAACCAGCAGCGGGGCCGTGCAAATCATCATGGACCTGAAGCAGGACATCCAGGGGCGCCACATTCTCATCGTAGAAGACATCATCGACAGCGGGCGCACGCTGGCATACATGTACCGCACCCTGCTGGCACGCCAACCCGCCTCCCTGCACATCTGCACCCTGCTGAACAAGCCCTCCCGCCGCGAGGTGGACGTGCCTGTGCGCTATCTTGGCTTCGACATCCCCGACGAGTTTGTCGTCGGCTATGGGCTAGATTTCGCCGAAGATTACCGCAATTTACCCTACATCGCCGTGCTCAAGCCCAGCGTCTTCGCGCACCTGTTCGCGCCGCCGGCGTAAGCCAATGCCGGCAACGCCACAACCGACATCATGACGACAGACACCCCGCCACCCCCAGAAAATGTGGATTTGACCGCCTATGCGCGTCATTGGGTGGCCCTGTCTCTGGATGGGCAGGTAGCCGGTGTAGGGCTGACCCCCGTGGAGGCCGCGCACCAGGCCCGCCACAATCGCCCCCGCGAACGCTTCACGCTGCGCTACGTGGAACCACCCGGCGGCGCGCCGCTGTCGCTGCCGCCGCTGCTGCAATCGCTGCAACCGGTGCTGCAGCAGGAGGATATACCCGTCTACCTGGTGGGTGGCGTGGTACGGGATGCGCTGCTGGGTCGGGAAAGCCACGATTTGGACTTTGTCGTGCCGGCAAACGCCATCAAACTGGCATTCCGTGTGGGCAACGCCCTGGGCGCGCCCGCTTATGTGCTGGACAAGAAGCGGGATACGGGGCGGGTGATGCTGCCGCAAGCGGAAACGATGCTGGACTTCGCCCGGCTGCGCGGCCCAAACCTGGAGGCGGATTTGCGAGACCGCGATTTTACGATCAATGCCCTGGCCATGCCGGCATCCGCCCGCACCACCGCCAGCCTCATTGACCCCCTCAACGGCTGGGCCGACCTGCGCGCCCGCCGCATCCGCCACGCCTCCCCCCAGGCCCTGGCCAACGACCCCGTGCGCACCCTGCGCGCCGCCCGCCTGGCCGTCCGCTTTGGCTTCCACATCGAAGCAGAAACCGCCGCCGCCGTCCGCCAGGCTGCCCCCCTGCTGGACGCCATCTCCCCGGAGCGGGTGCGCGACGAACTCCTCAAATGCCTGAAAACGGACGCCCCCGACGACGCCCTGCGCCTGCTGGCCGCGCTGGACCTGCTTCCCCACACCCTGCCGGAAATCGCCGCCCTCCGCGAGGTCACGCAATCCCGGCCGCACCACGAGGACGTATTCGCCCATACCGCCCGCGTTTTGCGCTGGTTGGTCCGCGTGGAACAGGTTGTCGTCCGCCACCGGCCGCCGAACGACATGCCGCCGCCGACCCGCCAATTCCTGCGCCAGGCGGGAGAAAATGCGGCCCCGTATGTGGCGCAAATCCAGGCCCACCTGGACCGCGCCGTCACGGGCGCACTGGACGGCTGGCAGGTGCTGCGCTGGGCGGGTCTGTTCCACGATGCCGGCAAAGCCGTCACCCGCACCGTCGAACCCGATGGCCGCATCCGTTTCTTCGACCACGACAGCGCCGGGGCCGCCCTGGTGGAGCCGCGCCTGCGCCATCTGCGCTTCAGCAACGAAGCCATCAGTCACGTCCAGACCATCGTCGCCGGGCACATGCGCCCGCTGCTCTTCAGCCAGCAGGGAACGGTCAGCCGCCGCGCCGCCTATCGCTTCTTCCGCGATGTCGGCCCAAACGGCCTTGACATCACCCTCCTCAGCCTGGCCGACCACCTGGCAACCTACGACGGACCGTCCGGCCACCTGGAGAGCGGGCGCGAAGCCGGCGAACGCCTGCTGCGCGTCGTCGCCCAACTCCACGCGCACTACTTCCAGCAGTTCGAGCAATCGATCCAATCCCCGCCGCTGCTCAATGGCCGCCGATTGATGCAGGCGCTGCACCTGCCCAGCGGCCCGGAAGTGGGACGACTGCTGCGCCTGATCGAGGAAGCGCAGGCGGCGGGCGAAATTAGCACGCCGGAGGAGGCGCTGGACCTGGCGCGCCGCTCCCGTCAATAGAAACCGGGTTTTTGGCAAAAACCCGATTTCTCGAGAAAATTACCCCTATGGAGATCACGGCCCTACGACGGAAAATTGCGGCAAAGGAAGCTACGGTTGGCGTCATCGGTCTCGGCTACGTGGGGCTGCCGGTGGCGGCGACGCTGGCGCGGGCGGGTTTCTCGGTGACGGGGGTGGATTTGCAGAAAGAGCGGGTGGGATTGATCAATGCCGGCATTTGCCCCATCCACGGCCACGAACCCGGCCTGGCTGAATTGCTCGCGCAAGTCGTGCGCGCAGGCCAACTGCAGGCCACCACCGACTACGCCCCCCTGACCGCCGCCGACGTGGTCCTGATCAACGTGGAAACCCCCGTGGACGCCAACCATCAACCCCGCTACACGGCGCTCAAAGCCGCCTGCCACAGCCTCGGGGCCGTGCTGCAACCAGGCGCGCTCGTCATCGTGGAATCCACCATTGCCCCCGGAACAATGGCAAGCGTAGTGCGCCCGCTGTTGGAAGCCACCTCGGGGCGCAAGATGGGCGTGGACTTCTTCCTCGGAACCTGCCCGGAGCGCGTCATGCCCGGCAAACTGCTGGCGAATCTGCGGGAGATGAGCCGCGTCTGCGGCGGCGATTCCCCGGCCACGGCGGCCACCATGGTCGCGCTCTATCGCCACATCGTGGACGCGGACCTGGATGAGGCGGACATGGTAACGGCGGAACTGGTGAAGACGGCGGAAAATGCGTACCGCGACGTGCAGATCGCCTTCGCCAACGAGGTGGCCTTGATTTGCGCGGCGGTGGGGGCGGATGTGTGGCGCGTGCGCGAGCTGGTGAACAAGAGTCCGGGGCGGCACATGCTGCTGCCGGGCGCGGGGGTGGGCGGCCACTGCATTCCCAAAGACCCGTGGCTGCTGGCGTATGGCGGGCGGGAGCGGGTGACGGCGCGACTGCTGCCCGCGGCGCGCGCGGTGAACGAGGCGATGCCCTACCATATGGCGGAATTGTTGGCGGCGGCGTTGGCGGATGCCGGCATTTCCCTCTCCACCGCCCGCGTCACCATTCTCGGCTACGCCTACCTGGAAAACAGCGACGACACCCGCAACAGCCCCAGCAGCGTCCTTGCCCCCCACTTGCAGGCCCAGGGCGCGCGCGTCATCATTCACGATCCCTGGGTGGCTCCCTACCAGGGGGACGTGTGGGACGCCCTGGCCGGCAGCGACGCCGCCGTCCTCATGGTCGCCCACGATGAATACCGCGCCCTCTCTCCGGCGCGGCTGGCGACCACGCTGCGCGCGCCTGTGCTGGTAGATGGGCGGCACATCTTTGACCCGCAAGCGGCGCGAGACGCCGGCCTCATCTTCCGCGGCGTCGGCATCGGCTGAGTATGGCCGTTTTTCGTTTTCCGTTATTGGTTGATTGTGACTCAGGAGGCTGATGTACAAAGGAAAGCGCGTTGCCGTGGTTGTGCCGGCATTTAACGAAGAAACCCTCATCGGCATCACCATTGACACCATGCCCGACTTCGTGGACGACATCGTCGTTGTGGACGATTGCAGCCGCGACCAGACCATCGCCCACGTACAAGAACGCCTGGCGCGGCGGCCCGGCCTCGTCCTCCTGCCCCACCAGACCAACCAGGGCGTCGGCGGAGCCATTGCCACCGGCTACAAGTGGTGCCGCGACCATGAGGTGGACGTGGCCGTGGTCATGGCCGGCGACGCGCAAATGGACCCGGACGACCTGCCTACCGTCCTCGATCCCGTGGTTCTTGGCGATGTTGACTATACGAAAGGAAACAGGCTTTTCACCGGCGACGCCTGGAACATCATCCCCCGCGTACGCTACCTGGGCAACTCCATGATGTCGCTCCTCACCAAGATCGCTTCCGGCTACTGGCACGTGGCGGACTCCCAAAGCGGGTACACGGCCATCAACCGCAAGGCACTGCACACGCTGGATTGGGACGCCATGTACCGGCGATACGGCCAACCCAATGACCTGCTGGTGCGCCTGAACGTGTACAATTTTCGCGTGCGCGACGTGCCCGTGCGCCCCGTCTACAATATCGGCGAACAGTCGGGCATCAAGCCGTTGCGCATGATCCCCCGCCTCTCCTGGCTGCTGTGGAAGCTGTTCCTGTTCCGCATGAAGGAGAAGTACGTCATCCGCGATTTTCACCCGCTGCTGTTCTTCTACGCCCTCGGCGGCGTCCTGTTCCCCGGCGGGGTGTTGTTTGGCCTGTATCTGGTGATCAAGCGAGTGATGGTGGGGCCAGTTGCCGGCACAAGCGCCCTCTTCGCCGCCTTCCTGGCCATCATGGGGCTGCAATTCATCCTCTTCGCCATGTGGTTCGACATGGACTACAACAAGGAGCTGCGCTGAACCGTGCGAGACTTCACCATCGGCACGTATAATCGGCTTTGCGCCGCCATCCAGGAACTGCGCTGCCCCGTCTGGCCGCTGCGCGATTATCTGCGCCTCGGTCAGCCGCCCGGATTCGCCATCATCCTGCGGCACGACGTAGACCGCAATCTGGACAGTGCCCTGCGCCTGGCCGCCCTGGAAGCCGACTATGGCTTCTCCGCCACCTACTACTTCCGCACCACGCCCGCCGTCTTTCAACGGGACGCCATCCAGCGCGTGCGGCTCCTCAACCACGAAGTCGGCTACCACTACGAAGTGCTGAGCAAAGCGCGCGGCGACCGGCGGCGGGCCGCCATCCTCTTCCAACACGAACTCAACGTCTTTCGCCAGATGGCCCCCGTGGACACCATCAGCATGCACGGCAGTCCCCTGCTGCCCTGGCACAACCTGGAACTGTGGCAAACGCTTGACTGGTCGGATTATGGGCTGCTGGGAGAAGCCTACTTGAGCGTGGATTACCGCCGCGTCTACTATTTCACGGACACGGGGCGCGGGTGGGACGCCCACCGTTTTAACATTCGGGACCGTGTCGTCTGCCGCCGCCCGCCGGACCCCGTTCACGGCACGCCGGACCTGATCGCCTTCCTGCGCACGCGCCCCGCCGCTCCCGTCATCATCAACGCCCACCCCAACCGCTGGGCGCACACCGACCGCGCCTGGTTCGCCAGCCTCCTCACCGACTGGACCGCCAACAGCGCCAAATTCCTGCTCGCCCTCCTCTACCGCGCCCTCTTCCGCCCCTGATCCCCCCGCCCCTCCCCATGCCCGACCGCATTCTCTTCATCCTCTCCACAGCCCGCACCGGCACAAAAGCCCTGGCGGAAGGGTTGGCCGGCGGCGACGTTCTCAGCCCGCACCAGCCACCCAATTCGCGCATTTTGACGATTTTGGGCAATTTTCACCTGCACGGCTGGCTGCCACGCCGCGCCCTGGAGGCCGCCGCCATGCGCTGGCGCGCCCCGCAAATCACGAACGCTCCCTGCCGCTACTACATCCAGGTCTTCTCGCTCGACTATTGGCCGGCCTACATCCTCTCCCAACGCCTGCCGCACGTGCATGTCCTGCACATCATCCGCGACCCGCGCACCTGGGTCCCTTCTTATGTAAATTGGATGCACACGCGCTGGCAAAGCGCAATCGCCAATCGGCTGATTGTGGGCTGGCATCCGTCCGGCTTGTGGACGGGCGAAATCCCGCCGGGGGAGTGGCTGCGCATGGACACTTTCCAGCGCATCTGCTGGCACTGGACGTACAAGAATGAGTTGCTGGCGTCGCTGTTCTACGACTATCCCGGCTACCAGCAGGTCCATTTCGAGGCGCTGTTTGGCTCGAATGGCGCGGGCGTGTTAGAGTTGGTGTTGGCGAATGCCGGCATTCCCTACCAACCACACTACGCCAACATCATGCGCCAACCCAAAAACCAGAGCCGCCGCGACGCCTTCCCTACCTGGCCCGATTGGCCGCCAAAACGCCAACAGCAACTACTCACCCTCTGCGGTGACCTGATGCAACGGTATGGCTACCTGCCTGCCGTCCGCTGAATTCCGCCCATTCATCTCATGCGTGTTTGTATCCTCACCACCTCATTCCCCCTCTACGAAGGCATTGCCGTGGGCATCCACGTCATTGAACAGGCGCGCCACCTCGTCAAACTCGGCCAGGACGTGACGGTGTTGGCCCCGCACCACCAGGGCGCGCCCGCCGCCGAAACGATAGACGGCATCCGCGTGCGCCGTTTCCGCTACATGTGGCCCGCCCCGGCGCAAACGCTCTGCTACGGCGCGGGCATCCCCACGAATTTGCGCCGTAGCTGGTGGGCGCGGCTGCAATTGCCTTTCCTCGTCGCCGCTTTCTTTTTTGCCGGCATTCGCCACGCCCGCCACTGTGATGTGATTCAAGCAAACTGGTCTATTGCCGGTTTTGCCGGCATCTTCCTCGGCAAACTCCTGCGCAAACCCCTCGTCCTCGTCATGTACGGCGCGGAAATCTTCGTCCTCGGGCGCAACCCCCTGCTCAAATTCATCCTGCGCCACGCCGACCACGTCATCGCCATCAGCCAATACACCCTGGACAAAACCCTCGCCGTACATCAACCCCGCGCCTACACCCTCATCCCCCCCGGCCTGGACATCCACCGCTTCCACCCCGCCGCCGACGTCAGCGCCATCCGCGCCCAACTTGCCGCCCGTGGCATTGACTTTTCCCGCCCCCTCATCATGGCGCTGGGCAAATTCATCGAGCGCAAAGGGTTTGCCCACCTGATCACGGCCATCGCCACCCTGCAAAAACAGCATCCCGCGCAGCTCATGATCGGCGGGCGCGGCCCCTTGAAAGACACCCTGCGCCAACAAGCCGCCGACCTGGGCATCGCCGACCGCGTCTTCTTCCTCGACTACATCCCCGACGCCGACCTGCCCGCCTACTACACCCTGGCGGACATCTTCGTCTCCCCCTCCGTCATCGACAGCCAGGGAGACACGGAAGGGTTGGGCATGGTGCTGCTGGAGGCCAACGCCTGCGAAACCCCCTGCGTCGCTTCCGCCATCGGCGGCATCGTGGACGTGATCGTTGATGGCGAAAACGGCTATCTCGCCCGCCCCGCCGACCCCGCCGACCTGGCCACGCAAATCAGGCGGCTGCTGGACGATCCGCGGCAGCGGCGCGAAATGGGGCGCAAAGGGCGACAGCGCGTCATCACCCATTTCGCCTGGGAAGTCAAGGCACGCCAGATTCTCGATGTCTACCAGGAGGTCATCGCGTGATCGACAAGCCCACCATCCTCGTCACCTCCCTGGGGCGCACCGGCACGCAGTTCTTCAGCCAGCTTTTCGCCCACCTGCTGCCGGCGGCCACCGCGCTGCACGAGCCAGACGTGTGGAACGTGATGCAGTACCCCCACATGGGGGAACGGCTGCGCCAGATCCGGCGGCAGTTGGCCGAATCGGGCCTCTGGAACATGACCGTGGGCAAGGCCAGCGGCCACTGGGGGCTGGCCCAGGTGGCGGACGCCCGTCTACGCGGCCATCTCGCCTACGCCAGCGCCGCCCAGGAACTACGGCGGCAGCGCGCCCGCTTCATCGCCACGCGCCCTGGCCCCGTTTACGTGGAGGCCAACGTCGCCTTTTACGGACTGATCGACGTTGCCGCCAGCGCATTCGCCCACCATCGGCTCATCTATCTGGTGCGGGATGGGCGCGACTGGGTGCGCTCACACATGAACTGGGGCGAGTTGTATGGAAATCGCGGCTGGCGCGGGCGATGGGCGCGTCAATGGCCCACCGCGCCCGAACTCCCTGGCGATCCCTATGTGGACCAATGGGCGCGCATGACGCGGTTTGAGCGCGTCTGTTGGGCCTGGAGCCGCCTCAATGCGTATGCGCTGCAAACAGTGACCGCCAACCCCCACGCCCGCGTCTTCCATTTCGAGCAAATTTTCCGCGCCGCCGACCGCGACGAACATCTGGCGGACCTCGTCGCCTTCGCCACGGACCTGCCCGGCGCGCGGCCCGCCACCTCGTTCGCCGGCTGGTTGGAGCGTCCCATTCACGCCAGCGCGGGCAGCTTTCCCGCCTGGTCGGGCTGGACCGCCCCGCGGCAGGCGCGGTTTCGCCAGATTTGCGGCCCCTTGATGGCCCAATTGGGGTACGACATGGAGGCGCGGCATGGCTAGAGCGAGGCGGCTTCTCCCTTATCTGATCCTGCTGGCGGCGCTGGTCATTTTCGGCCTCTATCTGGCCGCGAATGCCGACCGTTATCGCGCGCTGCTGGATTTGTCCGTTGCCGGCATTTTCTACCTCATCCTCCTCTCCCTCCTCTTCTGGGTCGTCAACGGCCTCATCAACACCCTCTTCTACCGTGGCCTGAACACCCCCGTCACCCTGCACGAAGGGCTGGGACTGGCCGCCGTGAACACCCTGGCCAACCAACTCCCCTTCGCCGGCGGGTTGGTCGCCAAAGGCATCTACCTGAAGCAGCGGTATCGCCTAACCTATGCCCGCTACCTGAGCGCCACCGCCGCCCTGTACGTCTGCTTCGTCGCCGCCAACGGCGCGCTGGGCCTGTTCGTCCTGGGCTATATGCAGTGGCGCGGCGCAACGGTCCCCGCCATCCTCTGGGCCGGCTTCGCCCTGATGACGGCGGTGCTGGCGACGCTCTGGCTGCCGCCGCGCCCCGGCTGGATTCCCACCCGCTGGCGACAACGGTCGGCGCAATTGGTCGAGGGTTGGGGCATTCTGGGACGAAACGGCCAACTGGTGCGGCAACTGACCGGGCTGCAAATCGTGATGACGGCCCTATTCGCCGCCCGTTTCTGGCTCGCCTTCCACATGCTATCACAACCCGTCTCCTACGCCGATTGCCTGCTCTTTGCCGCCGCTACCGTTCTCAGCCGCCTCGTGAGTTTGGCACCGGGCGGGTTGGGCGTACGCGAGGGCATCGTCGGCGGCATGGCCGCCATCCTGGGATTCGACGTCGGGGCCAGCGTGGTCGCCGTCGGGCTGGAGCGACTCGTGTCCACCCTGGTCGTGATCATTGTGGGCGTCATCTACAGTTATCTGCTCAGCCGCGCCGCCGTGGCCGCACAACCGAGCGAGGGGGCGGAATCATGAAAGCGAAGTATGGGCTGTGGGGCATCCTGCTGCTGGCGGCGGCGCTGCGCCTGGGGTTGGCGCTGGCCGTGCCGGATAGCTTTGGCATGCGCGCGGACGCGGCGGAGTACATCGCCGTGGCGCAGAACTGGTTGCAAACGGGGGTGTTTGGCGAAAATGCCGGCATTCCCTACGCCGTCATCCCCCCCGCTTTCCCCGCATTCCTGGCAGCCATCTTCGCGGCCACCGGCGGCAGCCTGCTGGCCGTGCGCCTGGCGCAGGCGCTCCTGGGCGTGGGCGTCGTCTGGCTCACCTACCGCCTCACCCGCGAACTCCTGTCCGAACGAGAAGGATTGCTGGCGGCGGGGCTGGCGGCCATTTATCCGCCGCTGGTGCTGTACGTCACCTTTTACCTCACGGAAACGCTGTACACCTGCTGCGCCCTCCTCTTTTTCTACGGCTGCGCCCGCTGGTTCGCGCAGCCGCGCGCGCGGCTGGCGGCGCTGGCGGGAGCCGGCTTTGCCCTGGCCCTGCTCACGCGGGAGACGTTGATCATCCTGCCGCTGGCCTTCCCGCTGCTCTTTTGGTGGGGGCGCATCGGCTGGCGCGCCGGGCTGCGTTTCCTGCTCGTCTTCACGGGCGTGGCGCTGCTGTGCCTCACGCCGTGGCTGGCGCGGAATGCGCGCACGTTTGGCGTGGTGTTCTTCACGGAGCGCACGGACGCGCTGCGCTTCTCCCTGACCGGCGCGGGTTACCTCTCGTCGGAGTTCCAGACGTGGGTGCGGGAAAACGAAGCGCCACTGGCGGAGGACGCGCGCAATTACGCTTATCTGCTGTACTATGGCCGGGCCGCCGATATGCGCAGCCCCGCTTACTTGCTGGCGCATCCGGGCGATTATGTCACGTTTTTGGGGCGCAGGCTGGCGGAGTTCTGGCTGCACCCAGTTGGCCTGGAGTCACTGCCGCATGTGTTGGTCTTGCAAGGGGGGTACGTGGCGTTTCATGCGGTTCTGGTAGGATTGGCGGCGTGGGGGATGGCGGCGTTGGCGGGGCGGCGAAATGCCGGCATTCTCCTCCACCTCCTCACCCTCCTCATCATCACCGGCATTGGCCTCTTCCTGCGCCGCCCCCTGCCCCGCTACACCCTCCCCTTCATCCCCCTCCTCCTCCTCTTCACCGCCCACACCCTCACCCATAACCAACGGCCCTTCTTCCGCAAGCCGCCTCATGTTGCCTCCTGATCCCCCACCCGTCATCATCCTCGGTATGCACCGTTCCGGTACAAGTCTGCTGGCGCGCGTGTTGCACGATGCCGGCATTTTCATGGGCTGGCGGCGCAACGTCCACGACGAATCCCTCTTCTTCCTGAACCAAAACGAAAAGCTCTTTCGCCTGGCGCACGCCGCCTGGGACCAACCCGCCCCCGCGCTGGCCCTCCCCCAAAACGACTCCCTCCGTCCCCAGGTCGTGGCCGAACTGCGGCACGTGGTGCGCTCCTGGCGCGCCTGGTCCTTCACCGGCGGGCGGCGGCTGACCGGCGCCTGGGGTTGGAAAGACCCCCGCACGCTGTTCACGCTGCCGCTCTGGTTGGAGGTGTTTCCAGAGGCGCGGGTGGTGCGCGTATGCCGGCATCCCCTCGACGTCGCCCTCAGCCTGCAAAAACGGGAACAAAACCGCCGCGATCCCCTGCACAACCCCCTCCTCTCCCTCCGCTGCCTGGACCTCAACGGCGCCCTCTCCCTCTGGTTGGAATACGAAACCAGAAGCCAACAGCTCGCCCAAACGCTCCCCCCAGACCGCCAATTCGCGCTGCGCTACGAAGACTTCCTGCACGAACCCGCCGCCCACCTCGACCGCCTGCGGCAATTCTTGCGCCACCCCTTCCCCCCCGCCGCCGTGGCCCGCGCCATCGCCGCCGCCGATCCCACCCGCGCCTTCGCCCATCGCCGCCAATCGCCGCCGCCGGCTTTCGACGCAGCCATCGGCAACCATCCCACCCTGAAAGCCAGCGGCTACCAACTACCATGACCACCTGGCGCGACAGCAACTGGCAGACACGGCTGCTCATGCTGCGCCAGCGGGCCGCCCAGGCCGCCCACCTGGGCGCCTGGCCTGATTTCATCATCATCGGCGCGCAGCGGTGCGGCACCACGTCGTTGTATGACTACCTGAGCCAACACCCGTCCATCCAACCCGCCCTACGCAAGGAAATCCACTACTTCGACAACCATTTTGACCGCAGCCCCGCCTGGTATCGCGCCTTCTTCTACCCCGCCGCCCTGCGCCGCCCCTTCCGCCCCTGCCTCACCGGCGAAGCCACCCCCTACTACCTCTTCCATCCCCACACGCCCGCCCGCCTGGCGGCCACGCTGCCCCGCGCCCGCCTCATCGTCATGCTGCGGAACCCCGTGGACCGCGCCTACTCCCACTATCTACACGAAGTCCGTCGCGGACATGAAACGCTTCCCTTTGCCGCGGCGGTTGCCCGCGAGCGCGAGCGCGTCAACATCGCTCCTGCCACCCTCGCCGACCCCGCCGCCTACGACCCCGCCCATCACCATTTCAGCTACCTGCAACGCGGCCACTACGCAACGCAACTACAAGCGTGGCGGCAACATTTTGCGCCCGCGCAAATGTTGATTATCATCAGCGAATCGTTTTTCGCGCAGCCGGCGACGACGTTGGCGGCGGCGCTGGCTTTTTTGGGCGCGCCCGACCCAGATTGGCGGCCCGCGCAATTTGCCCGGCGCAACTTCCACGGGAACTACGAGGACATCCCCCCCGCCCTGCGCCACCAGTTAGAAGCCTATTTCGCCTCCCATAACCGGCAGCTTGCGCACCTGCTGGGGTACGATCCGGGTTGGTAAACCGATGCCCAGGCAAAGCAAACTCAAATCCACCATCATCGTCAGCATCGGCTCCCTGACCAACCTCATCGTCGGTCTGGTCGCCCAAGCCGTCATTGCCGCCCAGTTTGGCGCGGGACCGGCGGTGGACGCCTATTTCACCGCCCTCGTCATCCCCAGCACCCTCGTCAGCATCTTCCTCGTCAGCCTCAATCTCATCTTCATACCCGTCTTCATCGACGCCCGCGAGCAGCACGGCGAAGAAGTGGCCTGGCGCATGGTCAGCTACCTCTCCACCAACTTGATTACCCTGCTCCTGCTGCTCTCGCTGGGGCTGTACGCCTTCTCCCCGGCCATCGTTCGCCTGGTGGGATACGGCTACGATGCCCCCACGCAAGCCCTCGCCGCCCGCCTGAACCAGCTTCTCACGCCCATGATCCTCTTTAACGCCATCTGGACCATCGCCACCAGTCTGCTGCAAGCGTTGGACCGCTTCAATGCCGCCGTGGCCGGGCTGGCGTTCGGCAATGCCGCCTACATCGTCAGCCTCATTTTTCTGGCGCGCGGATTTGGCGTTGACGGGCTGGCGGTCGCCCTCGTTCTCAACCACGTATTCATTTGCATCGGCGTCCTCTTCGCCCTGCGCGACAAGCTGCCTCTGTGGCGGCCCCGCTTCGGCTTCGCCGACGCACGCTTCCGCAAGCTGCTGGGCTTGTGGAGCGTTTTGTTCTCCACCAGCATTTTCCGCCGCCTCAACCCCGCCGTGCAGCGGGCGCTAGCCTCGCAAACGGGCGCGGGCAGCGTCTCCTATCTCTCCTACGGCAGCCAGATGGTGCGGGCAATTGATCAGCTTCTCCTCAACAGCGTGGCCACGGTGCTGTTCCCGACCATTGCCCGCGACATCTCCGTGGGGGACCGCGAAAGCGCCAAAAACAACCTGATGCTGGCCGTGCGCCTGAACGCCTTCATAATTATTCCCGCCGTGTTTGGCATTGCCGTCGTGCGCGAACCGGTGGTGCGGCTGCTGTTGCAACGGGGCGCGTTCTCTCCGGAAAACACGGCGCAGGTTTCCCTGGCCCTGCTTTTCTCCAGCGGGCTGCTGATCAACTCCATGGTGGGCACGGTCACGTCCAAAGCCCTCTACTCGTTGAAGGCGGTCTGGTTTCTGGCGTTCCTCTCCATCATCAATATCGTGGGGTTGGTGCTGCTCTCCCGCCTGTTCATGCCCCGCTTCGGCTATTTGGGGATCGCCCTGGCGGATTCCGTCAACCTCACCTGGCCCTGGCATCTGCTTTACCTGCGGCGGCGGCTGGGAAGGCTGGGGCTGGTCAGTCTGGGCGGCGCGTTTGCGCGGTATACGCTGCTGTCCCTGGTGATGGCCGGCGGTGCATATGGGGCACAGTGGCTGCTGGCGGCGGTTGGCGTGCGGCAGGATTGGCTGCTGGTGGTCGTGACCGGGTTGGTGGGGCTGGTGGTGTACGTGGGGGGCGCGGCGCTTTTCCGCTTTCCGGAAATGGCGCTGGCGCGCCGCACGCTGCGCCGGGGGAGAAAGGGTGATGCTGGTTGACGTGATTCTGCCGGCATATCAAGGAAAACGGTGGCTGCGAGAAGCGATAGATTCCGTGCGGGCGCAGACGTATGACGGGTGGCACTTGATCGTGGTCGATGACGCCTCCCCGGACGATACGCTTGCTTACGCGCGGGCGCTGACGGCGGGCGCGGAAGAGCGGGTCAGCTTTTTGCGACTGGCGGCTGGCCGGCGCGCGCCCGGTGCGCGCATGGCGGGGCTGGCGCTGGCGCGGGGGGAGGTGGTTGCCTTCCTGGACCAGGATGACGTGTGGCATCGGGAGAAGTTGGCGCGACAGGTGGCGCGCTTGCGGGCCGCGCCGACGGTGCAGTTAGTACATACGGATGTGCGGCACATTGATGGCGCGGGGCAGGTGCTGGCGGGCGCGGCGCGGCGGGAGAATGCGTTTCGGGCGACGATTTTGTATGAGGAAATGCCGGCACAAACCCTCACCCAACACCTGTTCCTGCGCAATTCTATCCGCCTCGTGTCCGCAGCGGTGCGGCGGGAAGCATTCATGCAGGTAGAAGGGTTCACGGGGTTGCCATTTGGCGCCGAGGATTGGGGCTTGTGGGTGCGGCTGGCGGCGGCAGGGTATGGCTTCGCGCATCTGGCGCAGCCACTGGTGGACCGACGGCTACACGGCGAAAACGTGTCCGCGCGGCAACGATTAGAAAGAAACCAGGGATTGTGGCAAGGAATGGAGATGATGGCGGCTCAGTTTCCCTGGTTGGCGGCGAATGTGCCCCAGCGCCAGGCCCATCTGCTGCGCGACGATATTCTCACGCTGCTGGCGGCGGGTCAGGGACGTGCGGCGCGACCCAAAATCCGCCGGTTGATTGCGTTGGGCAGCCGCGCCGGCTGGCTGCTGTGGGCGCTTTCCTTGACGGGACCGGCGCAGGCTGGTTTGTTGCGGCTGGCGCGGTGGGGGGTACGAAATGCCGGCTAAGGACTGACACGGACCGTCTTCTTCGCCATGAAGACACCGGAAAATCGTCAGGGTTAGGAGTTGTCGGGCAGGGGAAAAAGGCGAGGCCCTGCCGCGCTCACTCGAAATGACGGGCAGGGCCTCATATCCAAACGCACTTTTGCAACGGCAAAGCACGCACAAGGCTCTCAGATTTTAGGAAAAAAAGGGGTGACTATACAGGTCATCTGCCCAGATTAGACCAATTTGCTCTGGTTGAATCTTATTGATGTCTACAAAATTGGTCCAATCTCTCGGAGACGTGAATAGTTACTAAAAGGGTAACTTCTCAATATTTTGGGGAAACCGCAGCCTGAGCTTGTTGAAGGCCATTGGTTTCGACAGGCTCAACCAACTTCGCACCACTTTATTGAAAAGATACAAAAAAGGCTCCTCAGGTTGGACTCGAACCAACAACCCTGCGGTTAACAGCCGCATGCTCTGCCATTGAGCTACTGAGGAATGTTCGTTTTGTGAAGCGTTGCAGATTATATCAAAGCCGATTTTACTGTCAAGCGGCGGTTTGCCGGCAAATCTCGCCGTGAAATCCCTGTCGCCAAACACGCGGCTTCTCCTCCGCCGCTGTCTCCCCCAGATGCCACCACAAGAAGCGCTAAGATGAAAACTGCCGCGGTTTTGCGGGTTCTTGGCGTTTCGCGTCCGTTGGCGGATGCGGTTGCCAGGTCGGGCTAATTGGGTTAAAAACATGTCGGAATCGGCGCAGGAAACCTCGGCAAGACACCTGATGCCGGCAACCAGCATCGCGCCACCTATCTCATTATGTAAAGAACCTGATGCACCTGGATCCACACCAACTCCTCCACGCCTACACCCGTGGCATTTTCCCCATGGCCCACAACGGCAGGGTCTACTGGCACGACCCCCATCCCCGCGCCATCTTGCCCCTGGAAGCCCTGCACGTGTCACGCTCCTTGCAGCGCACGATAAAAAAGGGGACGTTCACCCTCAGCCGGAATGCCGCGTTCGCCGCCGTAATGCGTGCCTGCGCCCGTCCCGCGCCCGGACGGGAAAGCACGTGGATCAGCGAAGATTTTGTGACGGCCTACAGCGAACTGCATCGCTGGGGGCTGGCGCACAGCGTGGAAGTGTGGCAGGAGGAACGCCTCGTTGGGGGACTCTACGGCGTGGCGATACATGGCCTGTTTGCGGGGGAAAGCATGTTTAGCGCGGAACGCGACGCGAGCAAGGTGGCGTTGGTTCACCTCGTTTCTCATTTGCGCGAGCGCGGCTTTACGCTATTTGATGTGCAGTTTATGACGGAGCATCTCCGACGTTTAGGTGCAATAGAGATTCCCCGCCGGGCTTATCATCAACGGCTGGCGGCGGCGCTGAAAGTGCCGGCATATTTCCAACCCCTCCCTCTACCACCACAAGGACAGCCCACATGATCACTGTACCCCCTGGCAGCCCTCTCCCTCGTCGCGGCAACCGGTTCACCGCCGCGCTTGGCCGTACCGCCTTCCGCCTCAGCCGTTGGCAACTAACCGGCGAACTCCCCGACACCGCCAAAGTCGTCGTCATCTTCGCCCCGCACACCTCAAACTGGGATTGGGTCCTCGGCATGATGAGCATGTTCGCCCTCAGCATCCGCATCGCCTGGATGGGCAAGGACGCCCTGTTTCGTGGCCCAGTGGCCCCCATCATGCGCTGGTTCGGGGGCATGCCCATCAAACGCAACGTCGCGCAGGGAACCGTCGCCCAAACCATCGCCGAATTCACGAAGCGCGATGGCCTGGTTCTGGTCGTGTCCCCGGAAGGAACGCGCCAGAAGGTGACGCGCTGGAAGACGGGTTTCTACCACATCGCCCACGGAGCCGGCGTGCCTATCTGCCCCATCTCTCTTGACTACGCGAAGAGACGTGTCAATCTGCACCCCGTGTTTATCCCCACCGGCGACCTGGAAGGGGATATAGAGGATTTGCGCGCGATTTTTCGAGACGTTGCCGGCAAATTCCCCCACAAAACGTGATCCCCCTTCCCCCACGCCGACACCCATTGACCGTCTCATACGTTCGCCCATCGCCGCTTCCTGCAAAACGGATACAATTCGCCGCGTCCGCGTTTCGTCTGGAAACACGGTTTTGATCCCACAAACTTCTCACGGAGGCGGCATCATGGACACGGTCATCATCGTTCACGGCGGGGCGGGAGCGTGGAAACTGGATTCACGGCGGTTGGCGGCGGGCATGGAGGCCTGCGCCGCCGCCGCCGCCAGGGGGCAGGCGATCTTGCAAGCCGGGGGGACGGCTTTGGATGCGGTGGAGCAGGCGGTGTGGATTTTGGAGGATTGCCCGGCGCTGGATGCCGGCATTGGCAGCTACCTCAACACCCATGGCGACATCGAAATGGACGCCCTCATCATGGACGGGCGCACCCTCGACCTCGGCGCCGTGGGAGCCGTGCGGCAAATGCGCCACCCCATCAGCCTCGCCCGCCACGTCATGACCGACTCCGAACACGCCTTCCTCGTCGGCGCGGGCGCGGACGCCTTCGCCGACGACATCGGCTTTCCTCGCTGCCCCCAGGAAGAACTCCTCGTCAACGAAGAGTTGACCCGCCACGACGAACTTAGCCAGGTCCCTGACTACCAGACCGTCTCCATCTTCGTGGAACCGGGGGCCATGGGGGACACGGTCGGCGCGGTTGCTTTGGACAATGCCGGCAATCTGGCCTGCGCCACTTCCACCGGCGGCACACGGCAAAAGCTGCCGGGGCGCGTCGGCGACAGCCCCATCCCCGGCGCCGGTGGCTACGCCGACAACACCACCGCCGCCGTCAGCGCCACCGGATACGGGGAAGCCATTATGAAGGTACTATTGAGCAAGCAGGTGTGCGATTTCGTCGGCGCGGGCATGAACGCCGCCGCCGCCTGTCAGGCGGCCCTGGACGTATTGGCGCGGCGGGTCGATGGTCGTGGCGGGCTGGTCGCCGTGGACCGCCAGGGGCAAATCGGCATCGCCTTCAACACGGACGCCATGCCCTACGCCTACACGGTTGGCAGCGGGGGCGTCACGGTCGGGCGGTAGCGCGCCGACTCCAGAGATGCAGCCCCGTCCCCAGGCCCAGCAGCCCCGCCGCCAGCGCCCATGCCCACCAGGGAGAATGCGTGCCCGCCGCTATACGGCTGAAGCCGACGGCGGAACGGGTGATGGCCCAACGATAATCTTCCACTTCACCGTTGTCTACGATGCCGCGATAAGCGGCGGCGGGATTGGTGGCCGGTTGCTGGAAATAACGAAAGCGGGCGTAGAAGGTGTTGGCTTGATCGCCGGTGGGAATAGTTCCTGCCGGCAAATCCATGGTGATGGTCTGTACCCCATTGTTCAATAGCGTGTTCGAGATCACATGCTCAGACGGCTGGAAGAGATTGTCGTGGTTCCAGTCCACCCACGCATTCAAGTAGCCTCGCCCGTGCGCCAGCACCTCCACCTCGCCCCCATCCACGCCATCCCGCCAGCGTCCCGACGGCAAAACCCCGTCCTCATCCCCCTGCCCCCACAAATCATCCCCCGCCGCCGCCTCTGAGGGCTGACCGTCATCCTCGGCGTCAATGCGGCTGCCCAGATACACCGTTCCCAGCACGTGCCCCGCGCCATTTTGCGCCAGCGTCGTCATCTGGTAACTGTCCGGCAAATCCCCGTAATCGACCGTAGACGCCGCCACGATGGGCACATCCAGACGCACCAACTCCTGATTGCTCACCGAACGCCCGCTCAACGTCACCGTTATCTGCGATCCGCCGCTGTCAATGACTGAAATCAGCCCGAATTGCCCGCTGCCAGGGAACACCCCTTCGCTATAAGGTCCGCCCAAAATTTCCCCCGGCTGCTCCAACGACCCGACGCTCATCACCGGGAAGCCGTTGCCGCCGCCGCTCGCATACCGGTTATTACGCCCATCATCAATTGCCAACATGCGCGCGTGCCCCATGAGCATGATCACCCCCTTAATGCCATTGCCAGCAATGAAGTTGGCAATCTCCGCCCGTTCATGACGAAAACCATACCATGTATCATTGCTGACGCCGCTGTCGTCAATCCAGGGCACGCTGCTGACCCAAATGATAGCCGGATACCGCTCCTTCGCCGCCAAAAGCTGCTGGAAAAACCACTGCTTCTGCGCCTCCCCCATCATGCTCTTATCCGCGTCGTCCGGGTCGCCGTTCGGGTCCCGCTCCGAACGCAGGTCGGTGACAATGAAACGCACGCGCCCAACGCTAAACGCCTGGTAGATGGGCACGTCGCCACTGCCGGCAGGCAGCGCATAATGCGGTACATACTCCTGGTACACCCGGCGGGCCGCCTCTCGCCCCGGCGCGGTACGGTCGCCACCTATCACGCCATAGTCCGCGTCGTCCCACACGTAAACGACGGGCGTATGGTTGTAAAGCGCCGCCTGCGTGGGAGAGCCAAGCAGATTGTCATACGCGCCGCGGAACAGGTCCGGATCGTTTTCGTTCACGAGGTTGCGGTAAATGTCTCCCAGCATGAGGAAAAAGCGAGGACCACGGCTGCCAATCGTCGTAAAGACCTGGTTCTCGAAGTTGCTTTCCACGCAGCAACCCACGGCAAACGTGAAGGGGAAAGGCACGCTGTTGAACGTACGAAACTGGCCGGGATGGGCGCTGTCCCGCTGTCCCATGCATTCCAGCACGTAATAGTACAGCGTGTCGGGTTGCAGGCCGCTCATGACGAAGCGCAGCACGCGATTGTTGGTGGCCGTATTGGCGACCTGGGTCGGCGAGTAGATGGGATTGCTGTAGTCGGCGCTGGTGCTGAGGACAACGCGCACGTCGCAGCCATCGGCCACCATGCGCGTGACGATGGTGACGCTGCCGACGCTGATCGCGCCGCTCCAGGCAAACTCCGTCAGCGGCGCGTCCACGGGGGCGGCGGGGAGCCAGGCGGATAATACGCCCACCAGCAGCAACAGCGGCAGCAGCACGCTGCCCAAGCCAACCACCACCCGCCGGATCATGCTCCCGTCTCACCCCCGCCGTAGTAGGCGAGGAAGCGGATGGCGGTCTCGATGCCACGGAAGAAGTTGGGCAGGTAGAAGCGCTCATTTGGGGAATGGATGCGGTCGTCATGGAGGCCAAAACCCATCAGGACGGTTTCGATGCCCAGGTGCGCCTGAAACTGCCCGACGACAGGGATGGAGCCGCCTTCGCGCATGAAAATCGGTTCGCGGCCAAAGACATCACGATACGCGGCAATCGCTGCCTGCATGGCCGGCATTTTCCAATTCGTGATACTGGCCGGCGCACCCTCAAAGGTCATGCTAATCTTCACCGTGGGCGGGGCAATCTGCGTCACATATTGGCGGAACAACTCGCCGATTTCTTGCGGGTCCTGGTCTGGCACGAGTCGCATGGAGATTTTGGCGTGCGCTTTTGCCGGCAGCACCGTCTTGCGACCAGGCAGCATATACCCTCCGACAATCCCATGCACATCCAACGTCGGGCGCGCCCCCAACCGCTCCGCCAGCGTATAACCCGGCTCGCCCCACACCTGTGGCGCACCCGTTTCCGCCAGCACACGCTCCTCCGTCAGCGGCAGTTGCGCCAGCATCTCCCGCTCCTCCGCCGACAACGGGCGCACCTTATCATAAAAGCCCGGAATGAGAATGTGCCCATCCATATCCTTCAAACGAGCAATAATGTGCGCCAGCACGTTAAACGGATTGTCAATCGCCCCACCAAAACCGCCCGAATGCAGGTCATGATCCGGCCCCGTAATGTCCATCAGCACATAGCACATGCCGCGCAGCCCATAAACAATGGCCGGCTGCTCCGGGCCGAGAATGGCCGTATCAGACACCACGGCCACATCCGCCGCCAGCAAATCTGTATGCGCGGGAATGAACGCCGTCAAGCTGGGGCCGCCAATTTCCTCTTCTCCTTCGGAGAGGAACTTGACATTGACGGGCAACCGCCCCGCCTGCGCCAGGTAAGCGGCAATCGCCTTCACGTGAATGTACGTCTGCCCCTTGTCGTCGCACGCCCCACGCGCGTACAGGTAGTCGCCCCGGCGCGTTGGCGCGAAGGGAGGGGATTGCCACTCCTCCAGGGGATCGGGCGGCTGTACGTCGTAATGGCCGTAAATGAGGACCGTGGGGGCGTCGGGGCCGGCATGCAGCCAGTCGCCATAGACGAGCGGATGCCGGGGCGTTTCAAACAAGCGCACGTTTTCCAGGCCAGCGTCGCGCATAGCCGTCGCCAGCCACGCCGCCGCGGCGCGGGTGTCGCTGTCGTGTTCCCGCTGGGTGCTGACACTGGGAATGCGCAGAAACGCATCCAGTTCCGCCAGAGAGGCATCATTTTGCGCGCGCGCATAGGCGAGTACGGCGGAAAGATCGATGACGGGTTGGTTCATGGGTTGGCGACTCCTTTTGGGCAAACCCTATGGGCCATGAAGACCTTTAGGGTTTCATAGGTTTTTTGCAGGCGCGGAAAATTTTAATCTCGACGACCTGGTTTTTCAGGTATAATCGATTGGTTTTTACGTGAGGCGGGCTGGTCTGCCCGCCGCCGTGATTATACTCGATTTTCTGTGGCGCGACGTGCCATGCCGGCATGTCACCCATCTGATGTTGATGATTAGGAAGTCATGACGCCAGACGCGAATGCTGCCCTGACAAATGAAATGCCGGATGCGACCAACCTGCTGGAAAGCATCTTGTTCGTCGCCAGCGGACCATCCAGCGTCTCCCGCCTGGCCGGTGCGCTGGAGATAAGCCCAGAGGCAACGCGCACGCTGCTGCGCGACCTGGAAGTGGATTATCGGCGGCGTGGGCTGCGCTTGCAGTGGACGGATGACGCCGTGCAGTTGACGACCGCGCCGGCCACCAGCGGCGTGGTGGAGCGTTTTTTGGGCCTGGAGGTGACTTCGCGGTTGAGCCAGGCGGCGCTGGAGGTGCTGGCGATTGTGGCCTATTTGCAGCCGACGACGCGCCCACAGGTGGACCAGATTCGCGGCGTGAATTCAGATGGGGCGCTGCGCACGCTGCTGAGCAAGGGATTGATTGAGGAGGTGGGACGGCAGGAAACGCCGGGCCGTCCCATTTTGTACGGTACGACGCTGGCGTTTTTACAGTATTTTGGATTGGGTTCGCTGGCGGAAATGCCGGCACTCACGCCCGACGAAGAAGAATGAACGAACGATTGCAAAAACTCATGGCCCAGGCTGGCCTCGGCTCCCGCCGCCATAACGAAGAACTAATCCGTGCCGGCAGAGTGCGCGTCAACGGCAGAATCGCCCAGTTGGGGGAAAGCGCCGACCCGGAAACGGACAAAATAGAAGTAGATGGGCAGATCATCGAACCGCAAAAGCCCATCTACATCATGTTGCACAAACCGCGCAATGTCCTCTCCTCCACCGAAGACGAGTTGAGCGAAGGACGGCGCACCGTGCGCGATCTTGTTGACCTGCCCGGTCACCTCTATCCCGTGGGGCGGCTGGACCGCAACAGCACGGGCCTGATTCTGCTCACCAACGACGGCGAGCTGGCAAACCGCCTCACCCACCCGCGCTACGAACATCCCAAAGTGTACTCCGTGCAGGTGGTGGGCCAGTTAACGCCAGAAGGATTGGCGCAATGGCAGCAAGGTATGCTACTGGACGGCGAAATGACAGCCCCGGCGGAGATCAAGGTGCGGCGGCAAACAGAAGATGGCGCGCGGCTGCGCATCGTCATGCGCGAGGGGCGCAAGCGGCAAATCCGGCGCGTGGCCGCGCTGCTGGGGCTGGAAGTGCGCAGCCTGCACCGCACGGCGATTGGCCCCCTGCACCTGGGTGACCTGAAGCCTGGAGAATGGCGGCGACTGACGGCGGGCGAGGTGGCGGCGCTGCGCCGCGACGTACGGCGGCAGGAGAAGAAACGACGGCACGGCAAACCCTGGCACGACAAACGACGGGAAAATGCTAACCTCAAACGAAGGAGAACGGATTGAGTGCCATAAATCCTCCGCAGGTGATCGCTATTGACGGCCCAGCGGCATCGGGCAAAACGACAGTGGGACGACTGTTGGCCGAGGCGCTGGGTTTTCTCTTGCTAGATACGGGTTCGATGTACCGGGCGGTGACGCTGGCGGCTTTGCAGCAGCGGGTTCATATTGATGATGAGGCGGCGGTGGTGGCATTGGCGCGCGCGGTGGTGGTGGAGGTAATGCCGGCATTCCCCCACCAGGATGGCCGTCTCTTCACCGTACTGCTTGATGGCCGCGACGTTACCTGGGAACTGCGCACCGCCGCCGTGGATGCCCATGTCTCCCAAGTCTCCGCCTACAGAGAAGTGCGCGAGGAGATGGTACGGCAGCAGCGGCTGCTGGCGCGCCAGGGGAGAATCGTCATGGTCGGGCGCGACATCGGCACCGTCGTCGTCCCCGATGCCCCGCTAAAATTATACGTCACCGCCTCCGTTAACGAACGCGCCCGCCGCCGCTGGCAGGAACGCCAGGGACGTGGCAGCCAGGACAGCTACGAAGCGGTGCTGGCGGACATGAAACGGCGCGACCGCATCGACAGCAGCCGCGAATACTCCCCACTTCGCGCCGCCACCGACGCCATCTTGCTAGATACGACCACGCACTCCCCGGAGTCCGTGGTACAAAAGATCCTCGGCCTCTGCTATGAAAAAAGAGACCCAGAGAGTGCCTCGGCGCACAAAGACGGGTTGGACACATGACACTGTACGCGGAAATTGATTGGACCACCCGCACAGGCGGGATAATTGCCGCCGTCGCCGCCCGCTCCGTCGCTGCCGGCATTGGCCTGCAAGCGGGCGACGAACTCCTGGCGATCAACAACAACCCCGTGCAGGATGTCATCGACGTCCAGTACCACGGCGCTGACGAATCCCTGGAACTCCTCATTCGTCGTGGAGAAGCGTACCACCTCCTGGAAGCGGAACGCGACTATGGGCAAGAACTCGGCCTGACCTTCGTTCATCCCACCTTCGACACCGACATTCGCCGTTGCAACAACCTGTGCGAATTCTGCTTCGTGCTGCAAATGGCCCCCCGTTTTCGCCGCACCCTGTACATCAAGGACGACGACTACCGCTATTCCTTCCTCTTCGGCCACTTCGTCACCCTCACAAACCTCAACGACCACGACTGGCAGCGCATCGAACAAATGCGCCTCTCCCCGCTGTACATCTCCGTCCACGTCACCGACCTGGAAAAACGGCGGCAATTCCTGCGCAACCCCACCGCCCCAGACATCATGACGCAGCTTCGCTGGCTGGCTCAACGCGGTATCGACATGCACACCCAACTGGTCACTGTGCCCGATTTCAATGATGGCCCCTGGCTGCGGCGCTCCATTAGCGACCTCGCCACCCTCTGGCCCGCCGTGCAGAGCATCAGCGTCGTCCCCGTCGGCCTCACCCGCCATCACAAATACCAGATGCGCGTCCACACGCCGGCGGAAGCGGCGGCCACGCTGGATGATGTGCTAACGCTGCAAAACCATTATCTACGGGAGTTCGGCAGCCGCTTCGTCTATCCTACGGACGAATGGTTCCTGGTAGCGGGACGAGAAACGCCGCCGCACTCGTTCTATGACGACCTGGAACTGCACGAAAACGGTCTGGGAATGGTGCGCCGTTTCCTGGACGATTGGGCCGAACTGCAAACGGAAATCCGCGCCTGGCAGGCTAACCACCCCCATCAAACCCCACGACCCACAGGCCACACCTGTACGCTGGTGACGGGCACGCTCTTTGCCCCCATCCTCGCCCAAACGGCGGCGGCGTTCGCCGCCCTCACGGGCGTCACGTTGGAAGTGCTGCCCGTGGTCAACCAACGCCTGGGTGACACCATCACCGTCGCCGGGCTGCTCATGGCCGGGGACGTGGTGGCGCAGTTGCAGGCTCAGGGGTACGGCGACCTCATCATCCTGCCGCGCATCATGTTTGACCACCCTGACGTGATCGCTCTGGACGACCTCTCCCCGGCGGATGTTGCCAACCGGCTTGGCCGCCCCGTTGCCCTTGCCGACAGCATGGGCGATGTCTGGGACGCGCTTCTGGGAACTTCCGCCGTCCTTTTTCCACCCCAATAGCCAGCCGGCAACGATCGCCGCACGTCTCAAGTGCGCCGCACTTCGGAGCGGAAATTCAATACAATGACGAAGTCATTTCCTTCCCGCTCCGTCAAACTGGCGATGCAACCCACATCTTGTCTCATCGCCAGTCCATTCAGTGGCCGCGCCTCAGGACACCCCTCGGATAATCGTCCCGGCCATAATGTGGTCCAACAAGACCCCTTGCAACAAACCCGGCTCCAGCCCGGAAAAGATGCGCACAGACAGCCCCGAAATCCGCTGCGTCAGGTCCAGCATTTCTTGCACCTTGCTGGCCATTCCGCCGGTGACGTCCGTGCCCCGCGAGCCGCCCAAAGCTGCCCGCAGGTCGTCCACATTGGCCGGCGTAATCACGGGCACGACGTTTCCCTGCGCGTCCAGCACGCCCGGCACTTCGCCGGCGAGCAGAAAACGGCGTGGTTCCAGGTAGGTCGCCAGGTAGCCCATGACTTCTTCGGTGGAAACGATGGTGCCGCCGCGCACGTCGTCGAAGGCTACGTCGCCGTAGACGACGGGGAGCAGACCGGCGTCCAGCGCCCGGCGCACGGGGGCGGCGGCCAGGGAGAGGATGCGGCCATCGCGGCAATGTGTAGAGGCTGAGGGAGGAAAGGGGATGGCGGGAATGCCGGCATCCACCAACGCCAAAATCACGAGATGGTTGAGCGCAGCCGCGGCCCGGGCCACATCGGCAAAGCCATGCCACTCCGCCGCCGTATGCACCCCCTGGCGCGTCCCATACCGCGCCGCCGCCACGTGACCAAAAGAGCCACTGCCATGCCCCAGCACCAGGCGCAGGCCGGGCCGGGCTTGACGCGCCGCCGCGATCTCCACCGCCAGCCGCGCCAGCACATCCGCGCGCACCACCTCCACCCCCGTCTTATCCGTAAGCAGCGAGCCACCCAGTTTCAGAAAGACCGTTTCATCCATCGCCGGCTTCAAGCCTCCATCACCGCCCGCACCGCTTCCGCCGGCGTCATCGCAAATTGCAGCAAGTGCAAATGGGGTTCGCGCACATATTCCGGCTGGTGGAAACTGGCAATCGTCGCCCGCCACAAGTCACCCAGGAGCACCAACGGACGCGGCGAGATTTCGCCGACTTGCAAGAAGCTCCAGGCAAGCGTCATTTCCGAGAGCGTGCCAATGCCGCCGGGCAGCACGATCATGCCGTCGTTTTGCGTCACCAGGTGCAGCAGGCGGTCGCGCAGCGTTTCGTAGCGAATTTCCTCGCGCACCCACGGATTGGCGGCCAGCGGGCGGAACCGCTCAATCTGGGCGCTGGTGACGCCAATGACGTGGCCGTTGGCTTCCGCCGCGCCCTGGCTAACGGCGGACATCGTGCCGCTGTAGCCGCCGGTCGCCACGGCCAGTCCCGCCCGCGCCAGCAGCCGCCCCACCTGCCGCGCCTGTTCGTAGGCCGGCTCTCCCGCGCGGGGGGAGGAGCCGCCAAATACGGAAATAACTTTGTGCATAAGGCCCTCGTGGTGTCAGATCTCGGCTGGGATTATAGCAGACTGCCGGCACAGACACGATACACCTGGAAGCGCGTTATGCCGGCATTGCAAGAAAAAAGGCCATCCGCGTTCACGAATGGCCTTTGCCGGCATACGCCCGGAGAGACTCGAACTCCCAACCAACTGGTTCGAAGCCAGCTACTCTGTCCATTGAGCTACGGGCGCAGGATGAAAAGACAAAACGAGCGATGAGGTGGCTTTTCAAGTCTCATCGCTCTGCTGGTTCTTTTCAGTGAGGGGCGAGTAGTGGGACTCGAACCCACGATCTTCTGGGCCACAACCAGACGTGTTAACCACTACACTATACCCGCCATAACAGTGTAAAGATCATATCATGGGTTGCCGTGGCAGGCAAATGCTCCTGATAGATTGGGGGCGCGGAGTTTTTACGGACGGTTACTGACAAGCTATCTCTCATGGATAGCCGATGTCCGCACATTTCCACTAACTTAATTGCGGACAGCCACTTACCGGATAATTCAAACCGCGCTCACAGAATAGACGATTAATTCGCGCTATTGTGTCCAGATGTGCCCAATCCTGGACTATTTTCCCTCTCGACACGCTTGTAACTGACGTCGGAGTTGCTTATACTTACAAATGTCTGTCGTTTGTTGCCAGTTTCTCTTCTATTTTTAGATACATTCCCCACACGGGCGCGCACAGCGGGACAATCGGCCATCTGCGCTGCCGCGGCGTTCCCACCACAACCAGGAGTATCATGAAAAAGCACGCTTTCCCCCTCTTATTGGCTCTCATTGTCATGCTTATTTCCTTTACAAGCCGCCAGGCGACGGCGGACACAACGCAGCAACTACCGACGAAGCAACTTGCCGGCATTCCCGCGGACATTCTCAATGGAACCGTGGCGCCGCCGAATGCGGCGGATGCCGGCATTCGCTCCCACGCGGCCATGCTCCCCATCCACCTCACCCCAAATGCCGACGGTGGCTGGTCCTGGCAAACCGACATCCCTCTGGACAGCGGGCGCAACGTCACCCTCGCCCTCTTCGCTCCGAACAGCGCCGCCTGGACCCTCTCCTGGCAAGCCCCAGGCGCGACTACAGCCCAATCGCTCACCGGCTCCGGCCAATCCGGCAGCATGGGCATCAACGAGCTGCAATTCCCGGCCACCGTTTACCACTTTGACCGCATCCAGGCGGGAACCTACCGCCTGCGCATCGCCGCCAGCGTCGCGCCCACCACCAACGGCAGCCAGCCGCATGGTTACATTGCTGTTAGCAGCGACAGCGCCTACCGCCTCTACACGCACCTGAGCAGCTACAATCTGATCCAGGGCGAACAGGTGGGGCTGGTGAGCTACGCCTTCCGCGAAAACGCCGGCACGGAACGCCCCGCGCCGCTGAATGGCCTGCTGCAGGAAGTCGCCATGACGCTGCGCCTGCCTGATGGCGGCCGGCAAACCATCGCCATGTTCGACGATGGCCGACACGCGGATGGCGCGGCGCAAGACGGCGTCTATGGCGGCCTCTTCACCGCCGCGCAAACGGGCAGCTACACCGCCCAGGTGCTGGCCCGCGGCGTCACCCCCGCCGGTCGCCCCTTCGCGCGCACCAGCGAACACACCTTCCCCATCGTCGCGCCCATGCTCACCCTTGACAACACGCCCGCCCAGGCGCACGTCATCAACAGCAACCAGTGGCGCATTGATCTGGCGGCGACGGCCACAGGCACGGTCAGCAGCGTTAAAGCGTTCGCGGAAGTGTGGGGCACGGGAGCGGATGGCGAGATGGTTCCCGTAGTCTGGATTGGTGGCGTCGTCAATCCCACCATCAGCAGCGCGGGCACGCAGTTATCGTTATCCCTGGCGCTGGATGGACGGTGGATCGCCCGCGCCGGCGCGCGCGCGCCATTTGAACTGCGCCAGGTGCGCGTGCAAGACCTGAACACGCACATCCCGCTGGCGCAGGTTGCTGTACTCCCTCTGATGGCGCGTGAAATGCCGGCATCCGCCTACGAAATCGCCCCCGCCATCACCAACGACATGCTTATGGGGTCGCGCCCGGCAGCGTTACCTGCCAGCCCTGACTCCGGCAGCGTCCTCATGCTGGTGCACGGATACTGTTCCACTTCCGTCTGGCCGACGGCCAATTTCACCAACTACACGCTGTTCCTGGACCTCAACCAAAACCGCACACATGACGAATTCGCGCAGCTTATCGGCAACTTTGGGGCACAGTACGATTCCTTCGGCGTGGTGGCGCACAGCCAGGGAGGCGATGCGTCGCTGCACCTGTACACGTACTATTGGAGCGGCCTGGACAACGCCACCGGGCCGCGCCTGATCCAGAGCGTGGGCACGCCTTATCAAGGCACGGCGTTGGCGGGGAATCTGGCATTGCTGGGCGAGATTTTTGGGGTTGGTTGCGGCACGAATTTCGACCTGACGTATGATGGTTCGGCGTGGTGGCTGTCGGGCATCCCCTCCTGGGCGCGCAGCGACGTATACTACTACACCACATCGGATAAGGACGTGTGGTGGCGTTGGGATTTCTGTAATCCCGTCACGACCATTTTCCTGGATGACCCGGACGACGGCGTGGTGGAGAAGTGGGCAGGGCAGCTCTCCGGCGCGCACAATATGGGGCACAAGGAGGGCTGGTGCCACATTGACTCCTGGGTGATGCGCGATCCCGGGCAGACAACAGACGCCAGCCGCAACAGCACAATGAATGCCAACGCGGCGCGGTAGCGCGTAACAGGTGCGACGCACGCTCGAAGTGCGTCGCACCTCGCCTCACTTCCGGTCACGCGGCGGCGCGGAACGCTTTTTCTTCGAGGAGTTTGCTCAAACTCTTGTTCTGCGCCGTCCACAACCCCACCAGACCGATTTTTAGCTCATAGAGCGTGGTCGCCTCACTGCTGAACTGGCGCATGATGTCTCGCTCCACCAGCCGGTTTAGCCCGGCGATCACCTCCGTCGGGGCCAGATGGATGCCGTAATCGGCCAGGTATTGCTGCAATTCGGCGGGGCGGAAGGGGAGATCGCGGTCCATCAGGTGAGCGACGGCGGTGAGGAGGGCGCGTTCCACGGGAGTAGAACGCTGCCAGATGTAAGCAAAGTGGACTTCGCCCAGGCGCAGCATCTCTTCCAACCCGGCGTTGACGTCGTTGATGGTGACGTAGCCGCTGCCTTCGGCGTTGGCGCGGTTGACCAGCGTGTAGCAGACAAGCTGCAAGAAGTAGGGATGCCCGGCGGTAACGCGCAGAATTTTTTCCAGGGCCAGGTCGTCGTATATCAGGTTGGGGGCCACGGGTTCGGTGATCAGGCGGATGGCGGCGTCGCGGTCGAGGAAGTCGATCTGGCGGTAGAGGGCGATGTTGAAGAGGACGGACCAGTAGTCGGTGGTCATCTCTTCCAGGCGGCGCGTGCCGGCAAAAACAAACCCCATCCCTTCCCCATGCTGCATCAAATGACGCAAATACGTGAATAACGTTGGCGGCAGCAGGCCATCGCCGACCAGATTCTCAAACGCCTCGAACTCGTCAAACACCATCAGAAACGTGGTGTGGGGAGGCACGGCGGCGCGCGCCGCCGGCAAGAACTGGCGCTCAAACATGCCGGTGGGATTGGCTTGCCACGCTTCCGGTTCGGGGACGGGCAAATCGATCCCCCGCGCGGCCAGGGCGTCGGAAACCAACCAGGCGATGTCGTGGAAAAATGCCGGCATGCCCGGCGTCACCCCCAACGATTGGCAATCAATGTACACAGGTAGCACGTGCGGCGGCAAATACGCCTCCAGCCGCAGCAGGGCGGAGGTTTTGCCCGTGCGCCGCTGCCCCATGAGGATGAGGACGTTGCGCTGTACGAGTTTGCCGGCATTTTCCGCCACAAACTGGAACAAGTCTTCCCGCCCAAAAAACAGGGCGCTATGACGGCGCAACGGCGTACCCGGCAAGTACGGGTTGGAAATAGGCGTGAACGGGCGCGCCGGAGCCAACAGATACACCATGTCGCCAAAGGCGATTGACTTGCCTTGCTGGTGGCGGTCATCGTAAGTAACGCGAAACAAAGCGCGGAAACGGTCTTCGACACGCGGTCGGATGCCAACCTCCACCTGCCGCGTGCGACCAGGCGGCAGAATGGAGATGTGAATCTCCCCGTTTAGTGACTCGTAAGCCGGGTCTTCCGCCAGCGCCAGCGTAATGTTCTCGGCGGAGGCGCGGCCATAATTGCCCACTTCCAGGGCCACGACAATGCCGCTGGGCTGTGGCGCCAACCGTTTTGTCTTCAATGTAATGGAAATGCGCGCCTGCCCGCGCAGTTCCTCAATGGCCGCGCTGACGAGACCATCCCAGCGGTTGGCAATGGCGCCGGCGATGAGGGTGGAAATGCGCACGGGGGAGCCAAGCAACTGTTCCTGGAGTTGGCGGATGAGGGCCTGCGCTTCGTGCAGGTAGACGAGCCTGTCTTCGGCGAGGTCCACCCGTTCGCTGTCGCGCAGTGCCGTGAGGATGGGCAGCAGGGCGGCCATGTCGGGGGAGCTTTCGCTGGCGTCCATCTGCATTTCCAAAAGCTGCACCAACTGCGGGCGCAGCAGGCTGCTTTCGGTGATGGAGGGAGCTTCGAGGAGGGCGAGTCCGTGCCGGCAATTCTGCGTCCACAGCGGCAGATTATCCCAGCGCATGTCCAGCGCCGCCGCCTCCTCCAGCGCCGCGTTAATGATCGCCAACGCCGCCTCCGGGCGGTCCGCCAGCAAGAACAAGCCATCCGCCAGACTGGCAACCAGGCGGTTGCTATCCTGGCGCGCCTGATTGCCCACATTGAGCAGGAAATCAGGCGACCCCTTGCTATGGCTATACTCCGCCGCCAGCAAGTCCAGCGTCTTCTGCGGGCGCTGTTTCAATCGTTGATAAACGCGGCGCGCCTGCCAGGAAGCGGAGCGATTGTAGCGCAGGTAAATGAAGCCGCCGGAGATAACGAGCGTCCCCAGCAGTACCGTAGCCGCGGCTACGTTCGAGGACGCCTCCGGGGGCAACGAAACCACCCCCGGCAGCGGCCCTACCTCGCCCGTCTGCGAGCCATCGGTGTAAGAGAAACGGTAGCGCAGCCCGTTGGTCGCCAACAGCGGATCAACGCTCCAAAACATCGTTCCCACGCCGTTGACCGTGCGCGTTCCCTGGTCCAGCCAGGCATCCGTCTGCGCATCGTACACGTCCAATCGCACGCGCACAAGGTCGTTTTCCACGTCCTTCACGGAGACATAGACGCTGTACTGGCTTTGCCCCGCTTCCGTCTGCGGGTTGGAAAGCAGGGGGGGGCGATTCACCTGCGCCCGAAACTGATGCACCTCTCCATTGTCATTAACGACGATCAGCTCGCCCTGGTCGCCGACGGCGGTGCGCAGCGCCCCCACGAAGTAGACACCGCTACCCAGGGAGAGGCGATCCCAGGGGCCGCTGCCATCGCCCGTGTACAGCAGCACGTCGCCATCTCGATTGCCCACGGCAATATCCGGGCGCACGTCTCCGTCCAGGTCGCCCCAGTAAAGGCTCTTCACCAGCCCCAGGTCGTCTAGCTGCCAGAGGAGGGTGTTGTCAAAATCCAGGCGAATGAGGCGGGCTTCGTCGGTGGCTATGAGGAACGAATTGCCGGCAGGCACGCTCAAAGTCGGCAGCCCATCCATCCGGCGCACCCAGTTGGGCAGCTCAATGCCGCGCCAGTTCAATCCGCGCACCGTGCCATCATCCACCGTGAGCAAAAGCTGCGCCTGCAGTTCGCCCGTCTGGTCAATCCGATGCAGACTGGTGATGTCCGCCAGATAAGTAATCTCCTGGGTGACGACCGTGCCCTTGTTGTTGATTTTATACAGCTCGCCGGCGCTGGTGGTGGCTACGATTTCAATCCGCCCCACCCGCTGCCCATCCAGCGCCACCAGATGCTCCACGCTGCCGTTAATGGTGACACGCCAGAACTCTTCTCCCGCCAGGGAGTAGGTCAAAATCTGGCCGTCGTTCGTGCCGATGATGATTTCGGAGCGGCGGCTGTTGTTGATGTCCGCGACCAGGAGGCTGCTGATGATGGTGGGCAAGGTTTGCTGCCAGATGAGGCGGCCATCGGGTCGCAACACCATGATGCCTCCTTCGGATCGTTCGCGCTGCTCCTCGTCCGTAATGATGGTGTTGTGGACGACGACGATGTCGGCGGGGCCGTCGAGGCCGGTGTCCGCCAGGGCGATCTGGGTGATGACGCCGCCCAGGTTTTCGACGCGGCTGGTGGGGGTGTTGTTGCCGGCATCGTTGCTGAGAATATGCAGCCGCCCATCATTCGCGCCAATCAACAACTCATCCTGCCCGCTGCCATCCACATCGGCCACCAGCGCCGCTTGCGGCTGCGCATCCAGGCTATAATTCCAGCCGGGCAGATTTTGCCGCGTGCCAATGCCGGGGTCCAATAGTTCCAATGCCGCAAATCGGACCAGCAGCAATTCCCCCTTGCTATCCCGATTCACATCCGTCAGGCGCGTCAGGCCACTGGAAATGGCGGAAGAGAAAGTCTCCAGCACCCGTCCGTCCCCATTCAACACCAGCACATCGGCCGTCGTGCTCCCTGGCTCCGGGGCCAGGGTCACGGCCAGCGAAAACCGCTGCGGCGCGCCAATCTCGTCGTCCGGCTCCCCGGCTACGGGCAATCCCTCCGCCAGCGCCGAAATTGTGGAGATGCGGCGATTAGGTTGAGCGGCATAGGCGCGCGTCCAGTAACGGCGTCCCTGAAAATCATAGGCAACAATCGTCCCCACACTGGTTCCCACCAACAGCGCCGGACCCTCAGGAAGCTGCGCCGGCGTCAGGCTGGTCACCGTTTTCGTGGGCGTACGATACCATTGCTCCGCTCCCTCCAGGGCATCGTAGACGTAAACAAAGGTGCGATTGGTTTGCAGCACCGTCCCTACGGCAATCAAAGGCGGGGCATCCGGGTCGAAATGCACATGAGTCATGGCCGTGATGCGTCCTGTCACGCTGCGCTTCCAAATTTCGGTCCCCCCGCTATCAATGGTCGCAAGCTGGCTGAATCCCCGCGCGAGGAAATATCCTAGCGTCACTTCGCTATTACCGTCCTGATTGATGTCATCAACGACGATGCGCGGCAGCACATCCGTGGAGACGGCCCCGCTAACGGTATATTCCCAGACAGTGCCCCCCTCAGCGTTAAAAAGAATAAGGCGACCGTCACGCCCGGCCAGCAACACCTGTTCCGCTTCGCTGCCCCCCACGCGGAAGGCGGCCAGGGCGACGGGTTCCACGGGGATGGGCTGCTCCCAGCGGACACTACCGTGGCTGTCCAGCAAAATCAGGTGGGAGGCCGTGGCCAGGGCGATCTCGCGGTCAGCATTGACCGCGCCATCTATATCAGCGGTGGTGAGCTGCAAAATGGGGGATTGGGCGCGATAGGTCCACGCCTCGCTACCATCGGATAGCACCAGGGCCACGTTCAGGCTTTCGGCAACGAGGACAAACTCATCCATACCATCGTGGTTCACATCGGCCACTTCGAGCAAGTCAAGACTGCCAAATGCTTCGTAACGCCAGTAGATGGGGGAAGATTGCGCCAGAGCGTGGGCAGGGAACAGCAGCAGTCCGAGGAGGAAGAAGAGCCAGAGGAGGCGGCGCGGACCTGGGGAAAAGGGTGTCGTTTTTTTAATCAGGTGAGCGTAAAGCATAACCAACGCCACGTTCACTGACAATCCAGTTGTCAAATGGTTCTATCGCGCGGCGCAAGCGCTTGATCATTGTCTTGAGCCGGTCCGGGTCGTCCACCAATGCTTCTCCCCAAACCACGGTTTCCAGGTCATCACTGGACACAACCTGCCCCGCCTGGGCACAGAGACAAGACAAAAGCTGAAACTGGGAAGTGGTCAGGCTGAGTTCCAGGCCGTTGGCCCAGACTTGATGCCGCTGCTGGTCAATCACAAAGGGTCCGGCTTGCACAAGACCAGAAACCTCCTGGCGACGCACAAAGCGGCGCAGAATCTCGCTGGTGTAAATAAAGCCGCTGCCGTTTTCGGGACGGATGAGGCATTGTTGTTCCAGCAGGCGCATACTATCCACGGGGCCGTGGGCGATGGCCAGGGCGTAACGGTCTTCGCGTCCCAGGTTTTGCCAGAGGTAGCCGAGGTGGGAATCGGCTTCCACTTCGATGGCTTCGTCAACGAGGGCGGGGTTCTGGTTCAGATCGACGCCGAGGGAGAGGGCTTGTACGGCGTGGTAACCGGCGATGTGCAAGAAGAAGGGATGCGGCCCCACCAGGTAGAGCAAATGGTCGGTAAGGCGCGGGGAAAGGGTGATGCCGCTGTCTTGCAGACGCACATGCAACAGGTTGCGCGCTTCTTCGTCGCTGTAGAGGCCGAGGGGGAGGGTAACGAAGATATTGAAGAAGGGGGAGCTGAGGATTTGCTCGTCGGCGGTGATGTCGAAGAGGGGACGCTGGCTGGCGGTGAGGTAGGCCAGGCCGTATTTGGTGGTGAGGCCGCGCAGGCGAGCGAAGAAGTAGGGGGTGAGATGGGGGTTGGCGGCAAGGAGTTCGAATTCGTCGAGGAGGACGACGACGCGGACGTCCTGGCGGTAGATGCGGCTGAGGGTGCGGTCAAGGGTGCGGTAGCTGCCGGTATGTGAGGCGTTTTCGAGGTGAATGCCGGCATCTTCCGCCGCATCCAACAATCCCATCAACAGCGCCTCGTACACCTCCTCCGGCGGCGAACCGCCCAGTTCCTGGCAATCCACCATCACAAACAACGCCTCTGGCGGGGCGAGTTGAAACGCCGCCCGCGTGCGCGCCCGCATCAGGTGCAGTAGCAGTGAGCTTTTGCCAATACGGCGCGGACCAATGAGAGAGACACTCTGTCCGTTGCGCAGCAAACCCAAAATCTGGGCAATCTCCTTGCCCCGGCCATGAAATTCTTGCGCCCGCCGGATGGCGCCACGATGAAAGAAAGGATTATCCAGGCTCATGGGTCTATTGTAATGTGTGAATCGTATTACGTAAAGCAGAAATCACGCGCGAATAATCTTGGCTCTACTGAAAAAAGGTCAAAAACCGGGTTTTTACACATGAACCACTCTGGTAATTTCAGCCGGACAATCAAAAAACCCGGTTTTTTCAGTGAACTCAATCTTGGGTTCGCGTAATGCCGGCAATTGAACCTGGAGAAAAGAGAAGGTCATTGTTATACTGGCGTTTGTTCGCGCTGTTACCGTTATCACTCGCGCCGGAAGGCAAGAAACTGAGGGGCTGGCATCCCGTTCGACGCCAACCTCCAGCCGTGGAGTTCGCCAGCCATGCAGCAGACCAATCCTCCTCCCGGCTCCTGTCGGAATCGTTTGGAAATCGTAGCCATTGTGGCGGCGTTGTTTATCTTCACCGTGCTGATGGCCGCCCTGCGCGACGCGCCCCCGCTGGTGGGGCTGACGTTGGGCCTGGCGGCGGCCTTCCTCCATGCGGCGCGGCAGTGGTGGCGGGGCTGGCAGGCGCATGAGCGGCTGCGGCGCGCGTTCGCCCGGCGGCAAGCGTCGCGGGCGGCTTTTACGGTTCATGCGCTGGCGCTGGACCGGGAGGCGCAGGTGGGCTTGAGGTTGGCGGAACGTTTTCTGGACAGGCAGCAGGCCCTCCGTGGCGGCGAGCGTGAGGAGGATGAGGGTTGGGGGCAAGGGACGATGGGGACGTATGCTTACCGTTTTCCGGCGGGGATGGCTCCGATCATGGCTGACGAGGATGTGTTGTCGCCTTTTCAGGCGGTGATTCATGGGGCGCTGGCGCTGCTGTGGCTTTACCAGGGGCTGGTACCGAAGCTGATGTTTCCGCAGATGGGGGAAACGGCGTTGGTGGGGGCGATGATGCCGGCATTTATCGCCCCAGAAACATACGTCACCATCTTCGGCTGGCTGGAAATTCTCTTCGGCCTGTTGTTCCTCTGGCCGCGCCTGGCGCGCCCCCTACACTGGCTGAACATCGCGGTGCTGATCGGGTTGGGAATGGCCCCCTTGCTCGTGCAGCCACATCTTTATGCCGCGCCCTTCAACCCCGCCAGCCTCAGCCTGGCGATGATGGCCCTCTCGCTGGCCTTCCTGGCCGCATCTTCTCACGAGCGCGCAATGACACGAATTGAGCCGGAATGAGGTTCCGTGGCGGAACCTCATTCCGCGGCATCCTCTGGGATGGATGTGGGTCAACCAATCAACTGGATGGGAATGAAGTCGGACTGATTCGCCAGCGTGAGGACACTGACGCGGGCGGCCACTTGCTGGCTGATTTCGCGCAGCGCCTGCGCCGCCGGGGAGTCGGGATGGGCAGCCACGACGGGTTCGCCGCTGTCGCCACCAACACGCACGTTCATGTCCAGGGGAATGCTACCCAGATAGGGGAGGTTGTGGTCGTCGGCCAGTTTTTTGCCGGCACCCGTGCCAAAAAACTCGCCGCTCATGTTCTCCACCACGCCAATAATGGAGACATCCAGCTTCTCGAACATCTTATAGCTGCGCAGGGCATCGGCGGCGGCCACGGCCATCGGCTGCGTCACGATTAGCGCGCCGGTGACGGGCAACACCTGCGCCAGCGTCAACTGCGCGTCACCCGTGCCCGGTGGCAGGTCCACGACCAGGTAGTCCAGTTCGCCCCACTCCACGTCGGTGAGGAGTTGGTTGATGGCGCTGTGCAACATGGGGCCACGCCAGATGAGGGGCTGGTCCGGTTTGACGAGAAAGGCCATGGAGATGAATTTGACGCCGTATTTTTCTGCCGGCACCAGTTTGCGATTACGTGGCGGCGGCAGATGGTCCACCCCCATCATCATAGGCACATTCGGCCCCAAAATATCCGCATCCAGCAGCCCCACACGCGCCCCTTTCTGCGCCAATGCCACCGCCAGATTCACGGACACCGTTGATTTCCCTACGCCGCCCTTGCCGCTGGTGACGGCAATCGTGTTGCGGAACTGCTGCCCTACCTGCTCCCCAATGCGGCGGTCGCGGGGCACGTTGGCATCCCAGTTGATGGTTACGTTGGTGATGCCCGCCACGTGCGACAGCGCCGCGCGCGCGTCCGCCTCCATCTTGCCGCGCAGGGGGCAAGCCGGCGTGGTCAGCATAATCGTGAACGTCACATCTCCACCACTCACCTGCAAATTCCGGATCATGTTGAGCGAGACGAGGTCCCGATGAAGCTCCGGCTCAATCACGGTAGACAAAGCCGCCTTCACGGCCTCTTCGGTCACCGGGTTCTTTTTGAACATCCCAATACGCCTCCATTTGCCCGACGCACCGTTGTGTTGGTTGGTGGGTGGGCAAAGCAAAAGGGTGACTTGTATAAGCCACCCCTGAATATCATGCCGGCATTTGGCTCGTTCCCATTGATTGAGCCAAACTCAAAACAACGCTAGCGCCCGCGTTCAGCCTTTTTCTTTTCTTTGGCGGCCTTCTCCGCATCGCGGACTTCCGCTTCCATACGCGCCCGCTCCGGCGCAATCGACTGCCAGTAACTGAGCGGCTTGCTCAGGCGCTCTTTGTCATGAATGTGCGCGGACGTGCGATCATAGCTGGCCAGTTCATAGTCGTGGTCCATCTTAATCGCGTCGAACGGGCAATACTCGGCGCAAAAGCCGCAGTTCATGCAAATGTCAATGTCAATGTAAAACTCTTCCGGTTCCGGCTTCGGTCGCCCATTCGGCAGCGTCCCGCGCTTGATCCAGATGCACTGGGGCGGGCACACCTTGGCGCAAATGCCACAGGACGTACACCAATCATGCCCCCACTGCTGACCCGGAGCCGGATCGTCAGACACAAGAAAGGGAACGAAGCGGAAACGCTCTGGCACGGGCAGTTTCTCTTCGGGGTAATTCACCGTAATGGCGCCCGTGCCCTTCAAACTCTGCCGCACTTTCAGTGCCTCGTCATTGTAATAACGGCCACCTTTGAAATACCAGGCCAGGTCCTCGCGGTATGTATTCACGAAGTGCTTGATCGTTACCGCCATTCCCTTAAGAATTCCTGATCCGTACATACAAACTCCTTAAAAAGGGTAACTGCTAAGCCGGATTGGACCAATTTTTCTGGTGAAATTGGTCCAATCTCCAGAGAGCGTTAGTGGTTACTAAATAGGTAGAAGGACGAGGGCGGAAGGGTGAAGGATTTGCGCGAGTCACCTGCCAATTTCCGCCTTCTCGTTTCCGCCTTCAAATCACCTGTCCACTTCGCCCAACACGATGTCGATGCTGCCCAAAATGGTGACAACATCGGCCACTTTGTGATTCAAGCACATCGGCCCCAGCGCTGTCAGGTTGATGAAAGATGGGGCGCGAATGTGGTAACGCTCCGGGTTGCTGCCCTTGGGCGTGGCGGTGACGTAGTAGCCGAGTTCCCCTTTGGGATTCTCCACGCGACCATAGGCATCGCCCCCTTTGGGAACGCGAATAGAGTATTGCGGCTTGCCATCGAAAATCGGGCCGCCGGCGGTTGCTTGCAGGTGGGGCAGCACCTGGCGCAGAATACGCAGACTCTGCTCCATTTCATCCAGGCGCACCAGCAGTCGATCATACACGTCGCCATTGTAGCGAACGGCCACGTCCCAATCGAGTTTGTCGTAGTAGGAATACGGTTCGGCGCGACGCACGTCGTAGGGGACGCCGCTGGCGCGCAGCAGCGGACCGGCGCAACTCATGGCGATGGCATCCTCAGGCGAGAGGTAGCCGACGCCAATGCTGCGGGCGCGGACGATCTCGTTTCCTTCAACCAACCGACGCCACTCTTCCATTGCGCGTGGCAGCCGCTCATCGACCAGTTCGCGCAAGAAAGACATCGTTTCCTGTTCGCGCACCACTTTGGGTAGGTCAAAGGCGAGGCCGCCAAAGCGCATGTAGTTGCACATCATGCGTGAACCGGCGGCAGCTTCAAAGAAGTCCAGAATCAATTCGCGCTCAATGTAGAAGTAGAGCATGGGGGTTTGCAGCGCGCCCAGGTCGTTGAGGAGGAAGCCCAACGCCCACAGATGGTTGGCGATTCGCGTCAACTCCGCCATGAGGATGCGGATCCATTCGACGCGCTCTGGCACGCTAGAACCGAGGAGTTTCTCCACGGCCAAGACATAGCCGTGGTTGTTGCACATAGAGGCGAGGTAGTCGAGCCGGTCCGTGTAGGGGATGTTTTGCAGCCAGGTGTTTCGTTCGCCGATTTTCTCGTGGTTGCGGTGCAAATACCCCATGACGGGCTTGAGGTCCACGATGGTCTCGCCGTCCAGGGTGACGACCATGCGGAACACGCCGTGGGTGGAAGGGTGCTGCGGCCCCAGGTTCACGGTGACAGTGTCCGTCTTCATGTAGGAGGGATGAGAAACGGTGAGGCCGGCGTACACTTCGGCGTCCGTGTCGATGGCGAGGTCATCGGGGAGCCATCCGCCGGGGTATTTGACGTTTCTGCCGTAGGGGTTAAGGGTTTCCGCGCGGTAGACGTCACCACCGGGCCAGCGGGAGCCAAAGGGCTTTTTCTCTTCCTCGTAGAAGGCTTCTTTCCAATCCTTGCGCAGCGGATGCCCGGCAAAGCCATCCCACATGAGGATGCGCTTCAGGTAGGGATGGCCGTCAAAGCGAATGCCCAGCAGGTCCCATGCCTCGCGTTCCTGGAAATCAGCGCCGGGCCAGGCGGGTGTGAGGGAGGGGACGACGGGGTCATCGCGGTCTACCTGGACTTTGAGGACGACGGCGCTACCGCCCTTGTCGATGCTGTAGGTGTGGTAGACGACTTCCATTTTGTTGTCGTCGATGAGGTCCACGCCGGTGACGCTGGAAAGGTAGTTAAATCCCAGGTCTTCGCGCAGGGTTTGAGCTACGTCCAGGAGGTGATCTGCCGGCACAATCAAACCCGTATAGTTCTGACGCGGATCATCCATCAAAACATCCGCGTACTTCTCTTTTAAGGCAGCAATGGCATCCGCAACCGGATCGACGGCCACTGCTTCTGCTTCCATCACCGAATCGCTCATGTTGAAACCTTTCTCCGTTAACTTTCTTGCCGGGCTTGCTCCCGAATAATCTCCAGTTGGCGCACATCAACCAGGTCAGGGCCAAGCACGGGGATGGGAACGAATTCGGCGGGGGTGTCACGACGATACCAGGGTACGGTCGTCACCGACTGTTGGTCAATCTTCTCTTGCAGGGCGATCAAGCCGTTAATGAGGGCTTGCGGCGTGGGCGGGCAGCCGGGCACGTAGACGTCTACGGGAATGAATTTGTCGATGCCGTCCACGACGTTGTATCCTTCCTTGAAGGGACCGCCGCCGCTGGCGCACGCGCCCATGCTGAGGACGTAGCGCGGTTCCGGCATCTGGTTGTAGAGGCGAACGATGGTGGGGACCATCTTTTTCGTCACCGTGCCGGAGACGATCATCAGGTCGGATTGGCGCGGCGTGGCGCGGAAGACCTCCATGCCAAAGCGGGCCAGGTCAAAGCGGCTGGAAGCGGTGCAGATCATTTCGATGGCGCAGCAGGCCAGGCCAAAAACCATGGGCCAGACGGAATTGCGCCGCGACCAGTTGTAGATTTTGTCCAGGCTGGTGATGAAGATGTTGTTAGCCACTTCGTCTGGAATGGGCATATCGGGGGCTAACATGCCAGTGGTTGTTGTCATTTACTCTGTTTCCTCCTCGTACCAGACTTTGATGATGTCGAGTAGAATTTGTTCGTTGACGAGGGCTTCATCATCGGCGAATCCGGGCAATTTGATGACCAGGTCCGTGAGTTCTTCCAGGCCGACGTCCTCGGGAGAGAGATTGGGGTGCTGTTGCATGAGCGCGCGGGCGATGGCGTATGTTGCATCCCAGTACAGTTCATGTTCCATTTGTGAACAAAGCGGTTTGTGGCACGATGCGTGTCTTCAGACAGCACAAATCGGCGGTATGATACAACAGAATGGGCATGGTGGCTAGTCTTATGATAATTTTCACAAATGCCGGCATATCACTTTGTGCGAGTGAAGCACGGCAGTCGATTCCGCATTTTCCCTATTTATATCATCATTTTGACGGAAATGCCGAAAAGATGCGGCGGCTATGAAGGTGATGCTCATTTCGCCGTATCATGGCGGCAGTCATCGGGCGTGGGCGGAGGGGTATCAGCGGCACAGTGGGCATGAGGTGCGGTTGTTGACGATGCCGGCACGATACTGGAAGTGGCGCATGCATGGCGGTGCCATCACCCTGGCGCGCCGGTTCCTGGCGCATAGCTGGCAGCCGGACGTTCTTATGGCAACGGACATGCTTGATCTGACGACTTTTCTGGCGCTGACACGGGTGAGAAATGCCGGCATTCCCACCATCCTCTACTGCCACGAAAACCAACTCACCTACCCCACCCCACGTCCGGGCAAGGACGGCCCCTGGCGGCGGCAGTTGGGGCAGCGAGACCAGCATTACGCCTTCATCAACTACGCCTCCGCCCTGGCCGCCGATCAGGTCTGGTTCAACTCCCATTATCACCACGACGCCTTCCTCGCGGCGCTGCCCGACTTCCTCAAGCATTTCCCAGAGGCGAACGAGTTGGCGTCCGTGGGGACGATCCACGATAAGAGCCGCGTGCTGCCGGTGGGGATTGATCTGGCGCGTTTGCAGCCGCCTGCCGCGCCGCGGTCCGCCGCCGAACCGCCGCTGATTTTGTGGAATCAGCGGTGGGAGTATGACAAGAATCCGGCGGATTTTTTTGCGGCGTTGTATGGGGTGGTGGATGCCGGCATTCCCTTCCGCCTTGCCCTCTGTGGTGAAAACTTCCGCCGCCGCCCCGCCGAGTTTGATGAAGCCCGATCCCGGCTGGCCCCCCGCATCATTCATTTTGGCTACGCGAAGTCTGACGACTATCGTCGCCTGTTGTGGCAGGCGGACGTCACCATCTCCACTGCCCATCATGAATTCTTCGGCATCAGTATCCTGGAAGCCATCTACTGCCACACATTCCCCCTGCTGCCGCGCCGCCTCAGCTACCCGGAACTGCTCCCGCCCACGGCACACGAGGCGTGCCTGTATGATACGCAGGCGCAGTTGGTGGAAAAACTGACCTGGGCGCTGACGCACCTGGATGATGTTCGGGGGATGGCGGGGGAAAATGCCGGCAGCGCCGCGCACTACGACTGGCGACATGTGGCCCCGACGTATGATGCGGCGCTATTAGACCTGACACAGGCTTCCTCAAAAACCGTACCAACAATCGGTTGAGTTGCCTACTTCTTGGCTCCGAATATGGCTCGAAAAACAAGCCGCAATGGCCTTCATCCCCCCCCCCTTCTGCATCGGCTGATTCTTGTAAGCTCACCTGGCAATATACCGAACGCCACCTTGTCCACCGACTCCATGTATTCCCCGGTCTCTGGGTCGTCTGGTGGATATTTGGTAACTATTCACCCCCGCTCCCTGAGAAAATTGGTCCAATCTGGCTTAGCAGTTACCAACTGCCAGTCAACAGTCCCTCCGCGCCCGGAGAACTACGCGGTCGCTTCAACGCCCGCGGCGTAGACCTGAATCGGAACTGGGGCTGTCGCTGGACCGCCAATCCCACATGGCACAATCAGATCGTTACCGGGGCTGGCGGCGCGGAGACCTTTTCCGAACCGGAAACCACCACATTGCGCGATTTCATCCTGGCGCGGAATCCGGTCGCCGTGGTTCTTGGAGAAGCGTGCGCCTCAGAGAGACAACACCAACTGGCTCGACGATCAGGGCATCCCCGCCATCTCCGTGCTACTGCCCAGTTATACGGACGCGGATTGGAACGACAATCTTGCCGGCATCCGCGCCTTGCTAGACAATTTCCGCTAACGGGGGTTTTTGCATCTGCCGGCATTCATCCACGGCCGCAACAAATCCCACGTCGCTCCGTCCAGGGCAATCAAAAGTAATCTTGTCATCGTTCAACTTGCAGCAGCATCATGATCGCTTTGCGAATAAGATCATACTGTGACTCCCAAGATCAGCAATAGTTTGCTCAATCTCTTGCAATTCCCCGGCGAAATGGGCTTCAATTGTCTCCCTACCGCCTTTGAAAGAATAGATACCGCCAATTCTCACTGATACCACTCCTTCTTCTCGAAAAGCCACTGCTGTTCGCCCGCATCCCATTCCGGTGGAATCTGCGCCACTTTTTCATTCCCGGAAGGTTTGTGTACCGGCTTCCCCATCGGTCGCAACCGCAACGCGCCACCGTAGTAAGCGGCAATTCGTTCCCTGGCAATCTCCGCATACGCCGGTTCCTTTCCACTTCCCATGGCCTTGCGCCCCTGCTTAATCGCCGCAATTAGTGCCGAACCCACTCCGGCGTAGGGGTCAAAAACCCAGTCACCCTCATCCGTCAGCGCCAACACACACCGTTCCACCAATTCCACCGGAAACTGGCACGGGTGGACCGTTTTCTCAGGATGATTGGATTTCACATTGGGTATCTCCCAAAACCCTCCCTCCCATTCCGCGGCCAAACCTTGCCAGACATCAGACGGGTTCTTCCCTTTGGGATTTCCGGAAGGCTTCCCCTTATTTCGCCCCTTATAATGCCGTTTCCCCGGATACTTGGACGGCACGCGCACCGGGTCGAGGTTAAACGTATACGCCTTCCCTTTTGTGAACCAGAGGATCGTTTCATAACGGCCCGAAAACCGCTTGCTCGTATGCAGGCCATGCCCAAAGTGCCAGACGATGCGGTTGCGCAGGTATAGCCCAAGACGCTTAAAGATCGGATAGTAGTAAATGTCCAGGGGGAACACTTCCCCATCCTCCACGAAATTTCCGACCTGCCAGCAAATGCTCCCTCGCGGATGCAATACGTGGTAGAGTTTCTCAATCGTCTCCGCTTGTTTGTCGAGATAAGCCTCAATAGAAACGCGATCCTCATAAGCCTTGCCCAGATTATAGGGCGGTGAGGTGACAATGAGTTTGACGGAGTCGGCGGGGAGTGTATCAACAAATGCGTTGACGTCGCCGCCAAACAAGACCACGTCCGCACTTTCGTCATACTTCGCGGAAACCTCTACCGGGCCACTGAAAAGGGGTAAAGTCATGATGATTTCCTCATTTTATGGAACGCAAGTCCTAAATTCGGCTCAATCATACTGATTTCAATCCGTCTTGCAACCCGTCTATTGTCTATGCAGACTTTTCTTTAGCTGACCGCCGCGACAAAATAGCAGTGTACGGCATAGCGGGAGAGGAATTTCGCCAGCAGCAGGTCCAGGTAAACGAAGATGGGCGTGAAGATTTCCAGCGGCCAAAAGGCAAGGGGGAACATCTCCCAGAGGAAGAACAGCAGATTGTAGCGCCCGCTTTGCCGCACCTGGAAGCCGGCCCGCTCCAGTATTTGCACCAGGTCCGCGTAGCGCCAGTCGGCCTCCACCGCGTCACCGCGCCAGACGGGATATAGGCGGCGCGCCAGGCGCAGCAGCGGGTGGTCGGTGACGGTTTCCACCAGGAACAACACGCCGCCGGGGGCCAGGCAGCGGCGAATTTCCGCGAGGACGGCGGGGTAGTCGGCGACGTGGTGCAGCACGTGCGCCACGTAAATCATGTCGAAGGCGGCGTCCGGGAAGGGTAGCCGCGTGCCCGTCGCTTGCAGCACGTCCAGGCCGTGGGCGCGCGCCTGGCGCAGCCGCGGCCCGGAAACCTCCAAGCCCACGCGGCGGGCGGGCAGGCCGGCAAAACGCAACAGATTTTCGCCATCGCCACAGCCAATGTCCAGCAGTCGTCCCGCGCCAATGCCGGCAACTAACGCCCGCTCCACCGCCCGATAACGAAACAACTTATAGCGAAAAGTGAGCAACTTGGGATGCACGTCAGTCCCCCATCCCCGCCAACCCCCGCCGCCGCGCCCGCCAGAACATCACGCCCCCGGCCAGCGTCAACCACAACCCCGTTCCGGTGGCAATGGCCGGCAAATGCCACAACGCGCCATGAAACAACGCCATCAACACCGCCTGCAGCACAATCGCCACCCACACCAGGTACACATACCCGGTCAGGTTGAGCGAGAGGAAGTAGTTGAGCCACACATTCGCCAGGGAGAGCAGCGTCATCGCCACGCCCAGCAGCCCCAAAAGCAACCCGGACACCTGATATTCGCTGCCGAGGGTGAGGCGCACGATGGCGTCGGGAAAGAGAAAGTAGACGAGGGCCACGCCGCCGCAGAGCAAGCCCACAATCAACATCGCCGGGAGGAGAATGCCGGCAGGATCCCGTTTTTCCGCCCGTCGTTGCGCCGCCTTCGGGAACAAGATCATCACAATCGCCAGCGGGAAGAACTGCACCACCTTCCCCAGCGTCACCGCCGCGCCATAATTGCCGGCCATCTCCGGCGTAAAGAAGCGCCGCGCCAGGATCGCATCCATATTCGCCAGCAGTGCGTACCCGATCAAGCCCGCGCCGGCGTAGGAACCGTAGCGCAGCAGATCCGCGAAAGCCACCTGATGACGCGCGCCCGGCGTGGGTCGCCACACATCCTTGCCCAGCAGCCACAGGCCAAACAGCAGCGCCGCGCCGCTGGCAACCGGCAGCGCCGCCATCGCCCCAAACGCGCCCCACCCCGCCAGCATCAAGAGAACGCCCGCCACCAGACGCAGCCCCGCCTGCACAATCTGCACGCTGCCCAGAGCGGCAAATCGCTGTGTCCCTTGCAGCACGCCCCCCACCACCGGGCGCACGGCCATCAACACGGCGGCAATCACCAGGGCCATCACGGCGGGTACGTCGTCGGTGCGCAGGAAACGGGCAAATGGTACGCTCAATAGCAGCAACAGCACCGTGACGCCCCCGCCCCACGCCCAGGCGGCGGGAAAGATGCGGCGAAAGAAGGCGGCGGTGCGCGTCGCGCCATCTGGCCCGGACTGGAATTCGGTGACGTAGCGGGTGATGACGGTCTGGATGACGCGGGAGGCCACGACCAGCACCTGACCGGCCCCCGCCAGGGCGACAAGGGTGCCGAACTGGGGCGGTGCGAGGATGCGCCCGGCGACAAGGTTAAAGAGGTAGTCGAGGCCGTAGGCCAGGGTTGTGCCCAAGATGAGCACCATTCCCTGGCGCAGTGAGCGCGAATGGGCAAACTGGCGAATGGTTCGCAATGGTTTAGGCAATGGGTGTGTTTCAAATGGGTTGCTCAGGCTGCCCGCGCCGTAGGACAATTTGCCTAAATTGTCCCTTCACGGCGGAGGACAATTCAGCGAATTGTCCTACAGCAAGCAACAGTCAATTGAAATGAAACACACCCTTAGGCAATCGTTTATGTAATCGTTTACGCAACTGGACTCTGGCGTTTTTGGCGTGGAAGCTTCAGCCGGCCCAGATATAAGGGTTGACCCGGCTAAAGCCTCGACTCCAATCACCATCAGTGGATTTCACCACTCGAGTACAAATCCATCAAGGATAAACAACGCTTGACTGCGCCGACACAGGCAGAAAAGTCCAATTCGTCGCATTCACGGCAACCGTGTTGCTGACGTTGCCCGTGACGGAGCCACTGGTGACGCTGCCGCTGCTGCGCACCAACGTAAACGCCGTCAATCCGGGGTCTATCACTACGTCGTAGGAGATGGTCAGGCTGAGGCCGCCATCCAGACTACCGCTCCATTCGATGCGATTCTGCGCCGCATTGTAGCTGCCGCCCAACGACACGCTGCCGGCAACATACGTCGCACCGGCAGGAATGGGCACATAAACCGTCGCCGCGCCCGCCTCATCACCGCTGTTGACCACATGCAATTTGTACTTGATCGTCTCGCCCGGCACGGCGGAAGGTGGCGCCGTGAGCGTGGAGGCCAGGAACGTGGCCGGACGCACAATCTCCGCCCAGAAGATGTCCCGTTTCCCGTTGCCGTCGCCGGGAATGAAGTTGGTCGCTTCCGAGGAAATCGCCATGCCGTGGCAGTCAGGGGAAACCACCGCCTTGTGCGAAGCCAGATCGCCTAGCTGCCCGCCAGGAGCCTGACTGACGACGCGCACCTGGTCGCTGACCATGTCATAGAAGAAGATGTCGCGCACGCCGTTGGTGTCATTGGGGATCACGTTGTTCGCGTCCGTGCTAAAAGTGACAATGCGCCCGCCCTCACAAATGGACAGCTCGCGCGAAAGGCCATTGGTCTGATCACCGCTCTGCGTCATATTGACGCGGCGAATTTGCCCCGTTGCCACCTCGTAAAGGAAAGCGTCGGGCTGGTCGTTGGTGTCACCGGCGACGAGATTGGTGGCGTCCGATTTGAAGATGATGTATTTCCCATCAGGGCTGATGCGCGTCTGCCCGCTGTCCGCATTGCCACCGCCGCCGCCGTTGGGGTTCTTGCTCACCAACGTAAAGCTGTCCGTTTGGTGATCGTAGAGGTAGACGTTGTAGAATTCGCCGCCGCCCAGCGCCCCCGGAGCCAGATTGGTGGCGTAGGAGTAGAAGACGAGGTAGCGACCACTGTAATCGACGTTACCCATGACGTGAACACCGTTGGAGGGGAGGCCATCGTAGGCGTCATTGTCCAGAACTTCCAGCGCGCCGGTGTCCAGGTCTTTGCGATAAATGAGGCCGCAGTGAATGCCCACGAGGATGGGGTCGCTGCAACTGGTCGGGTCGGGCGAAATACCGGGAATGAGGTTGGGCGCTTCGGAAACAAAATAGGCGTACCGACCGTTGCCGGAAATGACACCGCCAAAGCTGTTGCCAATCACCTGCTGGCCGAACACGTCCACGCTGATGCGCACATTCGTGTTGCTCCCCCATTCGTACAGGAAGACATCGTTGCCGTCGCGGATAAATTCCTCGCGGTTGGAGTCGTTGGGGACGATGTTGGTGGCGTAGGAGGTGTAAATGAGGCGGCTGCCATCGAAACTGATGCTGGGTTCGCCGCTGTCGTCGGTAGTCATGCCGCCATCATAGGCAAAAGTCACTTTGCGCGTTTCGCCCGTTACCCGGTCACGCATGAAGATGTCCATGCAGTTGATGGCCGGCAAACACAAGGCGTTGTTGCCGTCTTCCGGGAACCAGCCCGTATCCCAGGACATGAAGGCAATGTAGCGCCCGTCGTAGGAAAGCGTAGGCGAGAAGGAGTCGCCATTGGCGGCAACACCGCCGTTGCCAATGCTGACGAACTCGAAGTTACGCACTTCGGAGCGCGCCTGTCGCACCCAGAACGCGCCACTGAGGAGTAAAATGAGAAGTAGAAGGGAGGAAAGTTTCGCAGCGTGGTGCAATTTTCCTGTGGACATAACTTTTTGTTTGATCTCCAGTTTTTTGGGTGTTGGCGCTCCCGCCGACGGCTGCCGACGCAGCCTGAAACGAGTCCCACGGAAGGCCGCGAACGGGACTGGCTAAGGGTTGCCAGATTGCTGTTTGCGTGAGCGCAAGGTAAAGGGCAAACTGGTTCATTGTACTGAAAGTCATACCAGTCGCCAAAAAACAGATCATGGTCCGCGGGTGGCTTTTCTTTGCTCGTGGAGTCCAGTAGAATCGCGCCATGATGAGGAATGAACGATGGGTCTGGTGGGCGTGCCTGTTGGGGTTTTTGCTGGCAGGCGTGGTGCTGGGAGATTGGATGCCGGCATTACGCGGACCCGCGGAATGGCATTGGTGGCTCGCAGACCCGGTCCCCGCCGACCGCCTGCTGCGCTTCACCGCCGTCGCCGCCCTGTTTGGCCTCGGTTGGTGGGGGCTGGGACGTTGGCTCGCCAACCACCCCACGCGCGCGCGCGCCTGGCTCGCCCTCTCCGGCCTCTTCCTCCTCATTACCCTCCTGCAAACCGCCTACCTCGGCCTCTTTCGCGCCAACCCCCTGGCCCTGCAATACGAATACGTCGTCTCCAACCAGGTCAGCGGCTACTGGACCGCCGCCCAGGAACTCGGCCCCATCGACGCCGCCCTGCGCGACTATCCATGGCGCATGCCCACCTTCACCGCCGACCCGCACCCACGCAGCAAACCACCCGGCATCGTCCTCTTCATCTGGGGCGTGCAGCAGGCTTTAGCAAAATCCCCCACCCTCGCGCAACAACTGGGCGCGTGGGCGCGCGGCATCCGCTGCGGCGACCTCTGGCTGGCGGCGCAATCGAACGTCGCCCTCAGCAGCGCAGTCGTCGTCGGCGTCCTCACGCCCCTGTTGTCCGCGCTGGCTTTGTGGCCCGCCTATGGCCTGGCGGCGCGGCGCTGGGGCGCGGCGGCGGGCTGGCTGGCGGCGGGCTTGACGGCCATCCTCCCCGGACGCTTCCTCTTCACGCCCAACTTCGACACCGTTTACCTCATGCTCACGCTGCTGGCGCTCTATTTGCTGGATACGGGAGTGCGCCGCCGCCGTGTTGTCTGGACGTTTTTTGCCGGCATGATCCTTTCCCTGGAAACATTCTTCAGCCTGGTGACGGGCATGGCCGGATTGCTGGCGGGACTGTTCCTGCTGTTCTTCGCCGCCTGGTCGAATCACCAGGAAACCACCACCGAGAGCGCGGCACAATCATGGTGGGCAACCATCAAATCGCCCCGCTGGCGGCGATTCCTCCTCCTTCATGGGCTGGCATTGGGCCTGGGCAGCGCGGTCATATGGGCGGCGTATGGTCTGCGGTTTGGCGTGTCGCCGCTGGCGATTTACCACGCCGCCGCGCCCGCACGCAACGATCTGCGCCGCGGTTATGGCCTATGGCTGGGCTGGAATCTGGTGGATTTCGCCCTGTTTGTGGGACTGCCACTGATCTGGCTGGCAGCGCCGTGGCCCACGCCGGGGAAACGACGCGCCTGGCTGCCGCTGGCATTGGCGTTTTGGGTAACGCTGCTGGGCTTCAATCTCACCGGGCAGATTCGGGCGGAAGTGGGGCGGATTTGGTTGATCATTGCCGGCATCCCCCCCCTCCTCGCCGCCGCCCGCCCCCAAACCAACCACACCCGCCGCTGGCTCCTCCTCAGCCTTCTTTGCCTCACCTGGGCCATGGGTCTACGCTGGCAAGTCAACCCCCTCGAATGGCCTCCACCCACACCACACGCCACCCTCGCCGCCCCTCCCCCCGGCTCCCATCCCCTCCAGGCCGATTTTGGCCCGGACATCACCTTGCGCGGCTACGACCTGCAAACGGACGACGCGCTCAACCTCACCCTCTACTGGCAAGCACATAGCCAGCCACAAACGGCCTACACCGTTTTCCTCCACCTCCTGAACGCGCAAGGCAACATCGCCCGGCAACAAGACGTGATGCCCCAGGCAGGCCGCCTGCCCACCACCTGCTGGCAAACCGGCGACATCATCCCCGATGAACACACCCTGCCCCTGACGGAACTCCCCGCCGGCCACTACCAGATTCGCGTCGGCCTCTATAATCAAGCCACAGGCGAACCATTAGGCGCGCCACTGCTACTGCCAGCCGTGTCCATTCCTTGAAGAAATCGGACAATGTTTGTCACTTGCCCCCCTCTACTGGTAACATAACGGGCAGAGTACCCACCCTACCGCAACGAACGGACTGTCGCACGATGCGACATAAACTGAGACGCAAATAGCACCATGAATAGCAACGACAACAACTCTGACAAGGCAGCGACGATTTCCAGCGATTTTATTCGCAACATGATTGTTGACGACAACGCCACGGGCAAGTATGACGGGCGCGTCCACACCCGCTTTCCCCCAGAACCAAACGGCTACCTGCACATCGGCCACGCCAAGTCCATCTGCCTGAACTTTGGCATCGCCGAGGAGTTTGGCGGCCTTTACAATCTGCGCTTCGACGACACCAATCCCACCAAAGAAGAGCAGGAATTCGTGGACGCCATCATCGAGGACATCCGCTGGCTGGGCTTCGATTGGGAAGATCGCCTCTTTTTCGCCTCGGACTATTTCGACCAGTTGTATGATTTTGCCGTGCAGTTGATCAAGGCCGGCAAAGCGTACGTGGACGACCTCAGCGCGGAGGAGATTCGCGCTTATCGGGGCACGCTCACGGAACCGGGGCGCAACAGCCCCTACCGTGACCGCTCCGTCGCCGAAAACCTGGACCTGTTTGAGCGGATGCGCGCCGGCGAGTTTCCCAATGGCGCGCGCGTGCTGCGAGCCAAAATTGACATGAGTTCGCCCAACCTGAACATGCGCGACCCGGTCATGTACCGCATCCTGCACGAATCCCACCACCGCACCGGCGACAAATGGTGCATCTACCCGATGTACGATTGGGCGCACGGGCAGTGCGATTCCATCGAGAGGATCACCCACTCCATCTGCACGCTGGAGTTCGAGGACCACCGCCCCCTCTACGACTGGTTCATTGATCAGTTAGGCATCTACCACCCACAGCAGATTGAATTCGCCCGCCTCAACATCAATTACACCGTGATGAGCAAACGCAAACTGCGGAAACTCGTTGGCGAAGGGTACGTACGCGGTTGGGATGACCCGCGCATGCCCACCCTCTCTGGGATGCGTCGTCGCGGCTACCCGCCAGTGGCCATCCGCACATTCGCGGAACGCACGGGTGTGTCCAAGAGCAACAGCGTGGCGGATATTGCCATGTTGGAATTCTTCATCCGCGACGAGCTAAACCGGACCGCGCCACGCGCCATGACCGTCCTCAATCCCCTGCGCGTGGTGATCGAGAACTATCCCGAAGACCTGGTGGAACAGATGGAGGTTGCCAATCATCCCCAGGACCCGACAATGGGCACACGGCTGGTTCCCTTTTCGCGCACGCTGTACATTGAACGAGATGACTTCATGGAAGACCCGCCGCGCAAATACTACCGCCTCGCGCCAGGCCGAGAAGTGCGCCTGAACCAGGGGTATTACATCACGTGTGTCGGCGTGGTGAAGGATGAGGAAACCGGGGATGTGGTGGAGCTACGCTGCACTTACGATCCAGAGTCGCGGGGCGGTTCCACGTCGGACGGACGCAAGGTGCGCGGCACGATTCATTGGGTATCGGCGGCGCACGCGGTTCCCGTGGAAGTACGCCTCTACGATCACCTTTTCTTGCGCGAGTTTCCCGAAGAGACGCTCGAAGACGAGGATTTTACGGTAAACCTGAATCCTGATTCGCTGGTGGTGATTAATCCGGCGATGGTGGAGCCGGCGCTGGCGGCGGCGGAAGTGGGCAGCCGTTTCCAGTTTATGCGGCAGGGGTACTTTGTGGTCGATTCGGACAGTACACCGGGCAATCCGGTGTTTAATCGCACGGTAGGGCTGCGCGATACGTGGGCGCGGATGCAACAGAATGGCTGAGCAGGCTGGTGGAGCGGGGCCGGCGGTGGCTTCTGATCTAGAGGGGACGTTAACTGCCGGCATTATCTGGCGAGCCATGCGCAACTATCTGACCACGCATGGCTACGCCCGCCGCTACCGCGCCTTTTTTTGGCCCCGCCTGCCACAACTGCTGCGCTATCGCCTGCGGCTGGTTGACGAACGCGCCTTCAAAGAACAGTGGCTCACCGAACTCCTGCGCCTTTACCGAGGATTTAGCCGGGCCGCGTTCCAAGACATGGCGGAATGGGTGGTCGCCAATGAACTTTGGCCGCAGCGGCGGCAGGCCGTGGTAACGGAACTACGCCGCTACCAGCAAAGCGGCTGCCGCGTCATCATCATTTCTGGTCTTTTTGAACCGATTCTGGATGTTTTCGTGCGCCAGTTGGGGCAAATGGAGGCGATGGGTACATCCATCGTCTTTGATGGCGACACCTTCACCGGCGAAATCCGCGACGGGCTGAATGTAGGGGAGCGCAAGGTCGCGCGACTGCGGGCGTTTGCCGCGGACGATGGCCTGATCGAGGCCGCCTATGGCGATACAAAGCGGGATATCCCTATGCTGTCCATGAGCCGCCACCCTGTAGCCGTCTACCCTGACGAGACGCTGCGCGAGACGGCGCTGGCGCGTGGCTGGCGCGTCTTGGAATCATGAGAGGCGGCGAACATCATGCAACGCGTACTCGTCCTCGGTGGCGTTTCTTACAATATGATGATTTATGTGCCGGCATTTCCCCAACCACGCGCGCAAACCATTTTTAGCCACGGCTACCACGAAACAGTCGGCTCCTCCGGCGCGGGCAAGGCCCTCAACCTGCACAAGCTGGGGCTGAACGTGACCCTCTACGCCCTCATTGGGGACGACGCGGCGGGAGAACAGGCGCAGACATTCTTCCGGCAGCAGGGCGTGCGCTTTTGCGCCGGGCTGGACCCCGGCGGCACACGCCGCCACGTGAACTTGATGGACGAAGCGGGCGAGCGTATTTCCATCTTCATTGCCGATGGCACATTTGAGCCGCCGCTGGACCTGGATGAAGTGGATGGGTTGGTGGCCGCGCGCGATCATGTGGTGCTGAATATCACGAATTATTGCCGGCATTTCATCCCCCTCATCCGCGCCCACCACAAACCCCTCTGGTGCGACATCCACGACTACGACGGCCAGAACCCCTACCACCACGCCTTCATCAACGCCGCCGACTACATCTTCATGAGTTCCGCCAATATGCCGGCCTATCGTGACTTCATGCAGCGCCTAATCGCCCAGGGCAAGCAGCTTGTCGTCTGCACCCACGGCAAGCAAGGCGCCACCGCCCTCACCGCCACCGGCGAATGGGTGGAAACCGCCGCCATGCCGGTCACGAGCCTGGTGGACACCAACGGAGCCGGGGATGCCTTCTTCGCGGGAACCTACTACGGCATCGCCCACGGCCACACCCTCCAGCACAGCCTGCGCCTGGGCGCGGCGGCTGCCGGCATGTGCGTTACCTCCCCCGAACTGGCCGCCCCGGACCTCACGCCCGCGACACTCGAAGCGACGTCTCGTCATTGGAGTCCTGCCACATGAAAAACCTGCTTCTAATGCGTCACGCAAAATCCAGTTGGGACAACGCCCACCTATCCGACTACGACCGCCCGCTAAACAAACGGGGCCAGGTGAATGCCCCGCGCATGGGGCAATGGCTGGCCCAACAAGAACTGGTTCCAGACCTGATAATCTCCTCCTCGGCGGAGCGGGCGCTGGCGACGGCGGAGGCCGTGGCCCTGGCCTGCGGCTACGAGAAGGAGATCCAGGTGTTCCGTACCCTCTACCACGGCGACCCGGAGGATTATCTGGCGCTGCTGGCGGCGGTTCCAGACGCCGTGCAGCGGGTGATGATGGTCGGGCATAATCCGGGCATTGCGGAACTGGTCGGACAGTTGACGGAAGCCTGGGAGCAGATGCCCACGGCGGCAGTGGCGCATGTGGCGCTGCCCATTGACCATTGGGCGGACGTGAACGAGGAGACAATCGGCCAACTGCTGGCGCTCTGGCAGCCGCGTGATTTGCCCGGCTGAGCCGTCCGGCGGCACAACCCCCAACCCGGTTTACCGTACTGACCTTGTTTTGCAAACGACCGGCAACTCTCCCTAAGATTGGTTCTTTTTTGGAGCATGAACCAATCAAAACTATCAACCATCTTCCGAGGAAACCATGTCCGATTTATTTACCGCACAAAACCTGGTGGCGCTGCTGACGCTGACGGCGCTGGAGATTGTTTTGGGCATTGATAATGTGATTTTCATTGCCATTATTGCCGGCAAATTGCCGGCACCGGAGCAAGGACGCGCCCGCCAAATAGGAATCGGCATGGCCGTGGTCACGCGCATTTTGCTGCTGCTGAGCATAACCTGGGTGATGGGACTGACAGCGGATTTGTTTGCAATTGCCGACAAAGGCTTCAGCGGGCGCGACCTGATCCTGCTCGTGGGCGGCGCTTTCCTCATCGGCAAAAGCACCTACGAAATCCACGAGAAACTGGAATCGCTGGAAGAACCGGCGACCACCGCCCGCCAAGCCGTCTCCCTTTGGGGCGTCGTGGCGCAAATCATGATCATAGATGTGGTCTTCTCCCTCGACTCCGTTATCACGGCGGTGGGCATCTCCGGCAACCTGGCCGTCATGATTCCGGCCATCCTCATTGCCGCCATCATCATGATGACGTTTGCCGGAACCGTCAGCCATTTTGTGGAAGCCCACCCCACCATGAAGATACTGGCCCTCTCCTTCCTCATCCTCATCGGCACGTTGCTGGTCATTGAAGGCTGGTCCCCCGAACTGGCGCACGAACTCCACCTGAAAAATTACGCCTATTTTGCGATGGCCTTCTCCTTTGCCGTTGAGCTGGTCAACATGCGCGTGCGCAAAGCCTCCGCCCCCATCAAGCTGCGCCGCTCCGAACTCCCCAAATAACGTCACCATCGGCGCGATGCCCTGGCGCATCAGGGCATCGCGCCGTCAGTTGTCGAAGCCCAACCCCCTTTCCTTTAACGACACAAACCGCTGCCGCCCAATAACGATGTGATCCAGCACATCGATACTCAACAGCTTCCCCGCCTTCACCATCTCCCGCGTGACGCGCACGTCCTCCGGTGAAGGCGTGGGGTCGCCCGATGGGTGATTGTGCGCTACGATGATGGCGGCGGCGTTTTCTTTGATGGCCGGGCGAAATAGCTCCCCAATACGCACCACGGATGTGTTCAGGCTGCCAATATAGACCGTGACAATTCGCAGCACGTGGTTGCGCGTGTTCAGCAAAATCACGCGCAGATGCTCCTGCTCCAGAAAAGTCATCTCCGACATCAGCAAATTGGCGGCGTCGCCGGGGGAAGTCACGCGAGGACGCTCTTGCGGCGCGGCGGCCATCAGGCGGCGGCCCATCTCCAGGGCGGCCTTGATCTGCACCGCTTTGGCCGGACCAATACCCTTCACCTGCGTGATTTCGGCCACGGTGGCCTGCGCCAGGCCGGGCAGGCCATTCATTTGCGCCAACAGCCGTTCCGCCAGCCGCAGCACGTTTTCGCCATCCACGCCGGTGCGTAAGATGATGGCCAGCAGTTCCGCCGAAGAGACCGCACGCGCGCCGGCGTGCATGAGCCGCTCGCGCGGTCGTTCTTCCGCCGGCAGGTCGCGGATCATGGGGACATATGCCGGTGTGGTTTCATTTTCAGACACAATAGGGTGCTCCTCTCCTGGCATTCTGCCGGCAGCGTTTGCCGGCGCGACACACGAGAACAACAGTCTGTCGCGCCGGGCGGATTATCCATGCAAACGCCAATCCGGCGGCGTGCTACCTATGGCTACCGATTTTGTCGCGGACAGCGGGCCTAACGCTTGTTCGCGGGTCGTTTGGAGGCGCTGGCTTCCCGCATAAGGACGATAAACTCGTCCCACTCATCGCCCAGGAAATGGAGGGTAATGCCGCCCAATTCAACATGATAAAAAGTATCGCCATCTTCCTGGCTGCGCCAGACAATGAAGTTGTCAGTCTGGGCTAACGTATCGTCGTTGTGATCATGGTCCATTTTACACTCCTGAAGTTGAGGTTGTGGCCGCCGCGTTTGGGAGAGGACGGGCGAACACGAACATTTCGATGTCATCACTGAGTGACCAGCCAGCGGCATCCAGCCACTCGTGCATGAGGGGCGTGGCCGGGGGTTTGCCGTGCATGGTTTCTTTGCCCAGGCGGGCGGTGAGGCGGCGCAGATCGGCGAGCAGGGCGGGCATGTCGGCTTCGTGCCGGGTAACGGCCAGGTTCATCCAGGCGCGTTCCGGTTCTTCGGGGTCGTGGGTGGTGTCGGTGATGGTCATGCCGGCATTTCCCCTCCACCAATATACTCTTTCCGCCGCGACCAGTCGGGGCAATGCCGGCAGCAGCGAAAACCACTGCCAACCATCCTCATACAAATCCGCCGTCCACTGGCGCACATCCGTTTGCGCCAGCCATGCCGCCGCGGCGGCCGTCTCCGCAATTTTGACCCTTTGCAGCGGTGGCGGCGAAAATGCCGGCAGCGCCGGCCCTCGCGCCAGCAAATAACGAGAAACCAGCGCAAACCCGGTAGACGTCGCCAGATGATGCGTCGCCTGATTCGTGGAAGCCGTGGCAAAACGCAGCACGCCCGCGCCAATTTCGTCGGCCAGCGCGACGGCATAATCGTGCAGCACACGCGCCACGCCCCGCCCACGAAAATCGGGATGCACGCGCAGCCCCTCCAGCCACCACTCGCCCGCGGTCAGGCGGCTCAATTTGCCAAAGCCCGCCAATCGCGTCCCGTCCAACACCAGATAGAACCGCCCCACGGGGTCCGCTACCCAATCGGCGAAGGTTTCCGGGATGTAATCTTCTCCCTCCCAAATGTGGGAGGAGAGTTCACGCACGGCGGCCTCGTCCGCCAGGCAAGCCAGGCGAATGTTCAGGTCGTTCATCCCTGCTCCCCTAATGTGCCGCCAGCGGGTGTATCGGCGGATAATGCCGGCACAGGCTCCGGTTCGGATTGTGGCCGCCCGGCCGGCTCGCTCAAGGGAAAAGGGGGTAAATCGGAGATTTTGCGGAACATATAAATCAGCAGCAGCCGCATCGTGGCCAGGATGGGCGCGGCCAGGAGGATACCCAGGATGCCGGCCACGTTGGCGCCGATGATCGCACCCAGGAAAACGACAAACGGGTGCAGATTCAGGCTACGACCAATGATGCGGGGAACCAGGACGATGTTCTCGACCTGTTGAATAAGGATATACAGCCCCAAAATGATGGCCGCGTACAGCAGTGGCGACATATTGGCCCCCAGCCAGCTTCCGTGGCTCTGGAAGAGGGCGACCAGGACGGCGGGGATAGCGGCCAGCGTGGGTCCAAGATTGGGTACGAATTCGGCAATGCCGGCAATAATCGCCAACACCAGCGCATTCGGCAGCCCGGCCAGCAGCGCCACGCAAAACGTGGCAATCCCCACCACCAGGCACAGCAGAAGCTGTCCGCGCAGAAACGCATTCCACGTCACGCTGATCTCATACCCCAGGCGGTACATATCCGCCTGATACGGCTGCGGAATCAAATGCACCGCCGAGTCGAAAAGCTGCCGAAAATCCTTCACCATATAGAAGGACAACACCAGCACGATAATAATCCAGGCGATGGTCGAAAGCGTGGCTCCGGCCACGTTGCCCAAGACATTCACCGATTCCCGCCCTATCGATTGGGCAATCTGCACCAGGTTATCCGCCAGGTTAACGTAAATCTGGTCCAATACCGGATACTGATCCAGGGGAATCGTGAAGCCGGCAATGTGAATGGGGCGGCTGAGAAACTCGCCCGCGCTCTGCAGATATTCTGGGGTGCGTTCTATCAGTGCATTCGCCTGATTGATGATGGATGGGATCGCGGTGATGGGGATCGCCAGCAAAATCGCCAAAAAAAGGAGATACACAATGGCGATGGAAAGGTTGCGGTTCAGGCGTGTGCGCTGATGCAGCAAATTGACGATTGGCAAGACCACGTACGCCACCACCACAGCCATGATCACGGGTAGCAAGACGCCGCGAAGCTGGTAAATAAACAGCAGCAGGACAATGATCAGGCCAGAAGCAACCGCCCGTTTACCGCGACTACTCCACGGCGGCGAAGGGCCAAAATCAGGCAATCCGTCCTGCTCTTGCTGTTTTGCTTTTTGGTTCCCTTTCATATTGTATTTCCTCAGTGGCAACCAGAAACTTCTTCTTGCAAATTATACCAAAGCCGGCGCGTGCTGTGTGCAGGCAAGTTGACGCAAAAAAGGTGCAAAAAGACACGCCACGCCACCTCGCTCTGTCTCGACACAAAAAACGCCCCAGCCACGCGGGTGACTGGGGCGACTACATGCACTGTCATGGTGCGGCGACTAGCCGCGGCGATCACCGCCGCGACGAGGACGACTGCCGCCCCGTCCGCCGCGTTCTCCACCGCTGCTGCGACCACCGCGACCACCGCTGCCGTTGGGGCGTTTGCCGCCACCTGGCATGTCGCGGTCACGCGCTTCTTCCAGCGTCCAACCTTCGAGGACGGCCTGGCGCGAGAGCCGTATCTTTCCTGAGCTTTCGTCAACGTCCGTGACCATCACCATCACTTCGTCACCCAACTTCACGGCGTCCTCGACACGTTCCAGCCGCTGCGAAGCCAGTTGGGAGATGTGGACCATCCCGTCTGTCCCCGGCAGCAGTTCGACGAACGCGCCAAAGCTCTCGATACGCACGACCTTGCCCGTGTAGATTTGCCCCAGCTCTGGGCCGCGCGTAAGGGTGTTGATGTAATCAATGGCTTCATCTGTCTTGAGACCATCAACGCCGGCAATGTAAATGGTTCCGTCGTCCTGAATGTCAATGGAAACATCATAGTTTTCTTCCAGGCTACGAATGGTCGCCCCACCCTTTCCGATGACGGCGCCAATCTTGCTGGGGTCGATCTTGATGCTTTCCATGCGCGGGGCCCACTTGCTCAACTCGGAGCGCGGCCCGGCCAACGTAGCCGTCATGGAGTCCAGGATAGTCATGCGGCCCTGGCGCGCCTGCTCCAGCGCTTCGGCCATCATTTCTTTGGAGATACCGCTGATCTTGATGTCCATTTGCAGCGCCGTGACGCCCTGAGAAGTGCCGGCAACTTTGAAGTCCATGTCGCCCAGATGATCCTCCACGCCCTGAATATCCGTGAGAATCGCGTACTTGGTCCCGTCCGTCACCAGGCCCATCGCCACGCCCGCCACCGGACGTTTAACAGGCACACCACAATCCATCAGCGCCAGACTGGCGGCGCAGACGCTCGCCTGGCTCGTACTGCCATTCGACGATAACACTTCCGAAACCACGCGAATCGTGTACGGGAAGGACTCTTCCGACGGAATTACCGGCTCCAGCGCCGTCTGCGCCAGCGCCCCATGCCCAATCTCGCGCCGTTTGGGGCCACGCAAGGGCCACGTCTCGCCGGTGGAAAAGGGTGGGAAGTTGTAATGATGAATGAAGCGGCGCGTGTCTTCCGGGTACAAACCGTCCAGTTTTTGCGCCTCGCGCGGCGTGCCCAATGCCACAATGGAGAGTACCTGGGTTTCACCCCGCTTAAACAGACCAGACCCATGCGCGCGCGGGCTAAGGCCGACCGCGGACGAGAGCGGGCGAATGGTAATGTAGTTACGTCCATCGGGGCGAATGCCTTCGTAGAGAATGCGGTCGCGCACGGCGTATTTCAGCTCATCGGCAATGACGCCACGAATAAGACGCGGGTCCAGCGTTTCATCTTCGGCAAGGAAACTGTTGACGGTATCCTCGCGGATCTCATCCATTTCTTCATTGCGCTCATGGCGATCTTCATATTCGCGCACCAGATCGCGCACGCGGCTACCGAGGCGGTCCGCGACGGCCTTTGCCAGTTCCGGATCGGTGTCGTCCGTTATGGGCGTGGCTTTGGGTTTGCCAACGGCCTGTTGCATCTCCAGTTGCAGATTAATCAACGGCTGGAGAGCGTCGTGCCCAAAGGCCAGTGCTTCCACCAGCAGCGATTCGGGGACTTCCTTCGCTCCGGCTTCTACCATGATGATGGCATCACGCGTGCCGGCAATTCGCAGGTCAAGCGTGCTGTTTGCCATTTCCTGAATCGTGGGATTGACGACAAACTGGTCATCAATACGCGCCACGCGCACCGCGCCCACCGGACCATTCCAGGGGATGTCGGAAATCGTCAGGGCCATGCTGGCGGCGTTGACGGACATGATGTCGAGGTGGTGCACGCTGTCAGAGGAAAGCGTGGTAACAATGACCTGGACTTCGTTGCGCATGTTCTTGGGGAAAAGCGGGCGCAGGGGGCGGTCCGTGAGGCGCGCTGTGAGGATGGCCTCGGTCGTAGGTCTGCCCTCACGACGGAAGAAGCTGCCCGGAATTTTGCCGGCAGCGTACATCTTCTCCTCAAAATCAACCGAAAGCGGGAAAAAATCCAGTCCTTCGCGGGCAAAGCGCGACATCGTCGCCGTCGCCAGCAGCATGGAATCCCCAATCGTCAGGGTAATGGCCCCCCCCGCCTGCGGAGCCAACCGGCCCGTGGCAACGTGAACGTCATGCGCGCCCACTCGCGTGGTAAAAGTTCTTTCTTCGGACATACTGTTCTATACCTCCAGGGTATGATAGCGTAACCTGTTTCGCTTTGGCGCGGCTTCGGCCTACCTGCGCGCAAACGCAACAAAGCACAGACCCAAGAAATGGGCTGTGGTTAACAAGGCTACGTGCTAATTCTTCGTCTGGGGCAAGAACGTTTAGGGATTGGGCATTGGCCCGTACCGGCGAGTACGGGACAATGCCCAACTCCTAAACCCTGGTTCCGCCGCGCAGACGTTATACGTTTATTATCTGTTAATTCAGAAGCAAGCGCAGAGGCATGGCAGTCGCCATGCCCCTACGGAAACTTCTACTAACGACGCAATTGCAGCTCCGCCAAAATGCTCTGGTAGCGTTCCGGGTGATTCTTGCGCAAATAAGCAAGCAATCGACGACGCTTACCCACGAGCTTAAGCAGGCCGCGGCGGGAGCTTTCATCGTGGCGGTGCATCCGCAGGTGCTCCTGCAACTGGCGGATTCGTGCGTCAAAAATGGCGATCTGCACTTCCGCCGAACCAGAATCGCCTTCATGTTGGCCGAATTTCGTGATCAGTTCGGCTTTTTCCGTCTGAGTCAACATCTATTTATCCTCCGATGTAATTGGTTGTGATGAGCCAGGTAGTCGTCGTGCCGAATGAACGTCAGGCTACCGAGCCAGAAAGGGATTATAAGCGATGTAGGGGCAAAGTCCAAATCCGACGAAATGAGCGGGAATACTATGCAACCCTATTCGGTACAGCGATCTATCCGAACATCGCACCTGCTCCCCAGAACAAACGGCTACAGACGATGAAACGATGAGTCATTGATCATCCGCCCGCGGCACTCCGCGCTGGTTGTAGTCCTACCGACGCGCGCTGTCCTACGTATTTCTAATCTTGATCATACACGCCTCTTACATTGCCGTGCTTAAATTACCGGTAGATTCTGGGTCTCGGGAGCGGAACACACCTGAGAAATCCCGCCAAAGCGAAAGGCGTTCCCTAAAGGTGAACAATCCATTCTCGCATAGGTGAGATATTTAACGTACTCACCAAACACCGGGAGCGCCACTAAGTAACCGCCCGAAAACAACTTCACACTTTTTACGGGCGGTTACTGTCAAGCTGCCCGCACATTTCCGCTAATTTAATTGCGGGCAGCCACTAACTGGCAACAACCAACCATAAACTTCTTTCGAGGAGGTCTACTATGTCTACACTTGTACGCTGGAATCCGGTTCGTGAGATGTTGAGTCTGCGCGACGCCGTTGATCGTATGTTCGAAGACACCTTTGATTTTCCCAGCTTTCGTTGGCCGGAAGCGAAAATGTGGTCCGTGGCTCTAGATGTGATTGAAGACGGTGACAATTACATCGTCAAGGCATCACTGCCTGGTCTGAACCCGGAGGATATTGACGTCACCGTGAATGACAACATCCTCACCATCAAGGGAGAAGTAGAAGGCGAGAATCTGGTTCACGAGGAGCAATATCATGTTCGTGAGCGCCGGTTTGGCAGTTTCATGCGCAGCGTAACGCTGCCAACCCTCATCAATGCGGACAAAATTGAGGCGGTCTATGCCAAAGGGGTGCTGGAGCTACGTATCCCGAAGGCGGAAGAAGTGAAACCCAAGCGAATCGCCATCAAGTCCGATGGTCACAAAGTGATTACGGCGAAGGCAAACAAATAGGCGCACAGAGCTATTTGACCCTCACGAGTCGCTCGAAAGCCCCGGTTCACATTGAGCCGGGGCTTTTTTGCTGCCGGCATTTTCCCTCCCGCATCGTCTCGCACCCCCCGAAAATTCCGACGTATTTCTAACTTTCGTCATACGTTGCTCTTACACTCATTCAGTTTAATTAGGGACGTATTCACAAACAAACACATGTGAAAGCAAAAACATCATCCTCAAAAAAGACATTCACCAAACGACAAATCATGGAGGTCGTAAACATGGCTACTTTAACTCGTTGGAACCCGGTACGCGAAATGATGGCCCTGCGCGAAGCGATGGATCGCGCTTTCGAAGACACGCTGGAACCCCCCGCGATGCGCTGGAACGACGCCGCCGAATGGCCGCTGGCGCTGGACGTGGTGGAAAACAAAGACGGTTACATGGTGAAAGCCTCGCTGCCCGGCGTCGATGCCGAACAGATCGACATCACCGTTAATGAAAACATCCTCACCATCAAGGGTCAGGTAGAGAAGGACGAACTGGCCGAGGGGACTCGCTATCATGTGCGTGAGCGCCGCTATGGGACGTTCAGCCGCAGCCTGACGCTGCCGCAGTTGGTGAACACGGACGCCGTGGAAGCCAGCTACACCAACGGCATCCTCTCTCTCTTCATCCCCAAAGCGGAGGAAGCGAAACCGAAGCGGATTACCATTAAGACCAACGGCCACAAAAGTGTATTCAAGGCGGAAACGGCAACGAGCTAACGGCTGCACGAGTTTGATAACGGCGACAACATCGCCCGGTAAAGACGGCTCTCCTGCTACAACGTTGGGAGAGCCGTCTCTCTTTTCTCAAATCCGCTTCTGCGGCAGCCACTCGCTACTTCTCCATTTCATACGCAACGCTAACACGGGTCATATATGTTTTTTACGCGCCTGGCATAGGATGAGTAGAGTACAAGAGAAGAGGCAGCGCAAATGCCGGCACAATCCCCCCCGCATCCAGCCTGCTGCGAAGAATGTCAACCAACAGGACGAACAATCCTGATTCTCCGAGGAGGATAAAATGTCTAAAATCATTGGAATTGACTTGGGCACAACCAACTCCGTCGTAGCCGTGATGGAAGGGGGCGACCCCGTTGTCATCCCCACGGCTGAGGGTGGGGAATTGTGCCCTTCAATTGTAGCCTTCAGCAAAAAGAAGGAACGCCTGATCGGTCAGACAGCCAAGCGCCAGGCGGTCGTAAACCCGGAAAACACCGTCTATTCCGTGAAACGATTGATGGGGCGGCGGTTTGAAGAACAAGAAACCAAACGCACCATGAAAATGGTCCCCTACGAAATCCAGGCGGGAACGCACGGAGACGCGCGCATTCACATCCCGGTCACGAACAAGACCTACACGCCCCAGGAAATCTCCGCGTTTGTGCTGCAAAAACTGAAGCGAGACGCGGAAGCGTATCTGGGCGAGCCGGTGTCCAAAGCCGTGATCACCGTGCCTGCCTATTTTAACGACAGCCAACGGCAGGCAACCAAAGACGCCGGCCAGATTGCCGGTCTGGAAGTGATGCGCATTATCAATGAACCAACGGCGGCGGCGCTGGCGTACGGGTTGGACAAAAAACAGGACCAGACCATCCTCGTCTTTGACCTGGGTGGCGGCACGTTTGACGTGTCCGTGCTGGAAGTGGGTGATGGCGTCATTGAGGTGAAGGCCACCAACGGTGACACGCATCTGGGCGGCGATGACTGGGATGAGCGGATCGTTCACTGGCTGGTTGAGGAATTCAAGAAAGACCAGGGCATTAATCTGGCGAATGACCGCCAGGCATTGCAGCGGCTGCGTGAGGCCGCGGAGAAGGCGAAAATCGAACTATCCACGCTGATGGAGACGGAGATTAACCTGCCGTTTGTGACGGCGGATGCCGCCGGACCGAAGCATTTGCAGATACGTTTGAGCCGTGCCAGGTTTGAGAATTTGACGCAGGATTTGGTGCAGCGCTGCCGGCATCCGTTTGAACAGGCTTTGCAAGATGCCGGCATGTCCTCCGCCGAACTGCGCGAAGTGGTCCTGGTGGGTGGTTCCACCCGTATGCCCATGGTCCAGGACCTGGTGCGCGAACTAACCGGCAAGGAACCCAACAAAAGCGTCAACCCGGATCAGGTCGTCGCCGTGGGCGCGGCTATCCAGGCCGGCGTGCTGGGCGGCGAGGTTAAAGATGTCCTCCTGCTGGACGTCACCCCATTGAGCCTGGGCATTGAGACGATGGGTGGCGTCATGACGCCCCTCATCCCGCGCAACACCACCATCCCCACGCGCAAGTCACAAATCTTCACCACGGCCGAGGACGGCCAGCCCGGCGTAGACGTACAGGTGCTGCAAGGCGAACGCCCCATGGCCGAGGACAACAAACCCCTGGGCCGATTCCGCCTGGACGGCATCCCCCCCGCGCCGCGTGGCGTCCCCCAAATCGAAGTCACCTTTGACATCGACGCCAACGGCATCCTGCACGTGAGAGCACAGGACAAGGCCACCGGGAAAGAGCAAAGCATCCAGATTACGGCTACCACCAACCTGAGCGAAGCAGATGTGGACCGCATGGTCAATGAGGCACGACGCCACGAGGCGGAAGACCAACGTCGCCGCGACCTGGTGGACGCCCGCAACAGCGCCGACTCCCTCATCTACACCACGGAGAAAAGCCTGCGGGAGCTAGGGGATAAGGTTCCCGCCGCCGAACGCAGCCGCATTGAAGCCAGCATCACGGAACTGCGGCAATCCCTGGGCAGCGATGACGCCGGGCGCATTCGCAATCTGAGCCAGAAACTGGAGCAAATGAGCTACGCCCTCAGCCAGCAGCTTTACCAGACCCAGGGCGGCAATGAAGGCTATGGCTTCACCGGGCAGACCGGTGGCGAAGGAAACGACGAAGACGTCATCGAAGGCGAGTTCCAACAGGCATAATGCACACCGGTCGGCGCCCTGTTCGACGGATCATCACAATAACGCCAACCGCGGACCTTTGGGTCCGCGGTTTTCATTTCCAGAGTTCCCATGGGAGCGACGCACTTGCCAAACCACCGCAGTTGTGAAAACTGCGCCCGTCTTTTAACATCGCCACGCGTAAATCGTATTCTAATAGTTTTGATACGGAACTGTGTTATTCTAATATGGTGTGGCCTGATAGGGTGCCGTTGATGCCATATTGCGTACACGACCACCAAAGGCCAGCGAAAAGACAAAGTATGGAGCAGTTGCATGGAATATCGTGATTACTATCAGGCATTGGGCGTGAGCAAGACAGCCAGCCAGGACGAAATCAAAAAGGCGTACCGCAAACTGGCGCGCCAGTATCACCCTGATGTCAACCCGGACAACAAGTCGGCGGAAGAACGCTTCAAGCAAATCAACGAAGCCTATGAAGTCCTCTCCGACCCGGAGAAGCGGCAGAAGTACGACCAGTTTGGCTCGCAGTGGCAGCAGTTCCAACGCATGGGCGGGCGACCCGATGATTTCTGGTCGCAGTATGCCCGCCAGGGCGGCACGCGGGTGAATATGGAGGACCTGGAGAGCATTTTACGCGGCTTTGGTGGCCAGGACAGCGGAAACTCCAGCTTTTTTGACTTCCTGTTTGGCAACCTGGGTGGACAGCAACGGGGCGGTTTTCAGGCACGTCCGCAACGAGGCCAAAATGTGGAAGTGACTGTGGAAGTGACCCTGGAAGAAGCACAGAATGGCACGACGCGCCAGGTGAAGAAGATGGACGGCACGACCGCCCAGGTGAAGATTCCGCGAGGGGTAAAAACCGGTTCCCGCATTCGTGTGAAGGGGGGCGGTGCGCCGGGCGCGGGCGGCGGCCCTGCCGGCAATCTCTACATCAATATCCAGGAACTCCCCCATGCCCAGTTTGAACGGCGCGGCGACGATCTCTACGAAGTGGTCAACGTCAGTCTGTATACGGCCATCCTCGGCGGCAAAGTGGAAGTGCCCACCCTGGACCATGTCGGCACGCTCACCATCCCCGCCGAAACCCAAAACGGGCGCGTCTTCCGCATCACCGGGCAGGGTATGCCCGTCCTCAATCACCCCGACCAACGCGGCAACCTGTACGTCACCATCCAGGTCGAACTTCCACAGCACCTCAGCGAAGCCGAACGCGCCCTGTTCCGCCAGCTTCAGGCCCTCCACGCCGAGCCACACCCCGCCGACTAAGGAACGGAAATCAAATAAGACAACGAAGTTGTCTCCTTTCCGTTCCTTCAAACTGACGATGCCATTCCGTACTCTATACCATCGTCAGTCTTAAGTGACCGTCCGCAATTGAACTAGCGGAAACGTGCGGGCAGCGGCTATCTTGGATAGCGGCTATCTTGAAATGCTTGGCAGTAACCGTCCGTCTATCAACTTTTTTCACGTGAGTTAGAAACTCGCCCCACCAGGAGACCCTCATGAATTATCGTCCCTTAGGCAACTCCGGCGTCCTTGTATCCGTCATCGGTTTGGGCACAAACCAGTTTGGCGGCAAAGTAGACCAGCAGGGCGTCAACGACATCATCGATGCGGCGCTGGATATGGGCGTCAACTTCATTGACACCGCCGACGTGTATCAAAAAGGACGCTCGGAAGAAACGCTGGGTGTAGCCCTCAAGGGGCGGTGGCAGCAGGTTGTCCTGGCAACCAAAGTATTCGGCAAAATGGGCGAAGGTCCGAACGATCGCGGTGCGTCCCGCTATCACATCTTTAACGCGGTTGAGGACAGTTTGCGCCGCCTGCAAAGCGACCACATTGATCTGTACCAGATTCATCGCTGGGATGCCGGCACGCCCATTGAAGAAACCTTGCGCGCGCTGGACGATCTGGTGCGTGCCGGCAAAGTGCGCTACGTGGGCGCGTCCGGGTTCGCCGCCTGGCAACTGGCGCGGGCCAACCTGTTGGCCGAAATGCGCGGCTGGTCCCCCTTCGTCACCATTCAACCCCACTACCACATGCTGGAGCGAGAGCTAGAGAAGGAAATGATCCCGTACTGCAACGCATACGGGGTGGGCATTCTCCCCTACTTCCCCCTGGCGGGCGGTTTCCTGACGGGCAAATACAAGCGCGACGAACCCGCGCCCGCCGGCTCTCGCGGCGAAGGGAGCGCCTACGTCCAGGGGTACATGACGGACGCCAATTACACGGCCGTGGAGAAGCTGACGGCGTGGGCGGAGAGTCGCGGGCGGACCATGGGGGCATTGGCGCACGCCTGGCTGCTGGCGCAACCACAAGTGAGTTCGGTGATTTCCGGCGCGACAAAGGTGTCGCAGATACGGCAAAATGCGGGGGCAGCCGATTGGGCGTTAACGTCCGCGGAGTTGGAGGAAGTCAACGCTATTCTGGGATGATGCAGGCTGTAGTCTCTCGTTATAAAACGAGGAAATGCAACTACTAACGCGCTCTGGAGATTGGACCAATCGGGCTTAGCAGTTACGAGGAAATAACGATGAAAAGAATAGTGCTGTGGTTCATTCTGGGTGTCACGCTCCTGGGAGCAACGTGGGGCGCGGGGCGGGTGAGTGGGGCGCGGGGCAGCAGTGGGGCGCGATGGGTAGGCGGCGGGGGTGTGGCGGAAATGCCGGCATCTCCCGCCCAATTCCTCCCCGCCACCACCGACAGCACCGGCCCCCTCTACGGCGTCAACTTCATGAGTTCCGCCGAAGACCCCGCCGACGACCAGCAATACGCCAACGCCCTCTCTACCGGCGCGCGCTGGAACCGGTGGCCCCTTTACTGGTACAATATCGAACAAAATCCGGGGCAATTCAACTGGAGCGCGCAAGACGCCACCATCATCGCCGACCTGGCCCATGGGCTGCAAATCGACGCTATTCTCCTCGGAACCCCCGGTTTTTACCTCACGGGCGGCCTCGCTACTTTTCCGTTGACGCCATCACCGGCGGAAATGCCGGCAGGTCCCCTCTCCCTCACCGCGCCCCAAACCGCCACCCCCGTCGGCCTCTACGAACCCATCTTCACCGACGGCACGGACATCCCCGGACCGGGCAAAACCATCAACCCCGACAACAAATGGGCCAACTTCGTCTCCGCCGCCATCAAACGATACAAACCGGATGGCATTCTGGCGCAGGCCAACGGCTGGCCGGACGGCGTCGGCATCACCCATTGGGAAATGTGGAACGAACCAGACCTGCCCAGCTTCTGGGACGGCAGCGTGGCGGACTATGCCCGCCTGCTCAAAGTCGGCTATCTGGCAGCCAAGACGGTGGACGACTCGGCGCAGGTGTTGTTTGGCGGGCTGGCGAACAATTTCTCCGGGGATTTGCTGAATTTCTACGAAAATGTGCTGGACATCTACGACGCGGACCCGCTGGCGGCGAACAACGGTTATTTCCACGACATCCTGGCGACGCATAGCTATTATTACGCCTGGCAGTCGTGGTATCATGTATTTCGTGCCGGCAATTCCCTCGGCGCGCACGGCCTGAACAAACCCATCTGGCTCAACGAAACAGGCGTCCCCGCCTGGAACGACTACCCCGGCCCCGTCTGGGACCAAACCAGCCCCTACCGCGCCACCCTCAGCGAGCAAGCCGACTTCATCATCCAGAGCGCCTTCTACGCCATGTATGCCGGCGCGGACGCCATCTTCCACTTCCAGCTTTACGATGGCTGCGGCAACCAGCCGCGCGGCACCGATTTCCCGCCCCACAACGGCGAATTGTGCGACGCCAACGGCATGTTAATCAGCGACCCCACCAAACCATGCGCCGGGGACGCCAACGGCCTCTTCAGCAACCCCACGGACGCCGCCTGTTTCACGCAGCACCCCACCCCCGAATCGCCGCGCCAAAATAACGCCACCTATCGCATTCTCACCACCTATGTGCAAGACGTGGAACCCTTGTGGCGCGAACGCCCCGGCAGCGAAGACCCATACAACGGTCCGCAAGAGTGGATTGCCTTCTACCGCCCCAGCAGCGGCGAGCGCATCGTCGGCCTCTGGGCACGCTTCGGCGAAACGGAAGTGGCCCAACTGCCCGCCGCCGCCGACAGCGCCCTGCTAATCACACCAGACGGTGTCACGCAGATGCTCACCGCCGTTGATGGCTTTTACACGCTCACCTTGCCCGCCGCCACCAACCAGAACAAGCCGGCCGATTGGGACCCCGCCCTCTACCCCATTGGCGGACGTCCCCTTATCGTCATCGAGACGGACCGCCGCGCCCCGGTGGTTTCTCTGTCCATCTCCCGCGTAGGCGCCACCATTAACCTAAGCTGGTCGGGAGATGACAACCTGGGCAGCGGCGTGCAGGATTACGTGATACTGGTGGCCGAAAACGATGGCGCGCCCCAATTGTGGCTGCAAGACACCACAGATACGTCCGCCATGTACACGGGCGACCCGCAGGCCAGCTACACGTTCACCCTCACTGCCCGCGACCGGGCCAATAACGTCAGCGATGCGGTGACGCAAACCGTCGCGCCCTCCAACCTGGTCCCCGGCGCCTTCCTGCCACTGGTGACCGGCGGCAATTAAAACGCCTTCTCTCGCATGGGTTCGAGGCACGCCCACTTTTTGCGGACGGTTGCTGATAAGCTATCATGGATAGTCACTATCCGCGCGTTTCCGCGAACTTCATTACGGACCGCCACTAACTGCGGCTGTCCTTAGTAACGGAAATCAAATAAGACAACGACGTTGTTTCCTGACCGTTCCTGCAAACTGACGATGCCATTCCGTACTTTATTTCATCGTCAGTCCTTAGGGTTCGCTCGGAACAAGCTTTGGACTTTCCAATACATCAGAACCCTTCCCGCGCATCCGTCAATTCCCGAGCGAAGCCTTTATTAACGGATGCGCCTTTTCCGCGCACCGCGCCGTCAAACTGGCTCGCGCGTTTTCAGCCTGTCTGCTACGCCTGAGTCCATTATCACCCCTTCCCCTTCGGAGACGAATCGTGACACCTGACATTTTGCGTGATTTTCCTGATCAGATAGAAACGGAACGATTGACAATTCGCGCCCCGCGTCCGGGAGATGGCACAGCGGTGAATGCGGCCATCGTGGAGTCGTGGCCGAGATTGCAGGTGTGGATGGATTGGGCGCAGTCGCCCCATCCACATACGGTGGCGGAGACGGAAACGTTCGTTCGCCGCTCCCATGCCGCCTTTGTGGAGCGCAGGGACCTGCAACTGCTCTGCTTTTTGCGCGGCACGGATGTGTATGTTGCCGGCAGCGGTCTGCACCGCGTTAACTGGACCATCCCTCGATTTGAAATTGGTTACTGGGTGCGCACGCAGTTTGAGGGGCAGGGATACGTCACGGAAGCCGTCAACGCCATCACCGACTTTGCTTTTGGCGTTTTAGGAGCCAGGCGCGTGGAGATTCGCTGCGACGCGCGTAACAAAGCCAGCGCCGCCGTCGCCTACCGCGCCGGCTACGAACTGGAAGCCACCTTGCGCTGCCATGAGCGCGCCGTTGATGGCAGCCTGCGCGACACCCTGCTTTTCGCCCGCGTCCTGCCGGAAGAATAAACCATCAGGCGGGAGGAACGGCCCACTTTGGCGGGCGCAACGGAAATGTTGTAAGAAATGGCCGCAGGTGAAAAGCATCCTACACGGCAGGGCAAACAAAAAAGCCCCAGATGGGGACAAGGAACCTTCGTGGCAGCAAAGCAGGCGATTGTATGTAGGGGAGTTTCTTGGTGGCCGATGACAGAAGTTGGCTTCGATCGGGTGCTTCCCTCGACATCGAAAGCAAGCGGGCACACTAGTGGAAACTCAAAGACCGCCTCTTTGTGCTGCCAGTCCCTTGTGCATCTGGGGCACTATGGACTGTAATCGCCTACATAATACGCCTATTTATCCCCGTTTGTCAATGGGCTTCCGCGTTTAGGCTGCGCGGAACTTTTGTTGATAACCCATAAGCCCATTGCCTCTCACAGAAATACGGGGAACACAAGTTGTTTCCGCCCGAGTCGAGGGCGGGGCGCGCAGCGCCCTGGCGCGGAACAGTATTCGCCCCACAAAAATGACGGTGTCAACAAAAACCCCGCGCACCCCCGCGTTTATAGTTTGGAATAACCCGGCGGAGATATTGCCCTGCCTGTCCCCCCACCGACCAGACACCCCGCTTTTGACAAGGACGCGACTCCATGCTATATTTTGCCCAACTTTATAAAGCAACAACACGGAACTGGAAGAGTAATCGGCAAAGCGGGTTCCAGAGAGTTGGTTCGTAGGCTGGAAGACCAACAACAGCGCCGTCGGTGAATGGACCAGGGAGTTGCCTGGGCGAAGACAAGTAGCCCAGGCCGGGTCGCTCCCGTTACAGGGCTGAGGTCTCGTCCGCGGACTGGACCAACAAGAGTGAGGCTGGCTGGGGTTTTGATTCGCGCCATCACGGGCGCGATTTTTGATCCCGGGCAACCTAACCAGGGTGGCACCACGGGAATTCACGCTCTCGTCCCTGATCGGGATGAGGGCGTTTTTGTTTATGCCGGCATCTCACCCACTACCCACCACCAACTGACAGGCTGCGGAGGATTGCATCGAAAATGATGAAACAGGAAACAGCAACCCCAAAATCACGCATTTATGCACCGGACCTGGCCGCCTTCCGCCAGCTTGCCGCCGGTTCCGCCAACCTGATCCCCGTCTACCGCGAATTCGCCGCCGACCTGGAAACGCCCGTCTCCGTCTACCTGAAGCTGATGCAGGACAGCGGCCCCTCCTTTCTGCTGGAATCGGTCGAAGGCGGCGAGCGCGTGGGGCGCTACTCCTTCGTAGGCGTCAATCCGCGCGGCATGATCTCCCTGCAAGGCAACACCGTGACCGTCTCCCAGGCCGATGCCGCCTACAGCCGCGAATTGGCGGCGGGCGAGGACATGCTGCACGTTTTGCGGGCGGAGATTGAGCGATTTACACCCGCCGACGTCCCCGGACTGCCCCGTTTTATTGGCGGCGGCGTGGGGTATCTGGGGTATGACGTGGTGCGGTATTTCGAGAAACTACCCGCCTCCGCCACCCACGCCCTCAACATCCCCGACGCCATCTTCCTCCTCGCCGACACCCTCGTCGTCTTCGACCACGCCCGCCACCGCCTCCTCATCCTGGCAAACGCCCACGTCGGCGACGACCCGGAAGCGAGCTACATAGAGGCCATCGAACGGATTGAGCGCGTCAGCGAAAAACTGCTGCGCCCCCTGCCCGCCGTGCCCCATCGTCGTTGGGGCATCGGCCTGCACCAACACGACGGCGCGCCTCTGGTCTCCAACATGGGGCGGGAGCGGTACGAGGCGATTGTGCGCCAGGCGCAGGAACACATCCGCGCCGGCGACATCTTCCAGGTCGTCCTCAGCCAGCGCCTGACGCGGCGCACCGGGGCGCATCCGTTCGCCATCTACCGCGCCCTGCGCATGCTCAACCCGTCGCCCTACATGTTTTACTTCGACTTCGGCGCGCACGAGATGCAGGTGATCGGTTCGTCTCCGGAAATGCACGTGCGTCTGGAGGATGGGGTGGCGAGTGTGCGGCCCATTGCCGGCACGCGCTGGCGCGGCCAGACGGAGGAGGAAGACGCGGCGCTGGCGGCGGAACTCCTCGCGGACGAAAAAGAACGGGCGGAACACGTGATGCTGGTGGACCTGGGCCGCAACGACCTGGGGCGCGTCAGCGAGTACGGGTCGGTGCGGGTACGGGACTTGATGACGATTGAACGGTACAGCCACGTGATGCACATCGTCAGCCACGTGGAAGGACGGCTAAAGGCGGGCATGAATGCGTATGACTTGATGCGGGCTACGTTTCCTGCCGGCACGGTCAGCGGCGCGCCCAAAGTCAAGGCAATGGAGATCATCGAGACGCTGGAAGGGGAAAGGCGCGGCCTCTACGCCGGCGCGGTCGGCTACTTCGGCTACGATGGCAGCATGGACACCTGTATCGCCATTCGCACGATGGTCATGCAAGGGGACGCCGTCTACATCCAGGCCGGTGCCGGCATCGTCGCCGACAGCAACCCGGCGCGCGAGCACCAGGAATGCCTGAACAAAGCCCGCGCCCTCGCCGTCGCCATCGAGCGCGCCGAAAGCGGGCTGTTGTGAGGGGCGAGGGGCAAGTGGCAAGTGACGCCACCAACCACCAACTATCAACCGTCAACTATCAACTAAAAAAGCCATGAACAAAAAAATCGTTTTTAGCGGAATTCAACCAACGGGAAATATCCATCTGGGCAACTACCTGGGCGCGGTGCGTAATTGGGTGCGGCAGCAGGGGGAAAAGGTCAACTTCTTCTGCGTGGTGGATTTGCACAGCCTGACCGTGCCGCAGGACCCGGCGGAGCTGCGTTTTCAGACACGATCTCTGGCAGCAGTCCTGCTGGCTGCCGGCATTAACCCCGACCAAAGCACCCTCTTCATCCAAAGCCACGTCACCGCCCACGCCGAAGCCTGTTGGCTCCTCAACTGCGTCACCCCGCTGGGCTGGCTGCAACGCATGACCCAGTATAAAGACAAATCGGCGCGGCAGGAAAGCGTCCTCACCGGCCTCCTCGATTACCCCGTCCTCATGGCCGGCGACATCCTCCTCTACGACGCGCACGAAGTCCCCGTCGGCGACGACCAGAAGCAGCATGTCGAACTGGCCCGCGACATCGCCCAGCGATTCAACAGCTTCTACGAAGAGGAGTTCTTCGTCGTGCCCGAGCCAAAAATACCGGAGGTGGGCGCGCGCGTGATGGGGCTAGACGACCCCGGTGTGAAGATGTCCAAAAGCTACGCCCACGTGCGCGGCCATGCCGTGCGCCTGCTGGACGATCCGAAGGAAATCACGCGCTCCATCAAGCGCGCCGTGACCGATTCGGGCAACGAAATCGCCTTCTCCGATGACCCGGAAAAGGCAGGCGTCAACAATCTGCTCGGCATCTACAAAGCGATCACGGGAAAGAGCGAGGCGGACGTGCTGGCCGACTTTGCCCATGCGCGCGGCTACGGCGACCTGAAGAAGCAGGTGGCGGAAGTCGTCGTGGACACCCTGGCCCCCATCCAACAGCGTTATCACGAGCTGATGCGCGATCCCGCCGAACTGGATCGGCTGCTGCTACGCGGCGCGGAACAGGCGCGCGCCATCGCCATGCCCAAACTGGCGGAAATGAAGCGCATCATGGGCCTCGTCCTCCCTCCAAAAGTATAGGACGCGGAAAAACGCGGATGCATACAAAACCGCACGTCCCATCATTCAAGAGGCAACCAAACGGCGCACCCCCTCGCCACTCGCCCCCCGCCACTCGCCACTCGCCACTCGCCACTCGCCACTCTCCAAGAGGTGACACATGATCCTCGTCATCGACAACTACGATTCCTTCACCTATAACCTGGTGCAATATCTGGGCGAACTGGGCGCGGAGATCCACGTAGCCCGCAACGACCAGATAACGCTGGAGGAGATTACCGCCCTCTCTCCCACGCAAATAGTCATCAGTCCTGGACCGGGCGACCCGGATGATGCCGGCATTTCCAACCAGGTCATCCACCAGTTCGGCCCCCACACACCCATCCTGGGCGTCTGCCTCGGCCACCAGTGCATGGGCGCCGTTTATGGCGGAACCGTCGCCCGCGCCCCCCGCCTCATGCACGGCAAAACATCCTCCATCTACCACAAAGGACGCGGCCTCTTCAACGGTGTGCCCAGCCCCTTCAAAGCCACCCGCTACCATTCACTCATCGTGGAAGAACCCATCCCCGACGTGCTGGAAGTCACCGCCTTCACCCGCGACGGCGAAATCATGGGGCTGCGGCACAAACAGTACCCCGTCGTCGGCGTCCAATTCCACCCGGAGAGCATTCTCACGGAACACGGCAAGCGCATCCTGCAAAACTTCCTCGACGGGCGTCTATAATAGGAAGCGGATTCAGGCCCCCGCCATCGTCGAAATCCGCGGCATCCGTGCCCAATCTTATCCGCCACTAGACTAGAATGGAGTTTGACATGCCCTTGAAATCAGCTATTGCCAGCGTCATCAATGGAGAGGATTTGAGCTTCGCGGAAGCGGAAGCGGCCATGAACGTGATCATGGACGGGGAGGCGACGGCGGCGCAGATTGGCAGTTACCTCACGGCGCTGCGGATGAAGGGGGAAACGGTGGCGGAAATTGCCGGCAGCGCCGCCGCCATGCGCGCCCACGTCGTCAGCGTCCCTCTCCACCACAACCCCGATGAGATGATCGTGGACACCTGCGGCACAGGCGGCGACGGCAAACACACCTTCAACATCTCCACCACCGCCGCTTTCGTCGTCGCCGCCCACGGCGTCAGAGTCGCCAAGCACGGCAACCGCGCCGCCAGCAGCCGCAGCGGCTCCGCCGATGTCCTCATGGCATTGGGCGGCAACCTGGACCTGAACGCCACGCAAGTCGCCGCGTGTATGGCCGAAGTCGGTATCGGCTTTCTCTACGCCATCAAACACCACCCGGCCATGCGCCACGCCATCGGACCCAGACGCGAACTGGGGCAGCGCACCATCTTCAACCTGCTGGGCCCCCTCACCAATCCGGCGGGAGCCACGCACCAGGTCATCGGTGTGTTTGACCCGCGCTGGACAGAGCCGCTGGCCCGCGTGTTGGGGGAACTGGGCACAAAGGCCGCCTTCGTCGTGCATGGCGCGGATGGCCTGGATGAACTCTCCAACACCGGTCCCAACCGCGTCAGCCGCCTCTGGCAAGGGGAAGTGACCACCTTCACCCTGGACCCCCTGACGCAGTTTGGCTTGCCGCGCGCCACGATTGCCGACCTGGTAGGCGGTACGCCGGCGGACAACGCCCAGATCACGCGCGACATCCTCAGCGGCAAAGACCAGGGACCCCGCCGCGACATTGTGCTGCTCAACGCCGCCGCTGCCCTCAGCCTGGAATGCAACGATTGGGAGGCGGGTCTGGCAGAAGCGCGCGCGGCGATTGACAGCGGCGCGGCCATCGCCAAACTGGAGCAGTGGATTGCCAAAACGAACAGCTTCCGCGGCTAAACGCGCGTCCACGTCAAGCAGCGGCGAGGCGGAAACAGCCGTTTTCGAAGCGGAAGTCATGCACGGGATGAAGCCATTCGCCGAGGCGGAACTGCGGCGGCGGTTGGGCGCGTCCATGCGCCTGCTACCCGACCAGGATGCCGAGGCGATCCGCTTCGCCTATGGCGGCGATTGGCGGCGCTGCCAGGATTTACGGCTGGTCAATGCGGTCTATCTGGCGGCCCATTTCCCTATCCCTCGCCCCAAAGCGCTGTTGGGGCATCAGCATTGGCACAAACTGTTGCGCCTCATTGCCGCGGTGCGCGCCCTGCATCCGCCGCGCGCCTTTCGCACCTGTCACGTCAGTGCGGCGGGGCGACAGTCAACCATCTTGCGACGATTGCAGCAGCAACTGGCGGCGGACACCGGGCTAACGCTGGACGAGACGGCGGGCGATCTGTGGCTGCGCCTGCGACCGGCGGCAAGCGCGGTGGGCGGCTGGGACATGCTGGTGCGGTTGACGCCGCGCCCGCTCAGTACGCGATTCTGGCGCGTACGCGACATGGAAGGGGCGCTCGGCGGTCCGGTGGCGGCGCTGATGGTAGACCTGACGCAGCCGCAAGCCACAGACCGGTTCCTTAACCTCACCTGCGGCTCCGGCACGTTGCTGGTGGAACGATTGCTGACTGCGCCGGCGGCGCTGGCGGTGGGCACGGACCTGGACGCGGCGCATTTGCAACTGGCGCGGGCGAATTTGGCGGCGGCGGGCGCGTACGCTTCGCTGATGCGGCAGGATGACGGCGCCGCCGCACTGGCGGCGGGCGCGTTTGACGCCATCGTCGCCGACCTGCCCTGGGGGCAATTGGTCGGTGAAGCGGCGAACCTGCCCACGCTTTACGAGCGCGTATTCGCCTCCGCCGCGCGTCTGGCGCGCCCCGGCGCGCGTTTCGTGCTGATCACGCATATGGTGCAGGTGACGGAACAAACGCTGGCGCAGCAGGAAAATTCATGGCGGGTCTTGCGGCGTATTCCCCTGCGGCGCGGCAATCTGCGCCCGCGCATTTATGTCCTGGAACGGAGGAATAATAATTAACTGGGGTTTGGCGAATTCCACATAGGGTGATCGGAGTCGAGGCTTTAGCCGGGTCAACCCCCATATGTGGACCGGCTGAAGCCTCCACGCCAAAAACGCCAGAGTCCAGTAATTAATTGTTGAATTGTGAATGGGTGTGTTTCAAATAGGTTGCTCAGGCTGCCTGCGCCGTAGGACAATTTGCCTAAATTGTCCCTTCACGGCGGAGGACAATTCGGCGAATTCCAGCAAACAATGACTCTACTGAAAAAAGGCCAAAAACCGGGTTTTTACACGTGAACCACTCTGGTAATTTCAGTCGGACAATCGAAAAACCCGGTTTTTTCAGTGACACCCATTGTGAATTGGTGAATGGGTAATGACGATGGTTGGCGTGTCGGCTTCAGCGGTAGCCCGCTGAAGTGGCGTTTCTGTCCACTTTTCACTTCCCACTAACCACTATTTCCAAAGGAACTGCTTTGATGAGTGTGAGTAATCAGGCTAAACGACGGGGAACGATCCTCGACGAGATCATGATGTACCATCGGCAGCAATTGCCGAAGACGATGCGGGAAGTGCCACTGGCGGACTTGCGGGCGGTGGTGGGGCTGGCCACGCCGCCGCTGGATTTCCTGGCGGCGGTGAAGGCGCCGGGGGTGTCGCTGATTGCCGAGTGCAAGAAGGCTTCGCCGAGCAGAGGGTTGATTGCACCGCGTTATGACGCGGCGGAGATCGCGGAAACGTATGTGCGCGGCGGGGCGCGGGCGATTTCCGTGCTGACGGATGGCCGGCATTTCCAGGGTTCATTGGCCGATTTGAGCGCGGTCAAAGAAGCGTTGCGCGCGCCGGGGCGGCTGATTCCCGATAAGAAAGACCCTCGGCGGGCGCGGGGGATTCCCGTGCTGCGGAAGGACTTTATTTTTCATCCGTATCAACTGTATGAGGCGCGGGCGGCGGGGGCGGATGCGGTGCTGCTGATTGCCGCCGTGTTGGAGGGGGGCGATCTGGGATCGCTGCTGCAATTGGCGCGCGAATTGGGGATGGAGGCGCTCGTGGAGGTGCATACGGAAGCGGAACTGGCGCGGGCGCTACAATGGGAGCCGCGGATCATCGGCGTCAATAATCGAAATTTGCAGACGTTCGCGGTGGATTTCGACAACACGGCGCGTTTGCGAAAGATGATTCCGCCGGCGGTTGCGGTGGTGGCGGAAAGTGGGCTGAAGACGGCGGACGATGTGCGCACGATGCGGGATATGGGGGTGGATGCGGTGCTGGTGGGGGAGACGTTGATGCGCAGCAGGGATGTGGTGAAGATGACGCGCGTGTTGGTGAATGCCGGCATTTCCGCCCCCCCTTCCTAAAATCCTCGCCAATCTCCCCATTTTCCAACACGCTTCTAACTCGTAAAACCCTCCTACAATCGGTATAATGAGGCGTCCGCGCTGGCGGCAACGCCACGGTTGCGGATCCATTTCCCAACAGCAATGCATAACTGGAAGAGGGTTAAGTGTATGGAAGAACGTAAAATCCGTGTCCTGATCGCCAAGCCTGGCCTGGACGGACATGATCGTGGCGCAAAAGTGATTGCGCGGGCGCTGCGCGATGCCGGCATGGAAGTTATCTACACCGGTCTGCGCCAAACACCGCAGATGGTCGTCGAAGCCGCCTTGCAAGAAGACGTAGACGTGATCGGTCTGAGCATGTTGTCCGGCGCGCACATAACGCTCGTGCCCGCCATCATGGACCTGCTGCGCGCCAACGACATGGAAGACGTCCCCGTCTTTCTCGGCGGCATCATCCCCAACGACGATTGGCCCTTGATGCACGAACAGGGCGTCGCGGACATTTTTGGTCCAGGAGCCAGCACCGAAGACATCGTGCGGACCATTCGGGAGCGTGTACTCGGTGAAGGATAATCAAATCAACGACGCGCTCATCGCCGGTGTGCGCCAGGGCAACCGTCGCGCCCTTGCCCGCGCCATCACCCTCGTGGAACGCAGCCGAGAAGGAGCCGAAGCCGCCGTCCGCGCCCTCTACACGCACACGGGGCGCGCCCACATCGTGGGCATCACCGGTTCCCCCGGCTCCGGGAAAAGCACGCTCGTCAACGAACTGGCGAAAACGTTTCGCGCGCGCCAAAGTGACGCAGGACAGCCGCTGCAAGTGGGTATCGTTGCCGTTGACCCCAGCAGCCCGTTCACGGGTGGGGCGCTGCTGGGCGACCGGGTGCGCATGAGGGATTTGGCGGGAGATGCCGGCATTTTCATCCGCAGCATGGCCTCCCGTGGACAACTGGGCGGGCTGGCCGAAGCCACCGCCGCCGTCGTCAAAGTCCTCGACGCCGCCGGCTTCGACATCATCCTCGTGGAAACCGTCGGTGCGGGACAGGCCGAAGTAGACATCGCCAGCACCGCCCACACCGTCCTCGTCATCGAAGCCCCCGGCATGGGCGACGAAATCCAGACCATCAAAGCCGGCATCCTGGAAATCGCCGACATCCTCGTTGTCAACAAAGCCGACCGCCCCAGCAAGGAAAGTACCGTCAAGGCGCTGCGCATGATGCTGCACCTCAACCCCACCGGCACCCGCGCCACCTACGAAATCCGCCACCACGGCCAACGCATGACCGTGCCCGGACCAAACCACAATGGCCCCGAAACAGAGCGCCACCGCTGGGAAACAACGCTCTTTGAAACCGTCGCCACGGAAGGTGCCGGCATCTCGCATCTCGTTGATGGCATTCAGCAACACCGGGCCTACCTGCGCAGCAGCGGCGAATGGCGCGTGCGCGAGCAGGAACGCAGCCGCCAGGAAGTGGACCAACTGCTGCAAGCCCGCTTCATGGCCCATCTGGCCGCCGTTGTGCCCGAATCGCAGCGGCAGCAGCTTATTGCCGCCATTGCCGCCCGCGAAATCGACCCCTATGCTGCCGTAGCGCGGCTCTACGCACACCTGAACACCTAGTGTGAGCCGCCCGTTTCATCCCGAAGCGCTTTATCCGCGACATCATTCGTTTGTGTCCGACAGGAATCCATACCATGACAACACGTACGTATGGCGAAATCAAGTTGCTGGCCGGCTCCGGTTGCCCGGAGCTGGCGCGGCGGATTGCCAACTACCTGGGCCTGACGCTGGGGGATTGGGACATCATCCAGTTTCCGAACAAGAATATCTGGATACAACTGAAGGAAAGTGTGCGCGGGCAGGATGTGTTCATCATCCAGAGCCATTCGCAGCCGGTGCATACGAACATCATGGAGACATTGATTGCCATTGACTGCGTGAACCGGGATAGTGCCGGCAGAATCACCCTCGTTGCTCCCTATCTGGCCTATTCCCAAAGCGATCAGAAGACGCTCCCGCGCGTGCCCATCACGGCGCGACTGCTGGCGGACATGATAGAAGTTGCCGGCGCGGACCGCTGGATGACCATTGACCTGCACGCCGGCCAGATTCAAGGCTTCTACAAAATCCCCGGCGACCACCTCACCGCCCGCTATATCATCACCGACTACCTGAAAGAGAAAAACCTCGTCGATCCCGTTATCGTCACCACAGACCTCGGCTTCGCCAAAATGGGCCGCAAATACGCCGACATGCTGCACGCCTCCATCGCCTTCGTGGAAAAACGCCGCATTGCCAACGACCTGCTCAAACGGGAAGCCCTCGGACTTATCGGGGACGTGCGCAACCGAGACGTAATCATCATCGACGATCTGGTGGACACCGCCGGTTCCATGGCCCAGGCCGTCAACGTCGTCAAGGATTACGGCGGCAACAACGTCTACGTCGCCTTCACCCACCCCGTCCTTTCCGATCCGGCTACGGAACGGCTGCGCGACTTGCCCGTGCAAGAATACATCACCACCGACACCCTGCCCATCCCCCCCGAAAAGCGGCTCCCCAACTGCACGGTCCTCAGCGTCGCCCAACTGCTGGGCGAAGTCATCCAGCGTTCACACGAAGGGCGCAGCGTTGGGCAATTATTTAACGAATAGGTATCAACCACCTTCCAGGAGGCTCATAGCTCCCTGGAAGGTCATCTTCCGGGAAGCTTCGAGCTTCCCAGAAGGTCCCTGACAACGAAAACGTCCGCGTCATTGGTCGTAGATTAAATCCGCCCCGCTGACGTTGCGCCAGAGGCGGAATTTGCGTAAGCTACACACGACAACGGACGTTTTGAGGTGAAATATGTTTAAGAAACTTGTCAGCAAAATCGTCGGCGACCCCAACAAACGCCTTATCAACGGCATGATGCCCATGACGGAGGCCGTGGAGACCTTCGAACAAACCTTTCTCAACCAAAGCGACGACGAACTACGGCAGCAAACCGCTCGCTTTAAGGAACGGCTGGCCGCCGGTGAGGAGCTGGACGACATCCTGGCGGAAGCATTCGCGCTGGTCCGCGTGGCTTCGATCCGCACGACGGGGATGCGCCACTACGATGTGCAGGTCATTGGCGGCTATCTGCTGCACCAGGGACAGGTCGTGGAAATGCGTACGGGTGAAGGTAAAACGCTCGTCGCCACGCTTCCCCTCTACCTGAACGCCCTCAGCGGCAAAGGCGTCCATCTCGTCACGGTCAACGAATACCTGGCCCGCCGCGACGGCGGCTGGATGGGCAAAATCCTCCATCTGCTCGGCCTGAGCGTGGGGTGCATCGGCCCGCAGAATTTCTCCGCGCTGTACGATCCTGAATACGTGACGCCGGGCACGCAGTTGGAAGACGAGCGCCTGGTACACTGGCGGCCCTGTACCCGCACCGAAGCCTACCAGGCAGACGTGACCTACGGCATCAGCAGTGAGTTCGGTTTCGACTACCTGCGCGACAACCTGGTCTCCGATCCAAAGGACCTGGTACAACGTGAACTGCATTACGCCGTCATTGACGAAGTAGACAACATCCTCATTGACGAGGCGCGCACCCCCCTGATCATCTCCGGTCCGGCCAGCACCAGTGGGCAGGAATACGTGCGCTTTGCGCAATATGCGCGCGGGCTGCGCCGCAATACGGCGGAGGAAGGGGAAGAGCCAACCGGCGATTATGATATTGACGAAAAGAGCAAGAGCATCACGCTGACGGAGTTGGGTATTGCCCGCCTGGAAAGCCGTATCCCGGAAATTGACGTTGATGCCGGCGACAGTCTCTATGATCCGCGCTTCTACCAGTTGACGTATTACGCGGATAATGCCCTGAAGGCGGAGTATCTGTTCCACCGGGATCACGAGTATGTGGTGCAAAACGGCGAAGTGATTATCGTTGACGATTTCACAGGCCGCCTCATGCCCGGACGCCGTTATTCGGATGGTCTGCACGAGGCGATTGAGGCGAAGGAAGGGGTGCAGGTGCGGCGGGAAAACGTGACGATTGCCACGATCACGCTGCAGAATTACTTCCGTTTGTATGACAAACTTGCCGGCATGACCGGGACCGCCGTCACCGATGCGGAAGAATTCGGCGAAATCTACGATCTGGAAGTCACCGCCCTTCCCACCAACGTGCAGTACATTGTAGACACCAATGCCATGGGACTGGTCGAACGCAAACGCAAGGCGGAGAACGTCGATGAGGTTTACTACACGAAACCAGAAAGCGCCGACACCCCCATCTTCTTCAAACGCACCGACTTCCCCGACCAGGTCTACGGCACGGTAGACGCCAAAGATAACGCCATCATCACCGAAATCAAGCATTATTACGAGATGGGGCGCCCCATTCTTGTCGGCACGACTTCCGTGGAACATTCGGAAGTCATCGACCGCTACTTGCGCCGTGCCGGCATTCCCCATAACGTCCTCAACGCCAAGCGCAACCAGTCGGAGGCCCTTGTCGTGGCTCAGGCGGGTCGCAAAGGGGCCGTGACCATTTCCACGAACATGGCCGGTCGTGGTACGGACATCTTGCTTGGCGGCAACCCCGAAGGACTGGCCGCGGAAACCCTGGAAGAAGAGTTGTTCGACCGGGCGCTGATGACGCAATTGGCAGTGCGCTGGTTAACGGAGGGGGAAGAATCTGCGCGCGGCTATGCGCAAAAACACCCCAAACTTGATCCCGCGCTCCTCGACGAACTGATCAGAATCAAAGCGGAATTCGACGCCGCCCTCGGCGAAATTGAAGAAGTCCAGGTTGTCGGCTACCTGGCACGCACCCTGCGTGACCAGTACAGCGTCGATTACAACCAGGCACTCAACATTCTCCGCCTTGTGCGTACAAATCAGACGCGCCAGGCGCGCGAATATCTGGATGGCCTCGGTAAAGATGTGTCCATGGTCGAGGACGCCACGCGCCTCACGGAACTGTACACGCGCTACCAGGCCGCCAGCAAAGACCCACAACAGCAGGCCCAATTCCTGGCCGAACAGGCTTTCGAGGAGCATTATAACGGACGTGCCGCGTTGATACGCACCGTCCTCAGCGACGATCTGACCTATGCGCGGCAGCTGGTCCAACAAGTAGTCGGGTTGACTCCGGACCTGATCGACCGTGTGCTGCAAGTGAAGGGGCGGGCGGAAAAGGAGCGCGAAGAAGTGTGGCAACTTGGCGGCCTGCACGTGATTGGCTCCGAACGGCATGAATCCCGCCGCATTGATAACCAGCTTCGCGGGCGCGCGGCGCGCCAGGGCGACCCGGGCAGTTCCCGCTTCTTCCTCTCTCTGGAAGACGACCTGATGAAGCGGTTTGGCGGCGAACGCCTGAAGAATTTCATGTCACGTACGAACATCCCCGAAGACGTGCCCATTGAAAGCGGTATGCTTGATCGTCTGATCGAAAGCTCGCAGGAGCGCATCGAAGGGTATAACTTCGACATTCGCAAGAACGTGGTCGAATACGACGACGTGATGAATAAGCAACGCCAGGCTATCTACAACGAACGGCGTGAGATTCTGATGGGCGAGGCGCATGATTTGGGAGAGAAGGTGGACAGCGCCTTTGCCGGCAAAATGGCCGAACTCGCCGCCAATTATCTGGATGATTATGTTGGCTTCGTCCGTGGCGAAGTGGACCGCGCGATTGTCGATTACACCACCGAGGCCACGGACTCCACCAACATCAACGGCGTGATCATGCGTCTACGTGGTCTGTTGCCCCAGGTCATTGACCTGGATCGTGAGGAACTGGCGCGGCTGCGGACGACGCGGCTGGCGGAACGTATCACGATATTGGCGGAAGAAAACATCCGCGAAGGGACCAACCTGCTGCAATTCTTACAGGCGATTGGTCGCTTCATTCCGCTGGTTCCGCCCGTGCCCAACGTGGGCGGTGTGCTGGCGACGCGCCGTTCGGGGCATCTGGAAGCGCGGGAGCGGATGCGCGTCGATTTCCTGGCGCAGGTGAACGCATTGTTTGACGAATTCCTGGCGGAACAGACGGAGGCGGTGGATCGTGCCGGCATTTGGCATCGCGCCGAGGAAAAAATCAATCACGCCTTCGCCCAGTTCAAAGTCGAAGGTGTCACCGCCGAACTCCTGCGTGGCCAGCAAGAACGCTTCCGCGACCAGATCAACACCGCCCTGCGCGAACTGCTCATGGAAAGCGTCTCCGCTCTGGACAGCGAACAGATGGTCGTCGCCCTCACCAGCTATGTGGCCCTGCAACGCGATAAATGGAAGCAGATTATCGGCGCGCAGGAATACGACAACTACCAGCGCCTGCTCCTCCTCAGCGCCATCGACCGCGAATGGCGCGACTACCTCACGGCCATGGACGACCTGCGCCGCGAAATCGGTCTGGAAGCCATTGCCCAGCGCGACCCCAAAGTCGAATACAAGCGCCGCTCCTACCAGATGTTCGCCGATATGCGCAACAACATCGACACGGGTGTCGCCGAACGCTTCTTCCGCGAAATCTCCGCGCATCAGGAATTTATCCGCCAGCAACAAGCCGCCGCCGCCGCCAAAATGCAGCTCAATCAATCGGGCTACGAAGTGGTACAGCGCGGCAAGGGGCGCGGCGTCGAACTACGACGCGAAATGCCCAAAGTAGGACGCAACGATCCCTGCCCGTGCGGCAGTGGCAAGAAATACAAGAACTGTCATATGCGCCAGGACATGGCCGCTTCTGCCGGCACAAGTGCCGGCAGCAACGGACAGCAGAACCAGAGCGCCACCGCCGGACAGCGCAAAGCCAAACGTCGCCGCCGTTAGAGAAAATCTACAAAGGGCGACGCATCTTCCATGTGCGTCGCCCTTTCATTTACGGAACCATGTTGAAAACTGAACAATTGCACAATATGCAAGCCTTCACGCAATTGGCGGAGGAATGGGATGCGCTCGTCGGGCAAAGCATGACGGATACACCTTTCCAGACGCTGGCCTACCAACGCGCCTGGTGGCAACACCTCGCCCCCAGCGACCTGCACACGATTGCCGCGCGCGATGAAGAGGGCGCGCTGGCGGGCATTGCCACTTTTTACGTGATAGATGGCGTGGTCCATTTCAACGGCTGCGTAGAAGAGACGGATTACCTGGACCTGATCGCGCCCGCCGCGCGGGCGGAAGCGGTGTGGACGGCGGTGATGGATTGTCTGATGAGCGATGATTTTCCGTCCTGGCACACATTGGAGTTGTGTAATGTGCCGGCATCTTCGCCCACCCGCGCCATTCTTCCCCAACTCGCCGCTCGCCACAACCTCGCCTTCTCCACCCACATCCACGAAGTCTGCCCCATCATCCAACTCCCCCCCACCTTCGACGCCTACCTGGACACCCTCGACAAAAAACAACGGCACGAACTGCGCCGCAAACTCCGCCGCGCGGACGGCGCCGAAGTCATCATCCACCACGTCCAGCCCGGCGCGGACATTGCCGCCGAAGTCAACGACTTCCTCGACCTGCTGCAAAAAAGCACCCCCGAAAAACACGCCTGGCTCAACGATGGTCGCCGCGCCGTTTTTCACGAAGTTGCCGCCGCCGCGCTGCAAAACGGCACACTGCAACTCCTCTTCCTGATTATCGAAGGCCAGAAAGCCGCCGCCCTCTTCAATTTCGCCTACAAAGACCGCATCTGGGTCTACAATTCCGGCCTTGATCCCGACAATTTCGCCTGGCTCAGCGCCGGCGTGGTACTGACGGCGCGCGCCATCGAAATGAGCATTGCCGATGGCTTCGCCATCTTCGACTTCCTGCGCGGCGATGAAGCGTATAAATACCGCTTTGGCGCCAAAGACACGGAAATCCACCGCCTGGTGCTGCAAAAGGAGTAAGATGACCGACCAGCCTGCCGCGCCGCCTCCCCCCGCTCCCCGCCGCGTCGCCATGCTCAGCGTCCATACCTGCCCCCTGGCAACCCTGGGCGGCAAAAAAACAGGCGGCATGAATGTCTACGTGCGCGATTTCAGCCGCGTATTGGGGCAGCAGGGCATCCTGGTAGACGTGTTCACCCGCTCGCAGGACGACTGCCAGCCGATGATTAAGCATGATCTCGGTTACGGCGCGCGCGTGATCCACATCCCCGCCGGACCGGAAAAACCGATCCCCGTGATTGAGGTGAGCAACTATCTGGATGAATTTGTGGCCGGCGTGGTCGCTTTTGCCGCCGAACAAGGCATCACCTATGATCTCATCCACAGCCACTATTGGCTATCCGGGCTGGTAGCAGACGGATTGCGGCAAGCATGGGGGTGGCACATTCCCATCGTGCAAATGTTCCATACGCTGGGGCATATGAAAAACCGAATTGCCGGCAGCGACAGTGAACGCGCGCCGCAGGCACGAATTGACGGCGAAACACGCATCATCCAGGAGATTGCCGACCGTATCGTTGCGGCGACGCCGGCAGAGGAAGCGCAGCTTTTCTGGCTCTATGACGCGGACAAGAACAAAGTCAGGGTGATTCCGCCGGGCGTGGATTTGCAGCGATTCCGGCTGCTGCCGACAACTCTGGCGAAAGAGCATATCGGGATTCCGCTGGCTGATAAGAATATCATTTTTGCCGGCAGAATCGAACCCCTCAAAGGCATCGACACCCTCCTCTGCGCCATGGCCATGCTGCAACGACACTACCCGCAAGTCGTCCGCAACGTCTGCGTCTCCATCATCGGCGGCGACCCATGGGCAGACACGCCGGACGCGGAAATGGCCCGCCTGCAAGAACTACGTCACAAACTGGGCATCCACGATCTGGTCACTTTCCTCGGCTCCAAAGACCAGGACGAACTTCCCTACTACTACGCCGCCGCCGAAATGGTCGTCATGCCCTCCCACTACGAGAGCTTCGGCATGGTCGCCCTGGAGGCCATGGCCATGGGCACGCCCGTCATCGCCTCCGAAGTCGGTGGGCTGGCCTTCCTCGTCCGCGACGGCGAAACAGGTTTCCACGTCCCCTCCCGCGACCCCGAAGCGCTGGCCGAACGTATCTACACCTTGCTCACAGACACGGAATGCCGTGAGCGTCTGGGCATCCAGGCACACGCCTACGCCCAGCAATACGACTGGGACATCATCGTCGAGCGGATGCTGGCCCTCTATGAAGAACTCTGGTCTGTTCCCGTGGCTCCCCCCCATTATTAAACCCGCAACGAATGAGCGGTCAGTCATTTTGTAGTAACCGCCCAGAATTTTGCTCTTCCCAAGATTGGTTCATTCTGGGAGAATGAACCAATCTAATAACAGGTTTAGCCGTTACCCTTTCTCCGTTAATTGCCGGCAGGCGCGGGAATGATCTCGGCGCCGACGTAGGGACGCAGCGCCTCCGGTATGACTACGCTGCCATCTTCCCGCTGGTTATTCTCCAGAATGGTGATCATGACACGGGGCAGGGCCAGCCCGCTGGCATTCAGCGTGTGCATGAACTGCACACGACCATTGCCCGCCTGACGATAGCGCGCGCCCGCTCGCCGCGCCTGGAAGTCGAGGCAGTTGCTGGCCGAGCTAACTTCCAGCCACTCCTGGCAGCCGGCTGCCCAAATCTCAATGTCATACGTCTTGGTGGAAGCAAAGCCCAGGTCACCCGTTGCCAGTTCCACCACGCGATAACGAAAACCGAGGGCACGACAGATGTCCAGGCCATGTTGCAGCATGTCTTCCAATGCCTCGAAGCTGTCTTCCGGGCGGGTGAACTGATACATTTCCACCTTGTCGAACTGGTGTCCACGCTTGATGCCGCGCACATCTTTGCCGGCACTCATCTTCTCGCGGCGGAAACAAGGCGTGTACGCCACATACTTACACGGCAGGTTCTCTTCACTCAGGATTTCATCCCGATGCAGATTCGTCAGCGCGATCTCCGCCGTGCCCAGCAGCATAAAATCCTCTTCCGCGTCGCGGTAAATGTTGTCATAAAACTTGGGTAGTTGTCCCGCGGCCTCAAACATAGCTGAACGCACAATAAACGGGGGATAGATTTCCGTGTAGCCATGTTGCCGCACATGATAGTCTAGCATGAATTGGATCAGGCCACGCTGCAACCGCGCCCCCCACCCCTTCAGCAAATAAAAGCGGCTGCCGCTGAGACGCACACCACGCTCAAAGTCGATGATGTCCAACTGCGGCCCCAGGTCCCAATGCGGCCGGGGCGTGAAAGCAAAGGCCGGTTCCGCGGCCCCTTGCGGCTCGTGATGCACGTTGTACGACTCGTCCGGGCCAACGGGGACGCTGGCGTGCGGAATATTGGGGACCCACAGCATCTGCTCTCGCAGTTCCCCCTCCACCTGGCGCAGTTCCTCGTCCAGCGCCGCAATCTGGTCGCCGATGCGGCGTGTCTCGTCTTTGGCCTCATCCGCGTTAAATTGCAGGCTGTTGACCTGTGTTTGCAGCATGGTGGCTTGTTCCACATCTTGGGCTGCTTCCGCGCGGCGCAGGTCCGCCTCCATTTTCTTCAGGCTGCCCATCCAGCGACCAATTTGCTTCGAGCTTTCATTGCGCTGCCGGCGCAGTTCTTCCACTTCCTGAATCAGTTTGCGCCGCCGCTCATCATTGCCCAGCAATTCATCAATAGGGGCGTTGTCATTGCGGTCGGCCACGCCTTTTTTCACTTTTTCTGTTTCCTGACGTATCAATTCTATGTCCAGCATCATCTTCTCCTTCCAAAATTACTTATTGGGCGAATTTCCCATTTGGAAAATCAGATTAGGGCGCATCCGTATTGAAGATTGGAAATGACGGATGCGCCGGAAGGGTTCTTGCTTGTCGGATAATCCGAAGTTGATTTTGCACGAACCCTCAAGGAAAGGGTTGTCCGATTTGGAAAATCGGACTACGGATGGTTGTCCGATTTGGAAAATCGGACTACGGGTGAACGAGCCAAGAGACGTTGCGGCGTGTATTGCCCACAAACGTAAAAAGCCCCTTCATCGCCAGGACGAAGGGGCTTCGTGGTGCCACCTGGTTTCACTGTCTCGCCGCCGCTGATGCCGCGAACTCAAACAGTCTCTCAACGCGATAACGGGCGTACCCGACTTGCCTTGCGCGGCACTGTGTCAAACAGTCGCTTTCTCGGCAAGCTACTCAGGAGTGGATTTCCAGTCTATTCATTATCAGCTCACACCAACCGCTGACTCTCTGCAAATGAAAAGGCTGTACTTGTCTCCATCAAGGTATTTGCGCGCAGCGCGCACGCTGCGTTTTTACTTTGATGGTGGGCATTATAGCGACCGTTGCGGCGGATGTCAATCGTCGCGCGGGCGCAAATGAGGAAAGAGCAGGACTTCGCGGATGGTGGTCTTGTCGGTGAACAGCATTGCCAGTCTGTCTACGCCCGTGCCGAAGCCCCCGTTGGGCGGCATGCCGTAGCGCATGGCGCGCAGGTAGTCTTCGTCGATGGGATGAGCTTCTTCGTCGCCGGGGCGATAGAGACGCTGCATGTCCTCGAACCGCTGCCGCTGATCGAGGGGGTCGTTCAGTTCGGTGAAGGCGTTGCCCATTTCCATGCCGGCAATAAAGTACTCAAAACGCTCCACATGCATTGGGTCGCCGGGGATCGCCTTCGCCAGCGGGGAAATATCCCGTGGATATTCGGTGACAAACGTCGGCTGAACCAGTTTGGGTTGGACAAAATCGCCCAGCAAGCCATCGACGAGTTTGCCCCAACTGGCGTCCGGGGGCGCGTGCCCGCCAATCGCCTTTATTGCCGGACCGAGGGCCGCCGCCGTGGGATAAGCCATGTAGTCGATGCCGGCATATTCCCGAATAGCCTCACGCATGGTCACACGCCGCCACGGTCCCCTGAGGTCAATCACCTGCCCCTGGTACATCACTTCCGGTTTGCCCACAATCGCCTCGGCCACATAGGCCAGCATTCGCTCCGTAAAATCCATCACGTCGTGATAATCCCAGTAAGCGGCATAGAACTCAAGCTGCGTGAATTCTGGATTGTGCGTGGCATCCACGCCCTCGTTACGGAAATCACGCCCGATCTCATAAACACGCTCATAACCGCCCACCAGCAACCGCTTCAGGTAGAGTTCAAAGGAAATGCGCAGGTAAAGCTCTTGCTTTAACTGGTTGTGGTAGCTGGTGAAGGGACGCGCCGCCGCGCCGCCATACAGCGGCTGCAATACGGGTGTCTCTACTTCCAGGAAGTCGTTTTCATCGAGGAAGCGGCGCAGAGCTTGAATCAGGCGCGCCCGCGTGCGGAACACATCGCGCGTTTCCGCGTTCACGGCCAGGTCGGCGTAACGCTGGCGGAAACGCTCCTCAACGTCGGCGAAGGCGCTGTAGCGCACGATTTGCCCGTCTACTTCCTGTTCCTTGACAACAGGCAGCGGGCTGATGGCTTTACTCAAGATGGTCCAATCGGTGACGCGCAGACTGACTTCGCCCATGCGCGTGCGGAATAGTTCACCGCTGGCCTGCACGAAGTCGCCCAGGTCAACCAGTTTGCGGAACATGAGGTGGGATTCATCCCCCAGGTCGTTGCGACGCAGGAATAGTTGGATGCGACCTAAACCGTCTTCAATATGGGCAAAGACCGTTCTCCCCATATCACGGCTGCTGATGACGCGGCCGCATAGGGTGGCGGGAAGGGAATCGTTGTCGGCGGCGTTTTCGTTTTCGCGGGCCAGGTATTGGGCGATGGCGGCAGCCGTCGTGTGGGTTCGGGATGCGCGCAGGGGAAAGGGATTAGTGCCGGCATTTCGCCACTCCTCCAACTTCTCCAACCGACGTATCTCCAATGTATTCGGTTCCCAGAGCATAATCTCTCCTCTTTCCAACAAAAAGCCCGTGCGGGGCACGGGCTAGACCTCTCCTACGCAGGTGCAAAACGGCGTCAACCGATTTCCACCACACGGAACTTCATCTGCCCACGCGGCGCGACAATCACGACCTCATCCCCTTTCTTTTTACCTAGCAGGGATTTGCCCAACGGGCTTTCATTGGAAATGCGCCCCGCAGCCGGGTCCGCCTCCGCCGCGCCAACGATCATATACCGCTCAGTTTCCGTCGTCCCCACCTCGACCACAGTCACCCAGTCACCCACGCGCACACTATCGTGAGCCATCTCCATGTGGTCAATGATCTGGTAATTGGAAAGAATCTGCTCCAATTCCAAAATACGACCTTCCAGAAATGACTGCTCATGGCGGGCTGCTTCCAATTCCGCGTTATCCACAAAATCATCATCCTGACCATCCGCAAATGCGCGGCGCAGACGCTCCGCCACGGCCTCGCGCCCTTCAGTGCGCAGCCGATTTAGCTCATCGGTCAGGCGACGCAGCCCGTCAGATGTCAACAGATAGGGTTTAGGTTTTGTTGTTGTCATCTAAATCTCGCTCATAAAAAGGGAAAACCGCTGAAATCAGCGGCAGATGTTGGAATGCTGTCCAATTGGGCAGGAATTATACCAAATTCACTCATCTTGTAAAGGAACGCGCCAATAGGCCGGACAAACCGTGACAAGGATTATGTCAATTAGCCGGGGTGAAAATCTGGCGGGAACGTCGTGCAAATCCTTGCCACTTGGTAACTGCTAAGTAAACGTTCAAAAACAACTTGGTGATTTGCAGAGATTGAACCAATCTCCGCGAGGTTAACTCCGAACGGTTACTAAGGACTGACGATGAAATGAAATAAAGTACGGAATGGCATCGTCAGTTTGAAGGAACGGTAAGGAAACAACTTCGTTGTCTTATCTAATTTCCGTTCGTGACGAATGCGCCCGCCAGATTGGACCAATTTCCAGAGAGCGTTAGTAGTGACAAAGCGCTTTACAATTCCACGGAATATGCTATCATTCATTCGCTCTCACGCCCAAACAGTGACGTGTAAATAAGACTGTTATGGAGAAACCAAGTTGGCAAACATTAAATCCGCAAAAAAACGAATTCGTTCCTCAGAACGCCGTCGCGTCTACAATCGGCATTTTCGCGCTTCCGCCCGCACCTATGTCAAGAAGACACGCCAGTTGATTGCCGAAGGGCGGCTGGATGAAGCGGAACAGATGTCCCGCGCCGCTGCCAGCATGTTAGACAAGGCCGCGCGCAAGGGCGTTATTCACAAAAGCAACGCGGACCGGCGCAAGGGTCGCTTGATGCAGGCTCTGGCAACCGCGCGCAAAGCCGCAAACTAACGTCCGCGACTTCTGTTCCCTCCGAAACGTGAAAAACACCATTCCAGTGAATGGTGTTTTTTGTGTTTCCCGCTTTTACCTGGTTCGTATCACTGCCAGGGGCGGCGAAGGGAGCGTCACCCTCTTCTCGCCCGATCAAGGCATGCCCGTTCGGGAGTCGGATGTCGTCAACAAGACTTGCGGGTTGAACACGTAACCAACGCCGCGAACAGTTGTCAGCAATTGTGGTGCGGCGGGGTCGGTTTCAATTAGCTCCCGCACCCAACGAATATGCACGTCAAGGGTGCGTGTGTCGCCAATATAATCCGTTTTCCACACCGTCGCCATCAACGTGCGGCGGTCCAGAACCTCAGCAGGGTGTCGCAGAAACGCTTCTATTAGGTGAGCAAGTTTGGGCGTCAGTCGCTGTTCTCCCTGCCCGGCAATGTTAATTGACCGTTTATGCCGATAAAGCGTGAAAGGCCCCACGCGAACAATCTCTTCGCGCTGTGGGTCAACGGGTAGCAGCGCCCGAATGCGATTGAGCAGTTTGCGTGACGTGTAGGGCTGTTCCAGATACACGTCCGCCTCGGCGTCCGTGGGTTCCGCTTCCCCATTCAGCCGACAGTGAATGATGGGCACGGTTTCCCATTTGCGGCACAAACGGCGGCAGGTACGCGCACCATTGGAGCGCATGGTGGCAGCGTCATAGATGATGAGATTGGGGGCGTCGTTGGGAAAGACATGCAGTGCCGCCGTGGAAGTGTGGCAGACCGTCACCTGCAAGCCAACTTTGCGCAGGGAAAGGGCCAGAGAATTCTCTCCGGCGCGTCTTCCCTCAATCAATAAGACATGTGCCTGCCGCATTTTTGGTTTTGCCTCACTTCTCGCTGCTGCTACGCGAGTTTGCGATCGCTCTAGGGTCGGTTGTTGGAAGTGTGGTAGACGTGTTTATGCCGGCATTTACCCAAAGGTAAGATCAGGCTCTAGCTCACCCAATTTTTTAACATAGGGTCTACGGTAGGGAAATTATAAGGATAAATGCAGAGCGCGCAAGTAACGTTGGCAACAGGTAACTGCTAAACCAGATTGGACCAATTTTCTCCGGCGAAATTGGTCCAATCTCCAGAGAGCGTTAGTAGTTACGGCAATAGTATGGCGGGAATCCCGCGGCTTGGAAGCCGCGCTTCTAACGGAAGGCAATGATGGTTCGCTTTGCGGTCTGGGTTCATCGTTGGGAAGGGTTGATCATGCTGCCGGTGGTAGTGGCGCTGCTTTTTCCTACACCGGTTAGCAGCCTCGCCCTGGTCGTATTGCCGCTGCTGTTCCTGCTGCGCCGCCTACACCGGCCAGATTTCCTGCCGGCAACGCCCTTTAACCTCACCCTGCTCCTACTCCTGCTCGCCCTTCTCCTCAGTTTTACCGTCACCTTTGACATCACGCTCAGTTTCCCCAAGATCGCCGGTTTACTCGTCGGCATCACGCTATTTTTCGTTGCCGACAGTTATGCCCGTCGCGGACCACGCTATGTTGCCGGCATTGCCGGCATTTTCCTTCTCGCGGGCGGCAGTATGGCTCTGTTCGGGCTGTTTGGCGTGCACTGGACAGGCGTAGCGGCCCCGCTGGACCGCCTGAAAACATGGCTCCCCGGCGGCCTGGAAAATGCCGGCAGTCGCGGCCTCGTCAACCCCAATGAACTGGCGGGTATCCTGGATTGGCTGCTCCCCTTCGCCTTTGGACTATGGATCGGCTTCTGGCACGAGCGACGACGAATACCGTGGCTCATTCTCCTCCTGCCGCTGGCCGCCACCGCCGCCCTCCTCCTCGCCACCCGATCACGCGCCGGTATCCTCAGCGCCGCCCTGGCCCTACTCCTGATATTCACCATCCAATCTCAGGGAATACGGCGTATCCGCGGAAGACGTCGGCTCCTAATGGGCGTTATCCTCACCGGCGCAGCCATTACCCTCATCGTGATCCTGAACGCCACGCTGAAAGGAGCAGCACAGCAAGCGGAAATCTCGCTTTCCTGGGCTGGCCGCATGGAAATCTGGACGCGCGCGATTTACGCGCTGCGGGATTTTCCGCTCACGGGCATCAGCATGAACGGCTTCCGCGTCGTTGTGCACACCCTCTACCCGCTGTTCCTGATCAGCCCGGAAATTGACCTGGGGCACGCCCACAACCAACTTTTGCAGGCGGGCCTGGACCTGGGCTTCATGGGCATGACGGCCTACCTCGCCCTGTGGCTGACCAGCGGCGTGCTGCTCTGGCAGAGTTGGCAACGCGCCCCCGCCACCGCTCTGCCGCTGCGCGCCCTCATCCTGGCCTTGTGCGGCGCGTTGGCCGGGAGTTGGCTTTTCGGCCTCATTGACGCCATTTCCTTGGGGGCCAGGCCGGGTTTTCTCTGGTGGCTGCTGCTGGCACTGGTCGTCGCCGCCCACCGCGAGAGCGCGCGCCACGCCACGGAAACCGGGCCATCATGACTTGACGCACCCCATCACCCCGCATATAATCACGCTGGTCGTCGTCATGACGCGGGTATGGCGTAAAGGTAGCGCAACAGCTTCCCAAGCTGTTGGTACGGGTTCGATTCCCGTTACCCGCTTTAGAGTAGGGCAATGGCATTCATTGCCCTATTTTCTTTTCCGGGAACAGTGCGCCTTTCCATGCGCTTGTGCCCGTCTTCGGGCCATTGCTTCGCGCAACCACCCACAAGCAGCCTATGACCGAGCTTCCCCCTGTTTCCCTCTACCTGACCGAACATGACATAGCCCACCGCCTCTTTCGCCATTCCGGCCCTGTGCATTCATTAGCGCAGGCTGCCGCGGAGCGGGGTCAGCAACCGGACCAGATCGTGCGCAGTATCCTGTTTCGCGTGACGGTGGCGGAGTACGTCATGGTGCTGATTGCCGGGGAGCGGCAGGTTTCCTGGCGGGCGCTGCGGGGTTATCTGGGTCAGTCGCGTCTCTCGATGGCCAGTCAGGAGGAAGTATTGCGGGTGACCGGCTACCAACGGGGCGCGGTTGCGCCGTTTGGTTTGCCCGGACCGCTGCGTATTCTGGTGGACAACAGCGTCTTTGCTTTCGCGGAGGTGTCTATTGGCTCAGGCGTGCGCGGCACGACCGTTATCATCCGATCCGAGGATTTGCGGCGGGCGCTGCCGCAGGCGGAAATGGGCGATTTCGCGGATGGCGAGGCTTAGATGAGCGGTTCTCCCGCGTGCTGAAACAAGCCCAACGGCGCGGTGTCGGGCACGAGCAGGCGCAGAGCGGCCGGCTTAATCTGGCATTGGAAGGGGGATTTGCCGGCAGGGTCGCCATCCGTGTGAAAAGCCAGAACCTGTTCCGTCTCCACCCGCACTTGCTTTCCCGTCAACATCTGAATCGCCGGGTTCAGCAAGTGCTGCCCCGTGCGAATCTGCATCACCATGGACAACATCGTGGTCAATCCCTGGCCGCGAAACAGCCACACCTCAAACTGACCATCATCCAGTTTGCCCCCCGGATTGAGCAGCAGTTCCCCCCCCGCGTAGCGGCGGCAGTTACAAATGGTGGCCATGAGGAAATCGTCCTCGATCGTGCGGTCATCGACCGTCACGCGAATGCGCGTTTGGGTGTAACCGGGCGCGGCCAGCAACGCCTGCCCCACGTAACCAAATGGTCCCAGCCGTTTCACCAGTTTGGAGCGCGGTTCCATGTTATCTACCAGGTAGCTATCCACGCCGACGCTGGCCCAAAGCAGCCAGTGGTGGCCCTGGTCGCACAGCCCTACGTCAATGCGGTGTACGACGCCGGCGGCCAGGCTGGCGGCGGCCTCCAGGAGGTGATTGGGATTGAGAAGCGAGGGGCGGGGCATGTGCAGTTCTTTGGCGAGCGAGTTGCCGGTGCCGGCAGGTAACGGGGCCAGGATTGTTTCGCTATCCACCAGGCCATCAGCCACCTCCCCCAACGTGCCATCGCCGCCTGCGGCAAAAACGAGATGTTCCCCTTGCCGGGCGGCGGCGCGAGCCAGTTGGCGCGCATGTCCCGCGTATTGGGTTGATTGCTCGTTGACACGCCACCCACGCGCCCGCCAGATGCCGGCAGCCTCATGCAACGTTTGCATCAATTCCGATGGACCTGCCAGCGGGTTGTAGATTATCGTCGCCGTACGCGGACGCAGCCGCGCCGGAACGTCCGTGACTGAATCTGACACAGGCGGTTTCCTCTTCCCAAAGAATTCATCTTGGCTCGCGCCCTCTTGCGTACCCGGCAATGGTTGCAAGTATAACCAGGAATGGCGCGACGGGCGAACCGTTGCCAGGGTCGGCGGCTGTGGTAAACTAGCGTGCGCCAGACGGGATGATTATGGTCAAGCAGACAACCTGCCCGGCGCACGGATTTATTACACCACATCGCAGGAAGAATTGTGATTCAATTGCAGCAAGTCACCAAGCGGTACTACATGCTCACGGCACTGAACAGTGTTTCGCTTCAGGTCCGCGCAGGCGAAGTGTTAGGGGTGTTGGGGCCAAATGGCGCAGGCAAGACAACGCTCTTTAAGCTCATTGCCGGCATTTTGCAGCCCGATGCCGGCACGATTGTGGCCGCCAATGGAGTCTGGCCAGGCATGGGCTACAAGCCTGAGCGCCTCCTCTATCCCAACAAGATGCGGGTCACCGAGTATTTGCGCCTGATTGCCGGCCTCTGCAATATCACCGGGGCCGACGCGGAGCGCACAATCAGGCGCAGTCTGGAGCAGGTTAATCTGCTGGGGGCGGCCAACAAGCGCATTAAGGATTGCTCGAAGGGAATGCGCCAGCGTTTGGGCTTGGCGCAGGCGTTAATCGGGGATCCGCCACTCCTGCTGCTGGACGAGCCGTCCAACGGATTAGACCCGGAAGGCCAGGCGGATATTCAGAGGCACATTCGCGCTTTGCGAGATGCCGGCAAAACCATCCTCCTCAGCTCCCATCAACTACACGAAGTCACCGCCGTTTGCAGTCACCTGATCATTCTCAACCAGGGACAGATTCATTACGAAAATAGCATGGAGAACGCCCTGGCCGAGCGTCCCCACGCCACCATTCGCACCACCCAGGACCTGACACCGCTGCATCCGTTGATGCAAAGCCTGCACACAGACATCGAAACGCACCCCATGGAACTGATTTTGAATAACGAAGCCATTCGCCTGCGCCGCCAGGTGATGAGCATACTCCTCAGTGCGGGCTACGACATTGTCCAGGTGGACCAGCGGCGCGTCACGCTGGCGGAAATTTACGCGGAGGCCGTGCAATGATCGGACGCATTCTCACGCTCAGCCGCTATCTACATCGCAGCTTGCTTTTCTCGCTAACCGGACTGATTTTTCTCCTGGTGGCTCTGGCTTACTACATCGTCCTGTTTGCCCCCGGCCAGCGCACGCCGGACGTGGATTACTTCATTCTTGTGCTGGGGGCGTTTGGCGGCGGGTTTACTTTTCTGGTGACGCTGGCCAACGCCACGCGCGCGCATCGCGCGGAGAGCTACACCATGTTCTCTCGCCTGCCCAGCCGGGTGGAGTATCTTACGTCCGTTCTGCTCAGCTCAGTGCTGTTTGCCACGGGCGTGCAGGTGCTGATGGCATTGGTGGTGTGGCAGGTTGGGGGCACGGAGCTGACATGGGGGCGTCTGCTGGATATTCCGCCGCTGTGGCTGGCGCTGAATACGCTAATTGCGGTGCTGGCGCTGCACGCTTCCGATCTGGTATCGGTAGGCTGGTCACGCTCAACGGTTTTTGGCACACTGCTGGTACTTCTTTTTCTGCAAAGTTACAGTGCGGAGTTGACCGACTGGCTAGGAAACCGGTTTGCCGGCATTGCCAACTGGCTCCTGATTCGCGGCAGCTTCAACCTGGTTGATTTCTTCCAGCGCGCGGCCAACTGGTTTCACGGCAGCGGATCGGACGTGATCGACCGCCTCGTCAACATCTTGTTCTGGCCGTTTCGCGCCGTGTTGGAGGCCACTATTGCCGGTTTCTTCCGCGATGCGCAGGCGTTGGCTCCCGCCATTCTGCTGCTCTACGCCACTTTTCTCTTCTACCTCGCCAGCGATTTGCTGGCGGGAAAAGACCTCTATTTGGTGGAATGAGGGGGTTGGGGAGCGGGGAATGCCGGCATTCCCTCACACCCAATCAAATCGCGGCAGCCACACATCAAAGCGCGTCCCCCACCCAGGCTGGCTGATAACCTGCACCCGCCCCTCGTGCGCCTCTACCAGGCTCTTGACAATGTACAGGCCCAACCCCGCCCCCTGAACCTGTCTCTGCCGGGTTTCCTCCGTGCGATAATATTTATCAAATATCCGCCCCGCCTGCTCCGCCGTCACGCCCGGCCCCGTATCCGCGACGGCCAGAACCACCCCATCCCCCTCCTGGCGCGTAGACAGCGTGATCGTATCCCCCGCGCGACAAAACTTAATGGCATTGGATAGCAGATTGTGCATGACTTGCCGCAGCCGCTGCGGGTCAATGTTCACGGAAGACGCCGTTGGCGCCAGATTCAGTCGCAACGATAGCCCTTTCTGGCGCGCATTCAGGGCATAGACGCGCGCGCTTTCTTGCACCAGTTCCTCCAACAGGCAGGGTTCCTGGTTCAAAATGAGATTGCCCTGCTCAATGCGATCCAGATCGAGCAAATCGGCAATCAACTGCACCAGCCAATCAACCTGGTTACTGATAATGCGCAAAAACTCGTGCTGATCATCCGACAAGATCGCCCCCAATTCCATCTCCAGCAGGTCCGCGTACCCCTGTATCACGCTCAACGGCGCACGCAAATCATGCGCCGCCATGGAGAGGAAGAGCGATTTTGTCTGATTTGCCTGTCGCAGTTGGTCATTGGTCCGCGAAAGCGCTTCTCGCAGCAGGCGCAGTTCATTCCGATCCTGCACCATGAGTTGACGCATCTGGTTCAGGGCGGTCGTGTCTTCCACGATTAACAGCAGCCCGGCCCGCGGTTCTGCCGGCATATACGGGAGACATTGAAACGAGAAGTAGAGAAACGAACCATCGGGCAATTCCCAATTAACCTGGTCCAGGGATACTCCCTCGCTCTCTCCACGCAACACATCCTCCAAAACCTCTTCCATGCCGACGAACAAATCAAGAAAGTGGGTCAACGGTTGGCCTGCCGGGTCCATTTCCGGCGCGTGCAACAGGGCAAGAAGGTCGGGCGAAACATAGCGCACGACCAGTTCTCCATCCAACACGGCAAAAGCAGCGTGGTGCATACGCAGCAGCGCGTCCGCGACGCGCCCGGCCAGCGTGGCGGCCTCAATCGGCGAGATTTCCATCTTGCTTGTCATGTAAGCGCGGACTCCATCAACTGTACCAGATTCGTAAAGGCCATTTCCACGCCAAGACCTGTTTTGGCGCTGGTCTTGAGCCAGGGAACAGCCAGTTCACTTCCCATCCGCCGCAAGTCCGATTCGTCAATCGCCTGCTGCGCTTGCAGATCAGCCTTATTCACGGCGACAACAATGGAAACCGATGGCAAACTGGCACGCAAGTAGGCCGTGTAGGTGAATACGGCAGACAGCGTTTGTTGCCGTGTGATGTCGCAGACAACCACCGCTCCTGCCGCACCACGCAGGTAGTTTGTGGCATCACGGTAGGTGTCGCCATCAGCCAGGTCCCAAATAATCAAGTTATAAGGCTGATCGAGCCAGTGCATGTGCTTCCGCGAGATTTTCACGCCAATTGTACTTAAATACCTGTCGTCAAAGCGGCCTTCGACAAATTGCCGCACCATGCTGGTCTTGCCGACGGCATATTCTCCCAACAGGCAGACTTTTCTCTGGATCAAACGCATCTCGATCTGGTGATTTTTCATGATCTTTATTACGGGATCGCGGGAGTTACCACGCCGAACCATTGCGCGGGAACCCATCCCTGCCATTGACGTCCCACGTCCCACCATTCCAGTTGCGCCCAGTTTTCGGTGCGATCCAGAACCGTCACGGGCGTGTTCACGGGAATGGCGCGAAACAAAGGGGCATCCAAACTCGGCTGCGTGCGAGACCAGACATTGCCCGTCGTCACTAAAACAACGGGGGTGTTGGTGGAAGGTGGCCGCGTGGCGGTGGGCCGTCTGGTAGCCGTGGCGGTGGGCGTGGGTGTCGGAGTCGGCGATGGTGTGGGGGTCCAGGTGGGCGTGTTGGTCGCCGTTGGTGTGGTGGTTGTCGTGGCCGTCGCCGTGGGGTTGGGAGAAGGCGTAACCGTGACGGTAGGGGAAGGCATCAGGGTTGGCGTGGGTTGTGGAAAAGCAAACGGCCAGAGTTTGATCGTGAAGTATAGGTAAAAACAGGCTCCGAAGAGGAGGAGGAGGAGGATGACGCCGCCACCAAACAGTGCCAGCCGCTGTTGGCGGCTGAGGGGAGGCGCGCCAACGGTGGTGGCGTCGGGCAGGGTCGTGTGAAAGGTTTCCAGCATGGGCTTTAATGCCGGCATTGTCGCGGGATCACCCATGTACCGACGCAACGCCGCACCATGGCGAACATGCAATTCGGCCACCAGTTCATGCAGGCGCGCGCGAAACCCCTCCGGCTCAACGCCCATCAGCACGGCAGCCACATAAACAGTCGGGCCATCACCAATGATGATTCGTTGATCACCGTATTGCACCTCGTCCAGTTCCTCGTCTTCGTCACCACGACCAAACGAATCCTGCACGAAATCACGTATGGCCGTCAACATGCCACTGATCAGGTCAGCATCGGTGATATCGTCGGCGACGGGCACATGCTGCCCCATCAGCAAACCGGACCCGTGCTGAATGACAAACAGGCCGCGCAGTTGAAAGGGCATCGCTTGACGCAGCGCCAGCACGCCGGGATTCACGCCGCGCAGCCGCGCCCAGGCCAGGCGCAACACCCCCTCCGGGCCAAAGGTGTTGTTCAGGCGCGCATCGAAATTTCGCTGCAGCTCCAGCATGAATTCAGCCAGAGCACGTTGGATAGTGCTGCCGATGACGGGATACAGGGATTCCACCATCTCCTGGCGCGAGTCGCGGATTTGTACACGAATCGCCTCGCCCATGACCGGCCCCAACGCCTCGGCCATTTCATCGCGCCGTTCGTGAATGGCCTGTCCGACCAGTTCGCCCATCAGCGGCTTGATTTGAGCAACGGTTTCTTCCGGGCTGTGGGGAACCAGGCGGGCCAGTTCCTCGAGGGCGGCGCGCAGCGCTGCCAATCGTTGCCGATGCTGGTCGATCTCCGCCTGTTCTCGTTCCAGTTCGGTGGCGATTTTGCCGGCAACTTGCGCCAGTTCCGCCCCCCATTCCACCCGCGCCGCCTCGCCACGCGCTTCGAGTTCCGCCAACAACCGCCGCAGCGAAGCAATCTGCAATCGCTGCTCCGAAAGCAGAATCGACTTGATAATGGCCATTTCGTCATCAGACGGCAATGGCTGATCGCTCTCTGGTGGATCAAACGGCACGGAAAGATCCCTCGTCGGCGCGGCGGCTATTCACTTTCCGTCGCGTCGTTTAGCCCCCGCAGATTTTGCCCCATATCCATCAGCATCTTGCCCAGGTCATGACGGGACGTCTTCTTATCGTCAAGCCAGGAGGAGAGCGCCAGCATTTCCTGCCGCAGCGCCTCGTCCCGCTGCCGCGCCTCATTTTGCGCCGCGAGCAGGCGGCCGGTCTGATCCGCCCCCAGGCGCTCAAGGCGCTCGCTCAACTCCGTCTTGGCTGCGTGAATCTGCGCCACCAGGTCCTGCCGCAGCGCATCAATCGCGTCCATCAATTCACGCTGCGCGGCGCGCAACTGCGCCGTTTGCGCCTGATCCTGCCTGGTCAGGCGGTCATTAAACTCACCCTGCGTGGAAACCAGGTCGGCACCTTGCCGCTGCCCTAGCCGTTCGATTTCGTCGCTGAGCGCCCTGCGTGCTTTAGACAGGTTTTCCTGGGTGCTTGTTTCCAGCTTGCCAAAGCGGGCGTTAACGCTATCGCTCAACTCCTGCCGCACGGCTTCCAGACGCTGCTCCAAGTCACTGAGACGCCGATCCGTGACTCGCGCTTGATTACCGTACAGAATTTCCTGCAATCGCGCCAGTTCGCCTTCCGTTTCCATGCTAGCGCTCTGAGCTTCCTTCTTTGTTACGGGGTTCTGTTTCGCCATGTCTTTCTCCGGGATGAAATTAGGATGCGGATAAGCATGAATGCACACGGATGACGCAGCTATCCATATCATCAACGAAATCCGTGAAACGGCTCAACTACCAGAGGTGCGCCGCACTTGTGGTGCGCCGCACCTGCGGTGCGCCGCACCTGCGGCGTGCCGCACCGACAAGCAAGTTTCTTTTCACACACGAATGAAGAGAGTCTGTCGTACCTGAGCCGTTACAAATCCGCGATTATCGGAAGCCTTTTCATGCATCGCTGACGGGCCTGTCCAGGCGGACAGGTTCTTTCTGCATATGGTCCTGCCTGACTGTCGCCAGTTCTGATTTCACTGGCCGTCGACTGTTGGCTGTTGGGAGTATCGCGCCGCAGCCTGGTCGGCTGTGCTATCGTGAGAATCCGGTCATTTTCCCCCGCCATTCCGGTTGCGGTCTGGCACAGATGGTGAATGGCGACTAGTTTACCCTGATTATCGGCCAACTCGGCGGGTTTGGCAATACTGGTACGTCGCAGCCGTTTTTTGTATGCTTTATAACACTAATGGAAGCGGATAGAAACGATCTTGCCTGGGATGCAACGATTCACCCCCATCTTTCCGGAAGCGGTAATGAGATGACGAAGTCATTTCCTTACCGCTCCTTCAAACGGGCGACGCAATGCACATCTTATTTCATCGCCAGCCCTAAATGACGGGAATAATGAGATGCTTGGGGTTTGAAATCGCGCTTCTGGAAAAGTCTCTTGGACCAGCGACTGAATGGTTGCCTTGGGACAATTACTCAACCCGCGAGAGGTAGCGCACTTGAGAGAAAGACAGACCTGGGTCAAGGTGTTCATATTTCTGCTGGCAACATGGTTGATGGTGGGTTGCGGCACACAAAGGCCGGGCACATTGACGGAAATGCGGGTGACTGAACCGGAAGTGGTTACGTCGCCTTTAGCGAAGGCACTGCCTTCCGTTACGGCCCAACCATTGGCGGCCACGCGCACCGTTCTTCCGACGCCCGTGCCCACGCTGACGGCTGTGCCGGCATCTTCCCCCACCCCCACGTCCTCCCCCACCGCCACAGCCACGCCGACAGCCACGCCGTCACCAACGCCAGCGGCCACCCAAACCCCGCTGCCCACGCTCGTCCCCGTCAATCGTCGCTGCCCCGATCCCGCCCCCACCAAACCGGAATACAACCACTTCTGGCTGGCAAACGGACCCTGGCCAACGCCCGATCCGGCGGCGGAGAGCCATTTTTGGTTGGCGAAGCCACTACCCGGCGGAGGGCGGGTGATCACCAGCCAGATTTTGCCGTATGGGTATGACGGTCTGGGGCGCTACCTGCTGCACAACGGCAGCGACATGGCGCAGCCCATGGGCACACCCGTTCTGGCGGTGGGCGCGGGCACGGTTATCGTGGCCCAATCCGACGAGGCGGCCTTATTTGGCTGGCGCTGCGACTGGTACGGGCACCTGGTCATTATCCAACTGGACCAGACGTGGCGGGGGCAGCCACTGTACGCGCTTTATGGGCATGTGCTGAACATTTCCGTGGCTCCGGGCGACCGGGTCACGAGCGGGCAACAGGTGGCGGAGGTGGGCATTGGCGGCGCGGCCGTGGTTCCGCATCTGCATTTTGAACTGCGCGTGGGGGAGAACAGTTTTGCCGGCACGCGCAATCCATTACTATGGTTATCGCCAGGAGAAACCCGCGGGGTGATCGCCGGAAGACTGCTCGATCCCGAAGGACGTCCCTGGCAGGGTCATCCCGTGCAAATCCAACAGACGGATGGAATCACCGACACGCTCACGGCCTGGACCTACCTTGATGACCCGCAGCATCTCATCCATCCTGATGAGGGATTCGCGGAGAATTTCGTCCTGGCCGACTTGCGACCGGGCAACTATGAGGTGTGGGCGACGGTGCAGGGGGAAATGTATCGGGCGGCGGTGGTGGTCAATGCCGGCAGCGTGAGTACGGTGGAATTGGTCACGGCTCCCTACAAGACGCCCACACCCGCGCCATGACGCCGCGCGAGTTCATTGACCTGCTCCGCGAACAACTGGTAAAATGCCGGCACGAACACGGCAATCGGTTCCTCTGCAACAATTACGGTGAGGCCATCATGATAACCCGTTTGCATTTGCAAAACTTCAAGTCATGGAAAGATACAGAGCGCATGCGCATGGCTCCCCTGACGGGTCTGTTTGGGGCCAATAGTTCTGGAAAGACGAGCCTGCTGCAATTCCTCCTTATGTTAAAGCAAACGGCGGAATCGGCGGACCGCTCGCGCGTGCTGCACACCGGTGACGATCGTTCTTATGTTGATTTAGGCACTTTCCACGACCTGATCTACGGCCATGATCAAGCAAAAGACCTGGCGTACTCGCTGGAATGGACCTTAACAACGCCGCTACACATCACCGATCCGGAGCGAAAAAACGTCAGGCTTTTCCAAATAAACAAACTCCAGTTTGAAGCAGTCCTACGGAACATCAACGGAGTGACGCAAGTAGACCGCTTCACCTATCAATTTGACGGGAACCAATTTGGCATGGCGCGCCAAATAGCTGACGGAAATACAGACGATTACGAATTGACCGTTTCTGGTTATGAACTCAAGCGATCCCGTGGGCGAAAATGGCCTCTGCCGCGTCCCGTAAGAAACTATGGATTCCCTGATCAAGTAAACGCTTACTATCAGAACGCCGGATTTCTCTCAGAGCTTGTCCTGTCTCTGGAACAGCAATTGCAGGAACTGTTCTACCTGGGACCGTTGCGAGAGTATCCAAATCGTCACTACTTGTGGGCGGGAGAACGTCCACCGGATGTCGGATCGCGTGGGGAACAAGCCGTACCGGCGCTTCTTGCCTCGCGCCGCTTTGGCAAAGTCATTCATCGCGGGAGAGGACGACCCAAACAGACGGTTGAAGAATGCGTGGCCATGTGGCTCAAGCGGTTAGGGTTAATTCATAGCTTTGGCTTAAAACCCATTGCCGAAAACCGGAAAGAATATGAGGTGCGCGTGCGTCGCACAGCTATATCGCCAGAGGTCTTGATAACGGACGTGGGCTTTGGCGTTTCACAGATATTGCCTGTTTTGGTGCTATGCTTTTATGCCCCCAAAGGGGCCACGCTCATCTTGGAACAACCTGAAATCCACCTGCATCCGGCGGTTCAGGCTGGTCTCGCGGATGTATTTATAGATGCCATTAAGACACGCGACATACAGATCGTTTTGGAAAGCCATAGCGAACACCTCTTGCGACGTTTGCAGCTACGAATAGCGGAAGAAAAACTCCTCCCAGAGCAGACCGCCTTGTATTTCACGAGAATCTCGGACAAGGGCCAGTCAAGTTTGCAAGAACTTGATGTGGATTCATATGGCAATATTCGCAACTGGCCGGTTAATTTCTTCGGTGATGAGCTTGGGGAGCTTGCGGCAATGACGGAAGCAGCGTTACAGCGGCAGATGGAGTTGACCTAACGTGCCCGTCATCGTAGACACCAATGTAGCCGTTGTCGCTAACGGTCGCACTACGACCGCTTCTCGCAACTGCATTCTCATCTGTATCCGTCGCCTGCGGGCAATCCAAAGAGAGGATGTCCTGGTATTGGACCAGGGCAGGCACATTTTGCGCGAGTATACGCGGCAATTGCGCTCGGAAGGACAGCCTGGTGTGGGAGACGCTTTTCTAAAATGGGTGTTGACCAATCAGGCAAACCCGTTGCGTTGCCGGCATGTACCAATCACATTGGCTCCTGACCGAGAAGACGAAAATGATTTCGTCGAATTTCCGATTGACCCACGGCTGGCCGGGTTTGATCGTTCCGACCGGAAATTTGTCGCCGTCGCGCGGTCGCACCCGGAACATCCCCCTATTCTGAATGCCGTTGATACGGATTGGCGAGATTATCACGAGATTCTGGCGGAACATCAAGTAGCCGTCGCGTTCTTGTGCCCCGATGAAGCGTGAAGATCGGGAATGTGAGGGAAAAGACGATGCGAGTGATTATCACAGGTGGTACGGGGTTGATTGGGCGCGCCTTGACGCGCAGTTTGGTGGATGATGGGCATGAGGTGATTGTGTTGACGCGGAATCCGGCTAAGGCGGCGGGAATGCCGGCATCCGCCCAACCCGTTCAATGGGATGCCCGCAGCGCCGCCGGCTGGGGACACCTGGCCGATGGCGCGGACGCCATCGTCAACCTGGCCGGCGCGGGCATTGCCGGAGATGGCGCGCTGCCCCAGCGATGGACCGCCGCGCGCAAGCAACTGCTGCGCGACAGCCGCCTCAACGCCGCCAAAGCCGTCGTCGCCGCGATTGCCGCCGCTGCGCAAAAACCACGGCTACTGGTGCAGGCATCGGCGGTTGGGTATTACGAGGTGCATACCGACGAACGCGCCGTGACGGAAGCGTCGCCGCCGGGCGCGGGCTTTCTGCCCGAATTGTGCGTGGAGTGGGAGGCCAGCAGCGCCGGCGTGACCGATTATGGGACGCGGCTGGTGGTCTTGCGTACGGGATTGGTCTTGAGCAACGAGGGGGGCGTTTTGCCACGCACCGCGCTGCCGTTTCGCCTGTTTGTCGGCGGCCCCATGGGCAGCGGGCGACAGTGGATGCCCTGGATTCACATGGAGGACGAGGTGCGGGCGATTCGTTTCTTGATGGCACGGGAGGAGGCCAGCGGCGCGTATAATCTGTGCGCCCCGGAACCGGTGCGCAACAAGGCGTTTGGGCAGGCGATTGGGCGCGCTTTGGGAAGGCCGGCGTGGTTGCCGCTGCCGGCATTTGCCCTGCAACTCACATTAGGCGAACTGGCGCACACCCTGCTCACCGGCCAGCGCGCCCTGCCCGAACGCCTGCTGGCGGCGGGCTTCCAATTCCACCACACCGACATCAACCAGGCAATGGCCGGCTTACTGAATCAGATGCCAGGAATGAGCCAATCTACAGGTTGACGTTGATGGCGCTGCCGGATTCGTAGCGGCGCAGCCCCAGGTAGAAGACGCCTGTCGCCAGGGCGCCGAAGAAGACGACGCCCGCCGCCAACCCCAGGAGCAACAGCCCGTTCCGTTCGGTGACGATGGTCACGGGAACCGCGCCCACAAACGCGGCGGGGATGAGGGTGTAGAGGAGCAGCCGCGTCGCGCCGGAAAAGAGGGTGTTGGGATAAAGGGCAAATGTGATGATGGCATTGGTGGCCTGCATACTGATTTGCTGCGCGTTGCCCATGAAGAAGGCGAGTGACCCGGCCAGAATGCCATAGCTGACGAAAATGCCGGCAGCCAACACCGCCGACACCAAAAACAACACCATCTCCACGGGGTGGAAGCGCCCCGTAAACAGATAGGCAAACAGACCAAAAGTGACATCGCCGATGGCGCTAATCGTCATGCGCGAAAAGATGACGTGCGTCAGCAAGCTACGCGGCAGTGGCAGGTAGTAGTCCAGCCGCCCCTGAGCAATGGTTTGTGCCAGGGCGGAGCCGATGTTGCCGGCAAACATCGCGCCCAACCCATGCCCCAAAGCCACCATGCCGAATAGCAGGTAAATCTCGCGGATATTGTAGCCGCGCACCGTGCCGAACTTGTCAAAGAACAGCAACCAAAAGATGAAGTAGATGCCGTTATTGAGGAACATACCCAAAATCTGGGTGATAAAGGAGACGCGGTACTCCATCGCCGACGCCAGGTTCACGGCGATCAGGTGGCGCACGAAGGTCACTTCCGTCCAGATGCGGCGTGGGCCACTGGCCTGGGCTTTTCTAGGTGGGGATGCTGTCAGTTTGGTTTCTTTCATGCCGGCATTCGCTCAAAACGAGCAGCAGTCAATAAAAAGGCTCTTTCGGATTTCGCGGGGTCTGCCCCACATATGGGTTTGGAGTAGAGGCTTTAGCCGGTTCTTGCGCGCATATTCCGGCTAAAGCCTCCACTCCCCGCGAATTCCTGCATATTCCGGCTAAAGCCTCCACTCCCCGCGAATTCCTGGCGAACCCAAAAACAGTCAACGGGAAACGTGCGTGGGCGTCAACCGCCGTTAATGGCCAGGTTGCGCGTCGCCCAGCGGTATTGCCACCAGAGAAGAGCGCCCAGAATGAGCAGCCAGACGATGCCGCTGAGGAGCAGGCGGCCAAACTGGGGCCAGTTGAAGGCCACGAACAGGCGCGCGGGGGCGTAGGTGGTCAATTGGAAGGGCAGCAGCGCGGCAACCCGCTGCAACCATGCCGGCAAAAAGTCCAGAGGAATGAGCAGCCCGCCAAAGATGAAGACGATTTTCTGATAGATGAGGCGGAAGGAGGCGGTGTCTTCGGTGACAAAGGCGAGCAAGCCGATGATGCTGAGAATGCAGAAGTCCACAAGCATGGCGATGAGGAGGATGAGAAGGACGAAGGGGAGGTGGCGCAGGTGGATGGCGGGAATGCCGGCATAATACCACGTCACCGGCGCCCCCAACAAGAAAACCATCCCCATCTTCAACAACCCTTCCCCTAACCCGTTGCTAAAATGGTACGCCAGGTAGTTATACGGCTTACCCATGGTGTAGGCGATGGAGCCGTCCTTCACCTCCTGCGTGATATTGGCGTCGTGGCGAATTTGCCCCAACTGCATCACCTCGGCGATGAGGAAGTACCAGAGTGTGTCCGACAGGGTGAGGCCGGCGATCTCCGTGACGCCCTGGGCGGCAAACGCGGCGCGCCACAACTGGGCGAAGATGAACATGAAGACGAGAATGAGGAAGGCGCGGTTGAAGGCGTCCCACACGTAGGCAAGCTGGTTTTGCAGGTTGGTGAGGGCGATGGCGGTGTATTTAGTGCCGGCAATTTGCAAACGATGCAGCATCTCGTTCAACTCACCGTATAAATCTCGCGGATAATCTCTTCCATCGGCGGGTCCGAGATGTTAATGTCCACGCATGGAGCCACATCCATCACCGCCTGCACCACCCCCTCCACCGGCTGCTCGCGGTTGTCAAACTCCAGTTTCACCCCATACGTCCCCTGCTTCAGCACCGTCACGCCCGGCAGCGCCAACGGCTCCGCCAGCGCCTCCGCGAAGCGCACGTCAATGATTTTGCGTCGCAAGAACTGCCGCTTCAACACCGAAGTGCGGTCATCAAAAATGACGCGCCCGTGATTGATCACAATCACGCGGCGGCACAACTTCTCAATATCCCCGGCGTCGTGGCTGGTGAGAAAAATCGTCGTCCTGTCCTGCGCATTCATATCCTGAATCGCCTGGCGAATCTGCTCCTTCGCCACCACATCCAGGCCAATCGTCGGCTCGTCCAGGAAGATCACGCGCGGGCGGTGCAGCAACGAGGCCACGATCTCACACTTCATGCGCTGCCCCAGGCTCAACTTGCGCACCGGAACCGCCAGCAAATCTTGAATCTGGAACGCTTCCACGAGGAAATCGCGCCGTTTCTGGTAGTCGCGCATATCCAGTTCGTAGATACGGGCAAAAAGGCGAAACGTATCTTCCGGCGGCAGGTGATACCAGAGCTGCGGCTTCTGCCCGAAGACGGAGCCGATCTGGTAGGCAAGCTGCCGCCGCTGCTTCCAGGGAACATACCCCAGCACATGCGCCGCTCCCTGGCTGGGGAAGAGAATGCCCGTGAGGATTTTGATGGTGGTGGACTTGCCCGCCCCATTGGGACCAATGAAGCCTAGCAATTCCCCTTCCTCCAGGGCAAACGAAACTTCCCGCACCGCCTCCACCTCCTTGGTGACCGGCTTCCACACAGCCTGCCAGCTTCCGCGCAGTCCGGGTGCTTTTTGCTTCACCTGAAACGTCTTGCCCAGGCCCTCAACGGCGACGATTGTTCCCATCAGTTCCTTTTCCGAGCTTCCAGGAAGCTATCTCGGTCAGTCAATCAAGCTAAGCCCCGTCATCTCCGGCGGCTGTGGAATACCCATCAGGTCCAGCACCGTGGGGGCCACGTCCGCCAGGATACCGCGCGGGCGCAGCATGAAGTATTGGTCGCCGATGACGAACAGGGAAACGGGACTGGTGGTGTGGTAGGTGTGGGGCACGCCCGTTTTTTCATCCACCATGCGCTCACAGTTGCCGTGGTCGGCGGTGACGATTGCCACGCCTCCTTTGGCATTGATGGCGGCCACCAGCCGCCCGGCGCATTCGTCCACCGTTTCCACCGCTTTGATCGCCGCTTCCAGCACGCCGGTGTGGCCTACCATGTCGGGATTGGCGAAATTGACGAGGATGAAATCGTCGTCGTGGGCGCGGATCCGCGCCTCAATGGCCGCCGTCAGTTCGTAGGCGCTCATTTCCGGCTGCAAGTCATAGGTGGCGACTTTGGGCGAGGGGATGAGGATGCGGTCCTCGCCGGGGAAGGGGGTTTCCAGGCCACCGTTAAAGAAGTAGGTGACGTGGGCGTATTTTTCCGTTTCGGCGGCGTGGATTTGCCGGCATCCTCGCTGACTCAACACCTCCGCCAAGGGATTCGTAATCCCCTCGTCCGGGAAAATCACATCCACGGGAAAATCCGCCTCATACGCCGTCATCGTCACCAGCCGCAAGTCGGGGATGTAGGCGCGCGGGAAGCCATCGAAATCGGGAAACGCAAAGGCGCGCACAATCTGGCGCATACGATCCGCGCGGAAATTGTAAAACAAAACGCAATCTCCCGGACGGATGCGCGTGTCTCGTTCCGTTTCCACGATCACGGGCACGATAAACTCATCGGTCACGTTCTGGGCATAGGAGGCGGCAATCGCCTCGCCCGCGGAGGCATAGGCGGTCCCCTCGTGCAGGGCGATCACGTTGTAGCCTAGCTGGATACGCGGCCACCGCTTGTCTCGATCCATCGTGTAGTAGCGTCCGCTGACGGAGGCGATGCAGCCGCGCCCCAGTTGCGCCAGTTTTTGCTCCAGGCTGGCGGCGAAACCGGCGGCGCTGCGTGGCGGTGTGTCACGCCCATCGGTGATGACGTGGACGATGGGGTCAATCCCCCGGGCCACGGCCAGGTCGAGCAGGGCGTGGAGGTGGCGCTCATGGCTGTGGACGCCGCCGGAACCGAGCAAGCCCACGAGGTGGAGTTTGCCCCCGTTTTGGGAAAGTGATTGTAGGGATTGGGTGAGTGCCGGCATTTCCCCCAACATATTCTCGCGGATCGCCTTATCAATGCGCGTAATGTCCTGGTAAATAACGCGCCCCGCGCCCAGGTTCAGGTGTCCCACCTCGGAATTGCCCATTTGCCCCGCCGGCAATCCCACGGCCTCGCCCGAAGCATCCACAATCGAACGCTCCAGCGTGCGCATCCAGCGATCATAATTGGGCGTGTGGCCCTGCGCCACGGCATTGCCATGTTCCATTTCACGTATGCCCCATCCATCCAAAATGAACAGGGCGACCGGTCGGTATTGCATCATGTTTGCTCCTGAAAGCCACCCCTGGTCATTGTCGCTTTGGGGCGGGCTGACGATATGCCTGGCGGCGCAAGCGCAGCGGCGTGTGTGTTGGATCAACAGCCGCCAGGGAAACACGCTCACGCCGCTGTTTCTGACCGTTCCATTATAAGCCAAATGGCACGGAAATACATTGCGGCCCGCATTGGCGAAAAGGTGATGGACGTCATGGGGAATTGGTGGCATTTGGCAGTTGTGCCGGCATTCACTCCCCACATACTGTTTTCCAAAAGGCGCTTTACCTGTCCCGCATGGCGCCTGGGGGACGCAAGCTGAGAAGTGAAAGGACCTATTAACGCTCTCTGGAGATTGGACCAATTTCGCGCGCGCCCTGGCCATTTTCACCAAAGGAAATTGGGCCAATCTGCCTGAGCAGTTGCGAGGTGAAAAATGGTACAAACAATAGGTACACCCATTGTGGGAAATGGTTCCCGCGCCTCCGCGCGCGCGGTGAGCCTGCCCGAGCCAGATATGACCACAAGCCAGCCGCGGAAACGGATGGATGCCGGCATGGACAACCTGGCGCACATCGCCTGGGACGCCCTGCGCATCCAGCCACCCCTCTACGCATCCGCCATCTTGGGGCATCCCTGGACCTGGATCCCCCCTTATCGCCCTTTCTCCGAATTTGGCATCCTCAACCTGTGGCGGCCGCGGCGCACCATCCGCTTCCTCCTCAACGTCACTATCCCATCCATCCCGCGCACGCCGCCCCCCTTTGGTCCGCCCCTGCTGAATGACCTTTTCTGGCAGCCCACCGTCATCCTACAACGACCCGACCACATCGGCAGCTACACCAGTTTTCTTGACGAATCCTGGTTCTTGATCAACGGCATCATGACGAATGACGCCGTGGCGCAGATCAATGCCGCCTACGTTTCCTACCTGTTCCATCGCCCGGTGACGTTGGTGCAGAATTCCACGGACTCCTTCGTGGTGGACATGATTCAATGTATGCTGGGCAAGGAGTGGTATCGCACGACGGAGCCGGCCGTGAAGGCATTTCCGGTGATCTATGATGCGCTGAAAGATGCCGGCAAACGCCGCGTCGTCATCCTCGCGCACTCCCAGGGAACCATTATCGTCGCTAACGTCCTGCGCCTGCTGTACGCCATCACCCAGCCGCCGGAAGAAGACGTGTCGCTGGCCGCCGCGCCCCGCTACGCGCCGCCCGAATTCATCTACCCCGAACAGGAAGAACTGCGCCTGGGCGATTTTGCTCCCCTCACCATCGATGAACTGGCGCGGCTGGAGGTCTACTGCTTTGCCACTTGCGCCAACCGACTGACGTACTTCGCCCATCTGCCGACCGGTGAGCCTGTGCCCTGGATTGAGCATTTCGGCAATGAGTACGACATCGTCGCCCGCCTGGGTATGCAAGCACCACACGCCGACCAGTGGGGCGTAGACATCGCCGGGCCGCGCTACGTGCGGCGCGGCGCCTGGGGACATCTGCTCAACGCCCATTACCTGTTCGCAGTGGCGGACTATCAGAAATCAGGAAGAAGGCGGGGAGGAATTGGCTCGCCGGCTCCCTTCATCCAGGTCAATCCCGACGCGGCACAGGCCCAGGACGGACCACGCTTGTTCCAATACATCAACGGAGGGTAACTGTGAAGAGAATGTCTGATTTCAGGTCCACAAACTAATACCCGTTCCGGTCACGGCCATATCTCCGCAAATCTACGGCTGCTGGCTGTGTCCAGGTATGTGCCCAGTATTTGGCGCAATTGTTGGTATACTTGTAATCGGTTCAGATGGAGGCTCCTTGTTCTGCTCGTGAACCCTATCCGGGTTCTTGGAGCCTCCCTTCCCTGGTGTGCCGTCACGCATAAAACGATGGATACGCGCCGTAGGACAAGACGCTGTCTTGTCCGGTCAATTCAGCGAATTGACCTACGGTTTCCCATCAAACATCCTCGACAGGACACTCGTGTGCCGTCACGCAGAAAACGATGGATACGCGCCGTAGGACAAGACGCTGTCTTGTCCGGTCAATTCAGCGAATTGGGTCAATCGTCAGCATAAAACGATGGATACACGCCGTAGGACAAGACGCTGTCTTGTCCGGTCAATTCAGCGAATTGACCTACGGTTTCCCATCAAACGCCCTTGACAGGACACTCGTGTGCCGTCACGCATAAAACGATGGATACACGCCGTAGGACAAGACGCTGTCTTGTCCGGTCAATTCAGCGAATTGACCTACGGTTTCCCATCAAACATCCTCGACAGGACACTCGTGTGCCGTCACGCATAAAACGATGGATACGCGCCGTAGGACAAGACGCTGTCTTGTCCGGTCAATTCAGCGAATTGACCTACGGTTTCCCATCAAACATCCTCGACAGGACACTCGTGTGCCGTCACGCAGAAAACGATGGATACGCGCCGTAGGACAAGACGCTGTCTTGTCCGGTCAATTCAGCGAATTGACCTACGGTTTCCCATCAAACGCCCTTGACAGGACACTCGTGTGCCGTCACGCAGAAAACGATGGATACACGCCGTAGGACAAGACGCTGTCTTGTCCGGTCAATTCAGCGAATTGACCTACGGTTTCCCATCAAACATCCTCGACAGGACACTCGTGTGCCGTCACGCAGAAAACGATGGATACGCGCCGTAGGACAAGACGCTGTCTTGTCCGGTCAATTCAGCGAATTGACCTACGGTTTCCCATCTTGCCGATAGCTCCGCACGGAAGCATCAAGGCGCGACTGGGTTAGCTATGCCTATCTTGGTAGATCATTTGATTACGGATTTGGAAAGCGGCGGGGCGCAAATGGCGCTGTACCGTTTGGTGACGCGGTTGGACCGGGAACTGTTTACGCCGCGCGTGGTATGTTTGCGTGGGGGAGACGGTCCGGTGGGGCGCAAGCTGCGGGCGGCGGGCGTGCCCGTGCTGGATTTGCGCATGACGCGCAAGTGGCGCGTGGATGCGCTGGCCCTTCTCTATGGAAGGTGGCGGCGGGAGCGCCCGGTCATCCTGCATAGCTGGATGTTTCATGCCACCCTCATAGGACGCCTGGTGGGGCGGGCGGCGGGGATTCCTATTCTCATTTCGGCGCGACGGAACGTGAATATCGGCGGCCCCTGGCGGGAGCGGCTAAATCGGCTGACGCTGCCGTTGGACAACGCGGTGATCGCCGTGTGCGAGACGGCGCGGGCGGCGGAAATCGCGCATGGGCACGTAGCTCCGGAAAAAGTGACGACGATTTACAACGGGGTGGACCTGGCGGAGTTTCCGCGAGCGAGCGCGGAGGCCGGGACGCGGCTGCGGCGGGTGATGCATGTGCCGGCATTTTCCCCACTCATCGGCGTCGTCGGACGGCTGCACCCGCAAAAAGGGCACACCTACCTGCTGCAAGCCCTGCCCGCCATTTTGCAGGCCATTCCTGACGCCCACTTCCTCATGATCGGGGACGGAGAGTTGCGGCAGGCGCTGGCGCAGGAGGCACGGCAACTGGGCGTGGCGCGGCAGGTGCATTGGTTGGGGCATCGGGATGACGTGCCGGCATTACTGGCGGGACTGGACCTGTTCGTGCTGCCATCGTTGTGGGAAGGCATGCCCAACGTCGTGCTGGAGGCCATGGCCGCCGGGCTGCCGGTGGTCGCTACGGGCGTGGATGGGACGCGGGAGGTGATTGTGGATGGCGAGACGGGGATGCTGGTGGGGGCGGGAGAAGTGCCGGCATTAGCCCAGGCCATCATCCACTTGCTACAAGACCGGGACCGGGCCGCCGCGCTGGGTCAGGCCGCTCACGCCGCCGTCGCCGCCCACTTCACCCTGCAACGCACCGTGCAGCAGACGGAAGAGCTTTATCGTCGGCTTCTTGGGGAATAGGGACAGTGGACAGTGGATAGTGGTTGGTGGATAGTTGGCAGTTGGTAGTTGACGGTTGGTAGTGTCGCCGATGGGAATTTCTGGCGGAACGGTAGGCGTCTCACGATGTCAGCCAGTCCAGGTCGCGGCTGATGAGCAGTTCCCGCTTTTGCGCGTGGTGGGTCGTTTTCATACTGATTTCTCCCACCTGTAAGTCATGAGTGGCGGCCAGTTGGCGGATTTCCGGGTGGTCGTCGTATGTCATCAAGAAATCGCCCTTTAGCGCGGATGCCTGGGCAAACAGGGCCGGGTGATCGATTTCGGAATGGCGATAGAGGCGTCTGCCGGCTTTCACGTAGGGGGGATCGATGAAGAAAAGGGCGTGGGGGTCGTGCGCGTGATGCCGGCATACAGCAAAAGCGTCCCCATGAACAAACGTGATCCGCTCCCGAATATGGTCAATAGCCAGAATACGACGTCGCAACGTCGTTGGATACCATCGAGAGCGAATCCCCTTGCCATTCTCCCCGTGCCGCACAAAACTGGCCCCATCCGCCAGAATGCCGCCCCGATTCACCCGATTCTTGACAATCGTGGCAAACGCCCGCGCCCGCAGCGACGAATCCGCGGCAGCAATCGCCCCCCGCGCATTTTCCACCGTCATCTCAAACGACAGAATGCGATCAACCAGCCAGCCCGCGTCCCCACTCAGGATTACCTGCCACACCGCCGCCACATCGTCATCCAACTCCACCAGGATCAGATGGTCCACCAAATTCTCAAAAATCGCCGTCAGCCCGACTATTCCCCCACCGGCAAACACGTCAAACAGCACCTTCCCCTCGCCGCCGCAGGCTTGCAGCCACAAGCGCGCCGTCGGGACAAGCCACGTCTTGCCGCCGGGATAGCGAAACGGGCTGCGCAACGGTACGGAAGCAACATTCACACCCTTTTGCGCTTTCGTTTCAGATGCATCTGTTTTGGATAGCTCAAATAAAGACAATTGTTTGGTCATGTCAGGAGAAAATCGGTTAGCAGCGGGGCATCCGGTGGATAACCGTCCTGCTTTTCGTCAAGTTTGTTTTGCAATTTGGCTATGAAATCTTCAATGGGTCCAGGTTGTGGAACGGTCATAGCCGTCAACGCCGGCTCGAAAGCGGTATAGACCTGTTGCGAGAGAACGAGTTCAAATTGACCATCACGCCATTCCAGATCAAACAGCAGCCAGGCAATATCCGCCAGCTCTCTATCCACTTCTGGCAATGAAGGCAGGGTTGAAAAAAACTGCCTTTGCACCGCGACGGCCTGCTTCTTGCCCCAGGCGCGGATGATCCCCCCTTTGTATAGCATTTGTGGGACCAGACGCTTGCGCGACGATGAAAGAAAATCCGGGCGAGGAAAGTAGCTTGCCAGACTCCTCCAATCCATCTCCGATCGACCAGAACGATCCTCCATATAGAAAGCAAAGGGTTGTCGCACATTGCCAGATATGTAAACGGCCTGGATTTCCAACGAGCCAAAGTCAACTATTTTCCCCCGGGCATCGTAGGCAGCCAATACAAGATCGATATTGCCGGCCGAATTACCTTCCCCGTCCACCAATCGCACTTCAGAAAGCGAAGTCCAACTGGTCCTCTTACCAAAGAAAAACTCGGCGGCCGCTTCCGCAACAAGCCAGTTTTGCCGAAATCGGATAGGGCAGGTAATAATAGCTTCTGGCGTGTCCTCGTTGGTTATGCCGGCAACAAAAATACTGACTCTACTGAAAAAAGGTCAAAAACCGGGTTTTTACACATGAACAATCGAAAAACCCGGTTTTTTCAGTGACGCTTTGTCTTTCGTACAGTTTGGCACGCGATTGTTGAAAGGGCACAGCTTCAACTCACGGTGTCTTTCCGCCAATGTGGACATATTGCTGGTCGGAAAACCGAAAACCTCGGCTAATGGCTGGCTTGGTTCTTGCATCGTAGCGGTAACGCTCCTCGGCTGAGATGATGCTGGATATTACCACAAAATCCCGATTCATCCGCGCTTGTTCGCGTCCTACTCCAAAACAAAATGCCGGCCGACTTCTCTCATCCGGGGCAATGAACACCAAATGACAACACTCGTTCGCGTACTACACCCGATCACGCGCCTGATCATTGGCGGGGCGCAAGAAAATACCATGCTCACGGCGGCTATGCTCAACCACGACCCCACCTACCGGGGACGCTACGCCGTAGACGTGGTCTGTGGACCACAGACGGGCACGGAAGGCTCGCTCATCGAGGAGACCCGGTCACGCGGCGTGCCCCTCACCATCCTGCCCGACCTGGTGCGCCAGATCAGCCTCAGCCACGACACGCGCGCGTTCTTCAAGCTGCGCCGCATGATGCGCCAGGGGCACTACGATATTGTGCACACGCACAGTTCGAAGGCGGGTGTGTTGGGGCGGTTGGCGGCAAGAAGTGCCGGCATTCCCCACATCATCCACACCGTCCACGGCTGGAGCTTCCATGACCAGATGTCCCCCGCGCAACTGCGCCTCTACGTCGCCCTGGAAAAGCTGGGCGCGTGGGCCGGCCACGTGATGATCGTCGTCTCCCCCCACGATATTGACAAAGGATTGGCGCAAGGAATTGGCCGCCGCCAGGATTACGTCGTCATTCGCAGCGGCGTGGAATTGGACCGCTTCGGCCACCCCCAGGTGTCACCGGAGGAAATGCGCGCGCGGCTAGGCGTGCCTCCCACCGCCCCCCTCGTCGGCAGCGTCACCCGCCTGTCGCCGCAAAAAGCCCCGCTGCACCTCGTCGCCGCCTACGCCCAAACAGCAGCCCACTGCCCCCAGGCCTGGTTTGTCATCGTCGGAGATGGCCCCCTGCGGCCCGACGTGGAAGCCGCACTACAAACGGCGGGCATCGCCGACCGCACCCTCCTCACCGGCCTGCGCCGCGACGTGCCCGAACTGATGGCCGCCTTTGACGTGTTTGTTCTCAGCAGCTTGTGGGAAGGGTTGCCGCGCGTGCTGCCCCAGGCCATGGCCACCCGCTTGCCTATTGTGGCCACCGCCGCCGACGGTTCCGCCGAAGCCATTGCCGATGGCGTCAACGGCTACCTGGTAACACGCGGCGATACGGCGGCGATGGCGGAGCGCATCGCGCAACTGCTGGCGGACGAGGCATTGCGGCAGCGGATGGGCGCGGCGGGCCAGGCGCGCGCCGCCGAGTTTGGCGCGGCGCGCATGGTATCCCAAATTGATGCTTTGTATCAGCAGTTAGGGTTCGCCCCAAATTAGCTTGGAACTATCCGACAAGCAAGAACCCGTCCAGCGCATCCGTCAATTCCCCATCGATTAACGGATGCGCCCATAGGGTTCGCCCCAAATGAGCTTGGGACTATCCGACAAGCAAGAACCCGTCCAGCGCATCCGTCAATTCCACGTCGATTAACGGATGCGCCCTTTTGGGTCGGCGATGTCCCCGACAATGTCCACAAATGATGGCGGGGAAGTGCAACTGCGCCGCGTGATGAAGCCGCCTGTGCGCCATCCTCAACAAAGCCCCGCCTTTGAAATTATTGCCGAATTGTGAGACATTCTGTATCATAATTCCGTAAGCGCGTTAGATGCGCTGGCTGTTTGTTGCTGCCCAAACCATCCGCACACAACAAGGAGTGCCTGCCTGATGGCTCAATCGACAATTTCGCCTGCTTCTCCCAAAAAGATGCCGGCCCGCCTCAAACCATATTTGCTCGGCGCGCTGGCACTTATCATTTTCTGGCTCATGGTCTACTGGGGCGGCATGCCCCCACGCCGCGAACTCCCCTTCTTCATCGTTGGCGTGACCGTGTTCATGGTCGCCGTAGCCGGTTTCGCCTACGCCTACTGGTATCTGCTGCTGAAGCCGCTGCCCGCCGGCCATCGCGTCCCTCAGGAAGACGCCCTCCCCGTTACCACGCGCCAGCTTATGGCCGCGCTCGTGGGCCTGACCGGCACGATCCTCGTCGTAGGCGCGTTTTGGGACGAGGTCTGGCATCGTTCCTATGGCATACCATTTGGCGAGGATTTGTTCTGGCGACCACACTTGATGATGTACCTCAGCTTCACGCTGATCTCCCTGATGGCCTTCGGCGGTCTGGCTTACCTGCTGCGCCGCGGGCAGGGAACGCTGCAACAGCGTTTTCGCAGTTCGCCGGTGGTGGGCACGATGGTCGTCCTGAGCGGCTTCTTGCTCTTTTCCGTCCCCGCCGACCCGTTATGGCACACCATCTACGGCGAGGACATTACCGCCTGGAGCCTGCCACATCTGGTGCTGGTACTCAGCTTTGTCGGTCTGATGGTGATGGCCGTGGCGATTCAGTTGTCCACCATGCGCCAGCGCGAATGGGCGCCCATCTGGCGCGGCAACGGGGCTGACTTCTTCATTACGGGCGTGATGACGTTTGCCCTGGTCGTTGGTTTGCAGGTGATGACGACGGAGTGGGATGCGCCGGTTGCCGGCAATTTCTCCGCCGCATTCCTCAGTCGCCCCATCTGGATATTCCCGGCCATGGTGGCCATCATCGCCGTTTTCCTGGGCATTCTCGCCAACCAATCCACGCGCCGCTACGGCATGGCCACCCTGACCGGCCTGCTCGCCTTTGGCGTGCGCTACGGTTTGATCCAGCTTTTTAACTACAACGAAATGACGGCGCGTAACTGGTTGCTGGCGTTGCCTCCGCTGCTGGCCATTGACCTGTGGTATGCCTGGCGCGGCACAAAGGTCCGGCAGCCCGCAAACTGGATCGGCGCCGGATTGGCGGCAGCCGTGGCCACAATCGCCATCAGCCTCCCCTTGATGAATCGTCTGTTTGCCACGCCGCAGGTAAATGCCGGCAATCTACTCTCCTTCATCTTCTGGATCACCCTCCTCAGCCTGGGCAGCAGTTGGATTGCCACCAACGTCGGCGAATATTTGGGCACGGCCAACAAACACTTGACCGAAACAACCGCCACGGACCGTCGTTTGCAACTGGTTCCGCCGGTAGCCTTTGTCGTCGTCCTCAGCTTCATCATCCTGTTCGTCGTCACCGCCACGCCCCCCGCCTGAGCGCGCAAGTAACTATCCTTGAGAAATAAGGAACGCCGTTTCGCGGTGAAACGGCGTTCCTGGCAAAACGGAATCACCATGCTCACTGTTTTCTTGCACGGCGCGGTCGGCAATTGGGACGAAATCCTATTCATTGCTATCGGCGTGCTTTTTATCCTTACCTTCCTCGTCGTCCTCTTCCGCGGCCGGCAGTTCGCGCCGGTGCTGGAAGATAGCGAAGATGCCGATAGCCAACCCGAAGAACCAACACCCCACCCCACCCGCCGCCCCAAACCAGGGAAGAAAAATCGTTAGTGGCTATCCGCAATTAAGTTAGCGGAAATGTGCGGACGGTTGCTGTCCATGATAGCTGGGCAGCAACCGTCCATATCAACCATTCCCCCATTCACCCATTAATTATTAGCTCCCTCTCTAACCCAACTCGTTCCCCCGCTCCTTTCCTCCCTGTTGCTCCCCCTCTACCGATGCGGTAAGATTCACCCCGCATACGATTGAAATTCGGAAGAGGATATGAGAAAACAATATGGAATCAAAGCTCTCTCGCTGGTGTGATGGCCTGCTAGAAGCAGGCTGGCTGACCGTCATCGTCGCCACCCCCCTGTTTTTTGATACATTCTCCGCCCGTGTTTTTGAACCCGACAAGCTCACGCTGCTGCGCTCCATAGCCGTGATCATGTCCGTGACGTGGCTGGTGAAGTTCATCGATCTGCAAGGCTGGCGCTCCTGGACACGCCTGCGCCCCCGCGACGGCAACACCATATGGCGCATCCCCTTTGTCCTGCCCGTTGCCCTGCTCGTCATCTCCTATCTCCTCTCCACCCTCTTTTCCGTCACGCCCCAGGTCAGTTGGGCCGGCTCCTACCAGCGACTACAGGGAACCTACACCACGCTCTCCTACATCGTCGTCTTCGCGCTGATGGCCGTGACCATCCGCACGCGGGAGCAAGTGCGGCGCGTGGTGACGGCGGTGATCATCACGAGCATTCCCGTGTCGCTCTACGCCATGTTGCAGCGGCGTGGCCTGGACCCCCTGCCCTGGGGAGGTAATGTGCAGCGCCGCGTGGCCGCCAACATGGGCAACGCCATTTTCGTGGCCGCCTACCTGATCATGGCGGTTCCACTGACGGCGGCGCGCATCATCGACGCTTTCACCAATATCCTGGACGAGGCGGACCTGTCCATCGCGGACATTGTGCGCTCGGCCATTTACATTTTCGCCCTGGCCATTCAGTTAATCGCCATCTACTGGTCCAGCAGCCGTGGTCCCTGGCTTGGTCTGGGCGTGGGGATGTTCGCCTTCGTGCTGATCGTGCTGGTCGGACTGCGCGGCGCGGCGGCGGACCGGGGGCGCTTTCGTCTGCGGGACGTGGGGCAGGCGCTGCTCCTGGTGGTGGGCGGTGCGGCGCTCCTCTTTCTGCTGTTCACGCTGCTCATAGACGGCATCACGGCTACGGGGCGGCTGGCGTCCCTGGCCGGCCCCATGGGGTCGTTTGTCTCCTTCGCGGCGGCGCTGGCCGTTGTGGTGCTGACCATTCTGGTGATGGTGGTGGCGCGGCGGGGCTGGCGCTGGCTCTGGTTTGCCTGGTTGCTGGTGACGCTGGTCGTGGGGGGCTGGTTGGTGGCGTTCAACCTGGCGGACCAACTGGGGCCGGAATATGCGCAGCGCCCGGTGATTGGGAATGTGATGCAAACGTTGGAGGAGTGGCGTGGATTGCCGGCAATTGGCCGTCTCGGACGCTTGTTAGAATCAGAAAGCGGCACCGGGCGCGTCCGCGTCCTCATCTGGGAAGGCGCCCTGCAACTCATCCGACCACACACCCCCCTCAGCTACCCCGACGGCACCAGCGACAGCTTCAATTTCCTCCGCCCCCTCATTGGCTACGGACCGGAATCCATGTACGTCGCCTACAACCGCTTCTATCCGCCGGAACTGGCAACCGTAGAAGCCCGCAACGCCTCCCCCGACCGCTCCCACAATGAAACCTTCGACGCCCTGGTGATCACGGGGCTATTTGGCTTCCTCGCGTGGCAGGCGCTCTACCTGCTCGTCTTCTATTACAGCTTTAGCTGGCTGGGCGTCATGCGCAGCCGCCGCGACAAACTGCTGCTGGTCGGCCTGTGGATTGGCGGGGCCGTCCTGGGCGGCATCCTGCTCACCCTCTGGCTGGGTCCGCCATTCCTGGGCGTGGCCGTGCCCTTTGGCAGCATCATTGGCTTGATCATTTACCTCATCTATTACGCCTTGTTCTCTCACGGCCTGGACACCGACAAGGTGGTCAATCCGTTCCAGGCGGATCGGCTCCTGCTCACCGGGCTGCTGGCCGCCGTGATGGCCCATTACGTGGAAATCCACTTCGGCATTGCCATCGCCGCCACGCGCATTCACTTCTTTGTTTACCTGGCCCTGATTTTGATGGTCGGGTACGTTTTGCCGCACGCGCGGCAGGAGGAAGAAGAAGCCGCGCCCGTGGAGAAAACCGTAGCCACGCCCTCGCGCAAGCGGCGGCGAGGGCGCGCACGCGGTAATGCGGCAGGCGTGCCGGTTGAACGCCGGTGGATTGTACCCACCGTGTTTGCCACCTTCATCCTGACGCTGATCATTGGCATCCTCTGCTTTGACTTTATCAGCTTTAGCCTGCCCAGCGGCCAGGTGATCCAATCCCTGGCGGACGTGCCCAGCGCGGGCGAGGTGTTCCACCAATCCTTTTTTGTGAACACGGGGCACAATTTTGCCGCTTCCCCGTTCGTCTATCTCATGTTGACGTTGACGTGGGCGCTGGGGAGCCTGATCTGCCTCAGCGAGATGGCGAAAGACGGCGCGTTCCGTAATAGCCCGCTCTCCGGTATGCTGCCGGCAGGGCGCGAGAAGCTCGCGCGCGAGAAGCTCGCGGCAGTGGTGTTTGCCGCCTGGGGAGCCGGGGCGTTGCTGCTGCGCTTTTTGCCCACAGACACGCCGCCGGACACCACCGGGCTGATCGGACGCAGTTTGCTGCTTATTTGGGCCGCTTTTTGCGCCTATGCGGCGCTGATGCTTGTGCGGGACGCGAAACAAGGGCGGCTGGCGGGGGGCGTGGTTGCCGGCATTGGCCTGGCGCTCTCCTTTGCCATGTTTGGGGCCGCCACCCCTGGCTATGCACTGGTGTTCCTCGTTCTCTCCAGCGGGCTGCTCTACTGGCTCTGGGACCCCGCCTGGCAAAAGTCCATCGTGCCCGGACTGTTCATGTCCATCTCCTCGCTCTCCGCCGGATTGATATACGGCTTGCTGCAAGCGTCGCAGGTGCGTTCTTCCATCATTGCCCCGGCGGGCGTGACGGATCAGACGCCGGAAACGGTGCGGCGGGTGTTGGAAGCGGAACAGTCGGCGGGCTTCCTCACACTGTTCTACGTGTTCGTTTTCTCGGTGATTTTCCTGGTGAGCGCCCTGGTACTCTGGCCTCGGCTGCGGCGGCTGCGTCAATCGGGAACAATGCCGGCATTTATCGCCCTCCTCATCCTCATCCCCCTCGGCTTCGTCGCCGTCTACACCACCAACATCCGCATCATCCACGCGGACATCGTCTACAAACGGGGCGACCCCTGGGAAAAGCAAGCCACGCGCAGCGGCCAGCCACAAGGGTGGGACAACGCCATCGCCATCTACGAGCGCGCCATCGAACTGGCCCCGCGTGAAGATTTCTACTACCTCTTCCTGGGGCGCGCCTACCTGGAAAAAGCCTCCCTCCTCAGTGACGACCCCGTCGCCCAAGAGCAACTGCTGGTGACGGCGGACAAGGGTTTGGTGGAGGCACAAACCATCAACCCGCTAAACACGGACCACACCGCCAACCTGGCCCGCCTGAATACACGCTGGGCGGATGCCACGGCAGGCGCGGAGCGGGAAACGCATGTAGAGGACGCGAAAGCATATTACGCGGCGGCGCTGAAGCTGAGTCCGCAAAATGCGGTGATTCGCAACGAACGAGCGCGGTTGGCGTATGCGTTTGACCGGGATTGCCAGTCGTCCATTGATTTGTACAACGAATCGGCGACGGTGGACCCGTACTACGCCAGCACGCGCTTTGAACGGGCGGAAATTCAGATAGCTTGTGCCGGCAACAGCGAAGGCGGGCAGCAAACCGCTTACTACCAGGACGCCATCGCCAGCATCGAGGAAGGGCTGGCCCTGGACGACAACGACCCCCGCCGCTGGACGCAGTTGGCCCAGGTCAATGAGCAACTGCAACAGTACGATGCCGCCCTCGACGCCTTCGATCAGGCGCGCCAACGCGCCAACAACCGCTTCCCCGCCTGGCAAACCACCCTGGCGATGGCCGACGTAGCGCAGAAAAAGGGCGAGATTGACCTGGCTATCAGTTATGCGCGGGAGTCGCTCAGCAATGCGCCGGTGGAACAGCAATCGCAAGTGCAAGCGTACCTCTCTCAACTGACGGGCGAACCGCTGCCCACGCCCGCAAACCCGGACACGCTACCCGTATCCCCGGAGAGCTTCACGCCGCTCACGGGCGACCGTCCCCTGGCAGCGATGGAACCGGTGCAGCGCAACAACATCTTCCAAAGCTACCCGGCCACCATCATTGACCAGGCGAAAATCTACGAGGCGGCCATCGTCATGGACAACGGAACGATGCGCTTCCGCCTGTTTCCGCGCCAGGCACCGCTGACCGTTAACAGCTTCGTCTATCTGGCAACGCAGGGCTTCTATGATGGCATCACCTTCCACCGCGTGCTGGAAAACTTCATGGCGCAGGGGGGCGACCCGACAGGCACGGGCACGGGCGGTCCCGGATATACGTTTGCGAATGAAACCGGCAGTGGCCTGGAATTCGACCGCGCCGGTCTGCTGGCGATGGCCAACGCCGGACCGGATACCAACGGCAGCCAGTTCTTCATCACCTTTGCGCCGCAGCCCAGCCTCAACGGCGGCTACACCATCTTTGGCGAGTTGATTGACGGCGAAGACGTGCTGCGCGCTATCAGCCTGCGCGACCCGGCGACCAACGGCCCGCCCGGCGATGTCATCCAGCGCATCGACATCTACGTCGCCAACGCCCCTTAAAACGGTGCCGGATGAAGTTGTTGTGATCAGTCACCTGTAGTGAAATAGAAGGAAAGGGCAATCATGGGTATATCAAACACTATTTCCGTGGACGAGCATCTCATCGCGGCTCCTGGTGAACCCATTATTAACATCACGGCCTTTACGGCACGCAAACAGGCCAGTGGCTATATTGGCAGCCATGTCAGTCACTTGATGGGAGGGGGAGAACCTTCGCTTCTGCTAGTTAAAGGGCGCGTCATCTGGCGCGTACCCATTCTGCTCAGTTCGCCTCAACGCGGCATCTTAGGGCAGGTTGCCACATTAGACATTGATGCCCGCACCGGGCAGATGCTATTGCCTCCCCAATTTATCACGCAACTGGAAAATCATGCCCAGGCACTTCTTGACAGTTCCGCACATCCCACAGCGTCGTGAATCGGATTGCCTGGCCGCTTGTGCTGCCATGTCGCTTGCCGCAATTGGTTTGCAACCTGATTATGACGATCTGCTCTCAATCCTGGATGTCAAACCATGGGGAACGCCTCACCGTAACATCCAACAATTGAATCATCTCATCCGTGATTTGCTGATCACCTATCGACAAGGCGCACTGATAGATATTTTTGAGGCGATCAATGACGGGATGCCTGTGATTCTGTTCGTTTGGACAGAAGACTTGCCGTACTGGGTATGGGAAACCTGGCACGCTGTCGTCTTGGTGGGCTATGATGATCAAGATTTCTTCATCAACGATCCTGCTTTCCCAACTGCGCCCCAGATTGCACGTCACGGAGACCTGGAACTGGCATGGATTGCAAATGATGCGTATTATGCCGTGATCAGATTGGGGGATAGAGTTATCTCATAATGGATACCATTATCTTCGTCTTTCTTATCGCCCTCATGGTCACGGGGCTGAGTACGCCGTGGGTGCGGCGGGCGGCGATCAACCTGGGGTTTGTGGATGCGCCGGCGCAGCGAAAGCTGCACAGTACGCCGATGCCGCTGTTGGGGGGCGTGGCGATTGTGTTGGGGGCAACGCTGGCGGTGTTGATTTTTTTCCGCGATGCGCAGGTGGTGCGCGCGCCGCAGGTGCGGGGGATTGTGCTGGGATCAGGGTTAATGGCGCTGGTGGGATTGGTGGATGATCGGTATGGATTGCCGGCATGGGCCAAGATGTTGGCGCAGGTGGTGAGCGTGGCGCTGCTGGCCTATTTTGACGTGCGCGTGAAGCTGCCGCTACCGCTGTGGGCGAATTACGCGCTCACGTTTTTGTGGATTGCCGGCATTAGCAACGCCATCAACTTCCTGGACAACATGGACGGGTTAAGTGCCGGCATCAGCGGCGTCATCGCCGCCTTCATCATGCTCCTGGGCGCGCTCAACAACCAGTACCTCGTCGGCGGATTGGCCGCTGCCATCCTCGGCGCCTGCCTCGGCTTCCTCCGCTTCAACTTCAAACCGGCGCAAATCTTCATGGGCGACGCCGGCGCCCTCTTCCTCGGCTTCCTCCTCGCCGTCCTCGGCATCCAGCTACGCTTCCCCGAAAACTCCAACTTCGTCACCTGGATGGTCCCCCTCTTCCTGTTTGGCGTGCCCATCTTCGACATGGCCCTGGTCATGTTCTCCCGCCTGCGCCGCGGCGTCAGCCCGAACACGGCGGGCAAAGACCACACCAGCCACCGTCTCGTGCGCCTCGGCTTCAGTCAGCGGGAGGCAGTCCTGATTCTCTACTTGTTTGCCGGCATCTTGGGCATGATCGCCATCTTCATCACCCAGGCCGCCGTTTTCGAAGGTTATTTCATTGGCGGCGTCGTGGCCTTGCTGGCCGCCTACGCCATCTGGTGGCTGGATACGCGGGTCAAGCCGTTGTAGCCCGATTTGGAAAATCGCCCTACATTTTGAAGGAGGAACACAATCATGAAAGGTAGCAAATTAACCGTCGGGCTGTTTGGCCTGGTATTACTCGCTGTACTGATTGCCGCACAGGTTCCACGATGGGCGCGGGGGGCGAGCGCGCCGGAAACGGCGGAAGGGGGCGATCCGTGGGTTCCGCTGGTCTATCGCCTCTCGCCGCCGGGCGTGGCCGTGGGCACAAACATGTACAGCGATGGCACAAACGTGGGCATTGCCACCACGGCCCCGGCTGCCCGCCTCGACGTCAACGGCACGGCCCGCATTGGCGGCCCGCTAAACATGAGCGGCCAACAGGTGAACGACGTTGCCGCCCCTGCGGCCCCCGGCGACGCGTCCAATCAGGCCTACGTCGCCAATCGTGTCGCCGAAACCACGGGCATCCTGATTCCCATGTATGTCTACCCGGCCAACATTTTCACGAATCCCGTCTACAACCAGCTAATCGCGCTGAAAAAGACATACCACGACGTGCCCGTGTACGCCATCCTCAATCCGGCGAATGGTCCGGGGGCGGTGGCGGACGGGAATTACACGGCGGCCATTGAGCGATTGCACGGTGCCGGCATTTTCATCCTCGGCTACGTTTCCACCGCCTACACCGCCCGTCCTTATGCCACCGTCACCGCCGACGTGGACGCCTGGCAGACGCTCTACCCCGACGTGGACGGCATCTTCTTCGACGAAATGACCAACGACAATAACCAGGGGCACGTCAACTACTACCAGGGTCTGAACAACTACGCGCACGCGGCGGGGCTGTATCCCACCGTGGGCAACCCGGGCGCGGGCACGCTGGAGATTTACTTCAGCAGCAACACGGCGGACGTGATCGTGATCCACGAAAACAGCAGTTGGCCTACGGAGGCGGACCTGAAAGGGGATTACGATGGCGGTTATGCGGACTACCACTACCGCCAGCGCGCGGGGCTGGTATACGCGCAAGGAATGGACACGGCCCAGTTCCAGGTGCTACGCCACTATCTGGGGCTGGTGTACGTGACGGATGATACACTGCCCAATCCGTGGGACACGCTCTCGCCCCACCTGGAGACGACGCTGCGTCTGCTCAGCGTGTCGGATAGCGCCGAGTTCGCCCAGGATGTGGTGGTGCATGGCGACCTGTCGGCGGCCGGTGGGATCATTTTGCAGGCAGCGGACGGGCCAAATTGCTTCCGGTTGGTGGTGGATAATGCCGGCACGCTCAACACCACCCCCGTCTCCTGCCCTTGAATAACACCCAAGTGAGCATCTGCAAAAACGGTAACTATGAGCGAAACAACATGGACTTTTGACCTGGACGGGCAACCCCACCGGGCAACCCTGCGCCACCGGCGACTGTCGGGACTGCGCGAAATTGAAGTGGACGGACAACGGCTGCTGCGCCAACGGACCCTTCTCAGCCGCGGCTGGCGGCACGAATTCGATCTGGACGGACACCACATGGACCTGGCGGGCATGGTGGTGGAAGGCAACCAGTATGAGTACTTCCTGCTGCGCGACGGTGAGCCGCTGCCATCGCAAGTGGAAGCGAAAGCGGGCGTGACGGCGGCGGACCTGAAGCAGTACACGGGCATGGGACACGCCCATTACTGGGAAAAACTCGCGCAAGCCACTAAACTCGACACCATCCCGCGCCACGGAACCCACTTCTGGTATCGTCATCGCCTGCTGGGGCGCGGCAACAACCGCCTCCTTTCCGTGCAGTTGGAGCAGCCCTTTGGCAGCAAAGTGTACGTGAGCATCAAGGCCCATTTTCCGCCGCGCGATGATTATGCCGGCATCAAGGAAAAACTACTGGCCGATGAACGACTCACGGCCATCATGGATGGCAAACCGGCGACCAACCGCGTCGGCGTCGCCCCCGCGCACATGGGCATCTTCCTACCCTACGAACCCCAGTTTGAGACCGCCGCCGACCTGGCGCAGCGCATCCGCGATTTTGCCGACCTCGTCGGCCATTACAGCCAGCCGCTTCCCGCCAACTGGTGCGCCGAATGCCAGAAAGCGCGCCCGGTTCGGCTCGCGGTGATGAACGATTTCCCCGTGCAGATGTGTGATGACTGTCTGGAGGAACGGCGGGCGTGGGGCGACGCGGTGCAGGCGGAAAACGCGGAAATTGACGGGCGCACTCGCCTCAGTCTGCTGGCGGGGCTGTTCGTGGCACTGTGGGGCGGGGTGCTGTGGGCGCTGATCACGGCGGCCTTCGCCGGGGATGAACGCTCGCTCTACCCGCTGCTGGCGGCGCTGATCGCCCCGCTGACGCTGGCGGTTGTGATTCGCGTGCTGTACACCATTAGCCGCAAGCCGGTGGCCTGGCTGTGGACGGCGGCGACGGGGTTTGTGCTGTTGGGGCTGGTGGTGGCGCAGGGGGCGGCGACCATCGGGCGGGATTATTGGACGGCGCGGGGGTTTAGCGATGCCGGCATTCAAAACCTCCCCGTCTTCCTCTTCCTGGCAATTCTCTTCACAATCTGGTATGGTTGGCGCGGCGGGCGCAACCAGAAAAAACACCTCGCGTCCCTCTTCTCGCCAGAAATCGAAGTCATCTCATCACCGCCGGTCAACGCACCATCGGCGTCTCGATAATCTGACCCCGGCGGACCATCGGGAACAGGCACGTTCATGAACCCTCCTATTTTGCGGGCCGTGGAGAAAGTAACCGCTTTCGTGACGCGGGGACGTGGGGCGACGGCGGAATTGCTGGTGTTTGCTCATCCAACTGCCGGCATTCAGCTTCCTGCCGGCACCGTCGAAGTCATGGAACGCCCCGACGCCGCCGTCTTGCGCGAGGTCCGGGAAGAAACCGGGCTGCAAAACGTGCAAATCGAAGCCCACCTGGGCGACCTGCGCCACGACCTGCCACCCGACCTGCGCTGGGTGTTGCGCGCCACCAAAATCTTCGCCACCCCCACCTCCGATGCCGATGGCGTCGGCTTTACACTCTTTCGCGGCTCCCTTGTGCGCCATGTCGCCGACCACGACTCCTTCGCCCACGTCATCCACGAAGAACACGACCTGAACCAGGACCCACCCGCCATACTTACCCACTTTGAAGGGTACGTGCGCCGCAGCCTGCTCACCCGCCGCGGCATCCGCTACTTCTACCACCTGGCCACCACGGGCGACACCGCCGCCGCCTGGAGCATCCAGGCAGATGGGCAGCTCTTCCGCTGTTTCTGGACACCCTTGCAGCCGAAGCCGGCGCTTGTGCCGGCACAACAAGCCTGGCTGGATGCCGCTTATGACGCATTGCAACGAAATTTGGTATAAATAATCTCCAAGTGCGATGCTCTGGTTTTAAACCAACTGAAGAGCATCATTCCATGGGAGTTATCTTCGTAGAATGTTAGGGTCGCTGTCTTTTCCAAGAAATCGCAGATGAACAGATATTTGCTAAAGGAAAGACTATGTTTCGTAAGGTAGAAGCAAGGCATTTCAAGTGTCTTAAACGCATCAGCGTTAAATTGGAAGCCTTCAATATCCTCATTGGTCCCAATGCCAGCGGCAAAAGTACATTGCTAGATATCTTTAGCTTCTTGCGAGACGCACTCAATAATGATGTCGATGCAGCAGTTCGTCTTCGGGCAACTTCTTTGCGCGAAATGGTTTGGCAGCACCAATCGGTTCAGCATGGTTTTGAGTTAGCGGTTGAAGCCGAAATTCCTCAAGAAATGCGGATAAATGGATACGACAGCGTACGCTACGAGGTAGAAGTTGGTTTAGATGATGATGGAAGCATTGTCGTTCGGACGGAGAATCTTTGGTTGATAACAACCACGCATGCCAAGTCCTTTGCCCAGAGGTCTTTGTTCCCAATAGATATGGAAGACACAAAGCCAATTGTGCATCCCCCACGCGCGAAAACACCGGGAGGATATCGCTTAATTGTACGCAAAGCTCTCGGGGGTAATGACTACTTCCGTTCAGAGACAACTGGCTGGAATATCACATTCCGCCTCTCACCCCGCCGTCTAGCATTATCTGGCGTACCAGAAGATCAAGATCGTTTCCCGATAGCACTCTGGTTCAAAGAATCACTTCTACAGCACATTCAGATTTTGCAATTGAATAGCGTCGTCATGCGCCAACCTTGCCCAGCCGACGCGCCACGCTCCTTTCAACCAGATGGTTCTAACGTCCCCCTGATGGTTGCCGAGCTAATTGCGGATAATCCAAAACGATTTGACTGGTGGCTGGGTCACTTGCAAACGGTTCTGGATGACCTGGAATCAATTCGCGTGGCTGAACGCGAAGAAGATCGCTCCCGTTATCTTGTCCTGACTTACCGGCATGGCCTGAAAGCACCTGCCTGGATGCTGTCTGATGGCACACTACGTCTGATTGCTTTGACTTTACTGGCCTACTTGCCGCCCCGAAACCATATCTTTTTGATTGAAGAACCTGAGAATGGGGTACATCCACGGGCGATGGAAGCCGTTTTCAAGTCACTTAGTTCGGTCTACCAGGGACAAATCTTCCTGGCTACACACTCCCCCTTGTTCATGGCCTTATCCCAGCCAGAAGACCTGTTGATTTTTGCGAAATTACCAAATGGCGCAACCGATATTGTGCGAGGAACGGAGCACCCCGCACTACGGGTATGGCAGTCAGAATTGCCTATAGAAACGCTATTTGCCGCGGGGGTGTTGAGTTAATGGACCGACTAGAATATGATGTGATTGTTCTCACAGCCGATAACGACATGGAATGGACTGTACGAACATTGCTGGAAATGCGAACTCGTGCTTTGGGGATTCGTCGCGTCAACTTTTCTTTACAACGTCACCCAAATCGAGACAACGGTGTATTCCATGACTCACCTGATTTCTTGCGCTTATACGTAAACCGCGCCCAGAATGCCCTGGTATTACTGGATCGAGAAGGGTCGGGGCAGGAGAGGCTTTCGGCTGTCGAAATTGAAGAAGACGTAGAGAGTCGTCTACAAAAGAATGGTTGGAAGGCCGAAAGGTCTGCTGTCGTTGTTCTTGATCCGGAACTAGAAGTATGGGTCTGGTCAGATTCGCCGCATGTCCCTCGCATACTGGGCCTGGAACCTGCCGAATTGGAATTGTTTTTGTCAACACAACCTCACGCCTTAACGGGAAAACCGCAAAAGCCCAAAGAAGCCTTACAACAGGTGCTTAGAATTAGCGGTCGCCCTTTTTCCGCTCGTATTTTTCAGGAACTCGCTCAGGCAGTCAGTCTACGGACTGACGAGCGGGCATTTAACAAGTTGCGGAACACGCTTCAAACCTGGTTCCCACCGTAAACTGCCAGATAAGCGCAGTTTCGGTTAATGACGTGGCGATCAACTATGTTCGGAGAGAGTCCAAGATGTCCAATTCTGTTCAACTTCCTTTGACCCGCCGCCAGTTCCTCACTTCGTTGGCTGCCATGGGGGCGTTGTATGCCGGCAATCTCACCACCCTCCCCCTCCTCTCCTCCCCCACCAGCCCACCCATCATCGACTGCGAAGCCGGCCCCACCGCCAACGGCTCCTTCCTCTTCGACCGCGACAACTGGAAGCGGCACGGCGTCGCCCACTTCATCAACGTCCTCTGGCCCGGCGACGACACCAGCCTCGCCTTCGCCGACGACGAATCCCCCTTCAGCGGACGTCTGCCCCAGGTCGCCCCCAACGACGACCCCTCCGACACCAGCGCCGGCGCCTACATGGCCTGCGCCATCACCCCCTTCTTCGATCCCTACTACACCTTTGAACCCCAGGGAGGCAACTTCGCCCTCGTCTCCGCGCTGGACTGGTGGAGCCGCCTGATGAACTGCGGCGCGGCCGATTTCTTCCAACAAGCCAGTTGGTCAGCCCAAATCCGCGTCGTCCGTGGTCTGGAAGAAGTGCAGGTCGGTCCCCTGGCGGAACTGTGGCAGGGCGCGTGGCTGCTGGCCCTGGCAACCGCCCTCGGCGCCGCCTACAACTACGCCATCACCAACGACATCGGCTGGCCCGGCCCGGCCAATCATTACTACCACGGCACGTCCGAAGGCAGCCACACCGCTTATCCCTGGATGCACCCCACACCCGCTACCGACGACGGCAACCTACCCTAAGTAGCCGTCCGAAAACGATTTCACACTTTATCAGACCGGCTACTGACAACTGACAACTAACAACGGACAACAGGACTTCCCATGACCCGATATGACGCAATTATCATTGGTTCAGGCTTTGGCGGGGCGGTGACGGCGGCAAAACTGGCGCAGGCAGGCGCAAAAGTGCTGCTGCTGGAACAAGGCCACCGCTGGCGCACGCCGCAAACGGCCAACGAGAAGATTGGCCGGGATGGCATAAACATTGTGAACAAGTGGAACGTCAACGATCTGGAGACAGGTTTTGCCATGTCGCCGGGCGACACGGACGAGTGGGGCAATCCCCATTACGTCCTGCAACAGAACACCGACCTCAAATACATTTTTTACCGTTTTCCGGGGAGCGATAATCGCAGCGGCGGGTTGTTTGAGGATTACGACAGCCAGTACAACCCGTTCGGCTCCACGTCCCGCTTTTTTGTGACCGTGGGGCGCGGGTATGGGGGCGGCTCGCTGGTGTACAGTATGATCCATTTGCGCGCGCCGAGCGAAACGTTCATGCCGGCGGAAAACGGCAACGTACTCTGGCCCACCGCCTATGATCGCACCGCGCTCGATCCGTACTACGACCGCATTGAGGGAATTTTCCCCGTGTGGCAGTTATCGTATGACAATGGCAGCGCGCGCCAGGTGTCCAAACGGTCGGCAGTGGTGGCGGATGCTTTCGCCCGTGCCGGCATTTCCTGCGACCCCATCCGCCTCAATTTGTGGGGCAACCGCTTCGCCCAGGGAGCCGAACCCTTCTTCACCAACCCCTTCGGCGTCCCCGTCCACCGCTGCACCGGCTGCGGCTTCTGCACCTTCGGCTGCATCTTCCAGGCCAAAGGCACCCTCCCCACCAACTACCTCGCCCTCGCCGAACAAACCGGCAACCTCACCGTGCGCACCGACGCCCAGGCCTGGGGCGTGCGCCCCACCTCCCTCGGCTACCTCGTCGAATGGCGCAACAAACGCACGGGAGCCACGCAATCCGACCTCGGCGGCGTAGCCGTCATCAGCGGCGGCGCCATTGGCAGCCCGGAACTGCTCCTGCGCAGCCAGATGATGGGCTACCTCCCCGACGTCAGCCCACACGCCGGCCACCATATCTCCGGCAACGGCGACGCCGCCTTCGGCCTCTTCTTCGACAACCTTCCCGCCGACTTCAAAGCGGAGCTGTTCAAAGGCTCCATCATGAACCTGGTCTCCTATCACCCCTGGCTCAACCCGCCCAACGGCATTCGCTTCATCCTCGAAGACGTGAGTACGCTGCCCGTAGGCGTGAGCAAGTTCCCCGTGCGGCGGCAGGAAGGCGGCATCGAACCACGCGCCCTGGATGCCTGCAACACCGATCCCAACCAGGGGGCGCAGCTTTATTGGGGCCGATATTTTAAGGCCTTCATTAAGGAACATTACGCCGAAGACGTGCTGGCGCTGGCTTCCATTGGCCTGGACGCCCCCGATGGGCGGGTGCAGGTGGACGCCAACGGCGAGGCGCACATCAGTTGGACCACCCCGCTCGTTGCCGGCAATCGCACCTTTGACCTCGTGCAGGCAGCGGCTAACCTGGTGGAACAGATCGCCGGCGCCAGCCCCTACGGCGGTGAACGACTACGCGCGCAAACGTGGGACGACCTGCGCCGCTACACCTCCGTCCACCCCGTCGGCGGCTGCCGCATGAGCGACAACGGCCCCACCGGCGCCAATGGCGGCGTCGTCGATGCCAATGGGCAAGTCTACAACTATCCTGGCCTCTACGTCATCGACGGCAGCGTCATGCCCGGCTCCGTCGGCGTCAACCCGTCGCACACCATCGCCGCCGTCGCCGAACGCATGTCGGACCAGCTTCTGGCGGCCATGTGAGACGCCCCCACCGCAGCAGCGGATAAGACCATGACGCTAATCGCCGAAGTAAACCAGACGAGATACACGCCCGGACAGGCAGCAGGCCATTACGAGAGCTTCTTCCAGCGCGGCAACCATCCCACGCGCCCGCTGGCTTTCTGGATTCGCTACACCATCTTCAGCCCCAAAAGTCGCCCACAAGAGGCGGTTGGCGAACTGTGGGCTATTTTTTTTGATGGCGAGCGCCGGCGGCACGCAGCCGTGAAGCAGGTTTGGCCGCTGGCGGCTTGCCAGTTTGCGCGGGACGCTTTTGCCGTGCGCGTGGGGGAGGCGACGTTGGGGATAGATGGTTTGCGGGGGCGTTGTGCCGGCATTTCTCACGAGATCGCCTGGGATTTGCGGTACGAAGGAGACCAGCCCCCCCTCTTCCTGCTGCCCCGCAACCTGTACGCGGGCGGCTTCCCCAAAGCCAAAAGCCTGGTAGGATTACCCCTGGCGCGCTTCAACGGTCACCTGACGGTAGACGGAGAAACCGTTTCCGTGGCCGACTGGCTGGGCAGCCAGAATCACAACTGGGGCAGCCAGCATACCGACCGGTACGCCTGGGGGCAGGTGGCCGGGTTTGACAATGCGCCGGAGAGCTTTCTGGAAGTGGCCACGGCGCGCCTGAAGTTTGGCCCCGTCTGGTCGCCGGCGTTTACGCCGCTGGTGCTGCGGCACAAGGAAAAGGAGTATGCGCTAACGGCCTTGTGGCAAAGCGTGCGCGCGCGGGGGGCATTCGACTATTTTCGCTGGTCATTTGCTTCGGAAACGTCGCAGGTGCGAATTGCCGGCACCATTTCCGCGCCACGGGAAGCATTCGTCGGCTTGCGCTACGGCAATCCCCCCGGAGGCAGCAAGCAGTGCCTCAACAGCAAAATTGCCGCCTGCTCGTTAACGCTGCGGCACAAGGCGGGCGGCGAGCAGGAGACATTAACGACACACCACCGCGCCGCGTTTGAAATCTTAACGGACGATACCACCCACGGGATCGCCATTCAAGTGTGAGGATTCATGACTGATTTTCCCCTTACTTCGCGCAATCGGGTTCGTCGTTTGCCGGCACGTGCCACCTACGACAAGGCCACCATCTACCCCATCATCGATGAAGCCCTCATCTGCCACGTTGGCCTGGCACTGGATGGACAGCCATTCGTCATCCCCACTATCCACGGGCGACAGGACGACACCCTCTTCCTGCATGGCGCGAAAGCCAGCCGCCTGTTGAAGGCTATCCAGGAGGGACACCCCATTTGCGCCACCTTCACCCTGGTCGATGGCCTGGTGCTGGCGCGCTCCGTTTTTCACTCCTCCATGAACTACCGCTCCGCCGTGGTATTTGGCGTGGGGCGGTTGCTGGAGACGCCGGAGGAGCAATGGCTGGCGCTGGAGGTCATCACCGAACACGTCGCGCCTGGACGCTGGCAGGAGGCGCGGCTGCCCACGACAAAAGAATTGCAGGCCACGAGCGTGGTCGCAATCGACATGGCCAGCGGTTCGGCCAAAATACGGACCGGGCCACCGGCGGATGACGAAGCGGACTACGCCCTGCCTATCTGGGCGGGCGTGCTGCCGCTGCGCGAAGAAACGCTATCCCCCATCCCCGACGAGCGGCTCCCAGAGAAAATTGGACTCCCCCCCTCCGTACGCGACTACAACCGCCGCGGGTGATCAGAACGGCGCAATCACAAAGCGACCATAAGCCACGAACGCCGCCAGCAACAACAGCACCACATTTGCGACGATAGCGGAATATTCGCCGCGACGAACGTGCGTGATGATGGCCCCAATCATGGTCAGAACAAGCCCCACCCCCGCTAATGGCGTCAAAATGGGCAGGATTTTCGTGATCGGGGGCAAAATCAACCCTACCGCCGCCAGCACTTCCAGGATGCCAATGACGCGAACTGTGCGCTCGGCGAAATCCTCGGCAAATGGCAGCCGCTCCCGTATCTTCTCAATGGGCTGCGTGGCCTTCATCCCGCCGGCCATCAGGAAGGCCACGGCCAACATGCCTTGTACGATCCATAAAGCTGTATTCATATTTCATTCCTCCGGTGAAAGTAGTGAGTAGTGGTCAGTGGATAGTTGGTGGCGCGTTGCCCCCATGGGGAACGCCTTCGACATAAACGCGCTGAGCGAGTTGGAAACTCATCCTGTTTTCTTTGACGACGGAGGCTTTGATTGGGCAACACGTGTTGGTTATAATAGAGGCAACGGGGCGGAAATTCAACCAGCAAGATTGATATTATGTCGCTTAACCAACAGATAGGGCAAAATGTCGCTAAATTCAGAGAGCATGGACCCACGCGCGCGGCGCACGCGCCGGCTTCTAACCCAGGCGTTTGTTGAACTACTCGAAGAGAAAACGCCCCAAGCCATCACGGTGCGCGACATCACGCAGCGAGCCAATGTCAACCGCGCCACTTTTTACGCCCACTTTGCGGACAAATACGCGCTTTATGAATACGTGTTCCGCGACTGGTTTCAAGCTGTGTTGCGGGCGCGTCTGCCACAGCCGGCTCCCTTTAATCAGGAAACCTTGCACCAGTTAATCCTGGCCGTTTTTGACTTTCTCGCGCAGCTTTACAAGCACACCTGTCGCGGCGGCATCTATCCGCCGCATCAACCTCGCATTGAAACACTGGTGCAGCAGCAGGTGTATGAGACCGTGTTTGCGTGGCTCGCGCCTGTCGTCCGCGCCAATGGGGGCACATCGCCGGAGGTCGCGGCGACGGCCATCAGTTGGGCCATCATTGGCGTGGGTCTGCAATTTGGGCGCGATGCCTCCGCCGAACAGGCGGAACACGTTGCGACGCAGGCGCTGTACCAGATTGCGCAGGGCGTGCCTGTATTGCAATTCGAGGCGCGATCCTCCATCAAAGAGACCTGGCGGCAATCATAGGGGCACATCCGTATATGGGAAATGATCATTCAGGCCATTTTAGCGGCCTATCCAGAAACGCAGGCCACCTATTTGTTCGGGTCCCACGCCACGGACAGCGCATGGCCGGATAGTGACGTGGACCTGGCCTTGCTGTTGCCACATGCGCAAGCCAAACAGGTCGACTCACTCGCGTTGAGCGACCTTCGTTTTGCTGTGGAAACGCATCTGGAACGGCCAGTGGATTTGGTCAATCTGCGGCGGGTGTCTACGGTGTTTCAAAAAGAGATCGTGATGACGCCGCATTTTCTGCGCGGATGCGTATGCGGCGGATGCGTTTGACATGCCGACGCTTTCTTTTTATCTGAAGCTGAATGAAGAACGTGCCGGCATTCTCGCGGAAGGTCTGCGCAGTGGGAGCTTTCACAACGCATGAGCGACGTCATCCTATCGAATGGTTAACATTCTGGCTCGTCCATCGAGACAAGCCACCTGTATGGAGAAAAAACATGGACAAACAAACGATGATCGCCCACTTGAACGAAGACCTGGCGGGTGAACTGAGCGCCATTATTCAGTACATCACCTACGCCGCGAAGGCCACCGGACCATTCCGCCCGCAGTTGGCGCAGTTCTTCCTTGCCGAAGTCGCCGACGAACAGCTTCACGCGCAGTTTTTGGCGAACAAGATCGTCGCGCTTGGGGGCGAACCGACAACAATGCCCCGCCCCGTGCCGGCAGCCGGCAACAACCGCGAGATGCTGCAAGCCATTTTGGCCGCGGAAAAGCAGGCGAGCAAAGATTACACGCGGCGGGCCACGGAAGCGGAAGCATTCGGCGACAAAGGGCTGATGGTGCAGCTTGAGGACATGGTGCGTGACGAGAGCGGTCACGCCGAGGAGACGGAGCGCATGTTGCGCGACTGGCCGTTGTAGGCGTCATCCCCGCCAACCACGGGCAACGCCCCCCAAAAAGCGCAGCGCGCTCGCTGTCAAGCAAGTGCGCCGCGCTTTATGTTTACTACACGAATTAACGCGATTTGGGGGAGTGGGAGCGCCGGCAGCCCACCGCGAGAGCATCAGGCTACCGGGCGAGCAGGGCCGCCCCCAGGTGAATGATGCCCAACAGGGCAAAGCCGGCCAGTACCAACCAATCACCCCGGCGGCGACCCAGGTAGAGTTGGCTGCCGGCACGTAGAAACCACCAGCCCGCCAGCCACAATGCCAGCCAACGCCCCCAGGGTGCGGCCAGCCAGCGGGAAGCGAGGAGGTCCATCACGCCAATGCTCACGAGGATGTAGCTGGCGGCGTGGTTCATCACCCAGGCGATGCCGTGGACGTCCTGGCGCAGCGTGCGGTAACGAATGGGGCCGAGGCGAAAAGGGCGCAGCGGCGCGCCTTCACGGGGAATCGCCTGCTCGAAATCCAGCAGCACGGGGAAGAAGAAGTGAGCCGTCCCCAACAGGAGGGAAAACAGGCCGCAAATAGCCAAAATGAGATGCCACAGCGGGAGCGTCAGTACGGTCAATGTTCTATTCTCCCTTTGGCCGCTGGCGCAAACGGCTACGCACCTGCCGCCACGTTTGTTTGACGATGCCGGCATCTTCCTCCGCCAACACATGCCGACTATACCGCGCCTCCAGAAACGCCTCCGTCAGCGTCCCCACCTCCGCCTCCGCCTCCGGCCAATTCTCCCGCAAATCTTGCGCGAACTCCAGCGGCGTTTCCGACTCCGCCCGCGCCACGCCCCGCTCCCGCGCCCGTCGCACCGCCGCCAGATAAAAGAACCGGATTTGTTCGCGGGGGGAGAGGTTGCTGAGGCGGACGAAATTCCACGGCGGTTTGGGGGCCTCCAGTTCGATTTCCGGGGGGCGCATTTGCGCGGTGACGCGGCGGCGGATTTCGCCGACCTGGCCGCCCACCCCTTGCCAAAAGGCGCGCCACCACGTTATGAGCCGGTTCCAGAAGAGGGAAAATGCCGGCATTTTCACCCCCACCCCTCGCTCGCGCAAAAAGAAATACAGCGCCACCGCCGCCACCACCACCAACACAATCAAGAACAGCGCCCCCATCACCATGCTTGTGGTTTCGCTTGCCGGCAAAATCGTATCCTGAAAAATGGACGGCGCTTGTGGCGGGGCCGGAGTGGGCACATCCTCCGCCGCCGCCTGCGCACCCAAGAAAGGGGACAGCAGCAGCGAAAACAGGGAGATGAAAAAGGTGAAGATCGCGCCAACGAGGAGGAAGAGGACGCCCACGACGGCCTGCAAAATACGCGCCAGGCCAATGGTAGAACCAATGGGGAGGAAAGCAGCAATGCCGGCAATCGCCAACAGCAGCCACAAACTCAACCGATGCCACCGCTGCCACACCGCCGGCTGCGTCGTCACCCCCGTCGCCACCCAGCGCGCATATACCGCCGACAACCGCGCCTGGCTCAACAACCAAAGCCCAATCAAGAAGTAACTCACCAGCGCCAGCAGCATCTCCGACGACAACCCCAGCCGCGTCAGCCCGCGAAACGTACGCGCCAACTCGCTCAACTCAAACGTGGTAAATGCCGCGCAAATCCCCAGGAAAACGCCCATCCCCAACCAGGCCCGCAAAAACTGGTTCACCAGTTCCTGCCGCTCAAAATTGAATGGGTTGTAATGATCCGCGCCGCGCACCGCCGCCGGCTGGCGGTAATACGCCGCCTCGTCGATGCCCAGGGCCAACTGGCCGAAAATCGCGCTCAGGCTGAGGCTGCGCTCCCAGGCAATAAACGCCAGCAGCGCGTACACAAAAAACGGGCCATCCAACAACAGAAACGGATTTATCAGATAGTCCCGCCACAGCGCGGCGCGGGGCAGCCCACCGGCCACAAACCAGGTCAACAACCGCGCCACCAGAATAAGCACGATGATCTCCGCGACGCGGTACTGTGTGCGCGCCACCTGTCGCCTGTCTGGATGGTGTAGCCACAGCGTGGTCAGCGCCGATTGCAGCGCCACCAGGAACAAAAACCAACCCAACGGTCCCCAGGGACCTTCTGGGTCTCCCTGCCGGATCAGGCTGACGATGCCCGTAAGGAAAGCCGTGACCATTGCCGCCAACAACAACGGCTGCAGCACGCGGTAGGTGGCGGAATTGCCCACGTGGTACATCGGCGGCGGTTCGTTTCCGGGAGCGATGGGCGTTAAATCGGTCATTCTCGCTGCTCAGTTGCCCGATTCGCGGCGTCCGCCGTCCTCGTTCATTTCCTGCACCAACATGCGCCGCAGCACTTTGCCGATGAACGATTTGGGCAGTTCCTGGCGGAATTCAATCTCCCAGGGCACGGCGTAAGGTTCCAGCCGATGCCGGCACAATTCCAACAACTCTTCCGCCGTCAAGTTACTACCGGGACGCGGCACGACAAACGCCTTCACCTTCTGCCCGCCATCCGTCGTGCCCACGCCCACGACGGCCACTTCCATCACTTTGTTGTTTTCGTAAAGCACCTCTTCCACGTCGCGCGGGTAAACGCTGTAGTCGCCAAAAACGATGGTGTCTTTCTTGCGACTGATGATCTGAAAATAGCCGTCGGCGTCCTGCACGGCCACATCCCCCGTATCCAGCCATCCCTCCTTCAAACCGGAAGCGGGATGGTCCGGCGGCAGGGGGGATTGGGTCTGGGAGTTCCAGTAGCCCATCATGACCTGCGGTCCTTTGACCACGAGTTCGCCGATGCTGCCTGCCGGCATATCCGCCCCCGTCATCAAATCCACCACCTTCGCATCCGTATTCGGCAGCGGCACGCCAATCGAACCCGCCTTCCGCACCCCATACAGCGGATTCGCGTGCGTCACCGGGGACGCCTCCGTCAGCCCATACCCTTCCACCAGCCGCCCCCGCGTCAGCTTCTCAAATGCCTCCTGCACCTCCACCGGCAATGGCGCCGCGCCACTGATACACGCCCGAATTGAGGAAAGGCCATACTCGCGCACATTTGGGGCCTGATTCAGCGCCGTATACATCGAGGGCACGCCGGGGAAGATGGTTGGCTTGTGCGTCTTGATATGCTCCAGCACCTGCTCCAGATCAAACACGGGCAACAGCACAATCGTCGCCCCCAGCGCAATCGGCAGGTTCATGGCATTGGTCATGCCATAGCTGTGCAGCAGCGGAATCACGGAGAGGGACGTCTCCTGGCCATATTGCAGCCCCGGAACCCAATGGCGCGTTTGCAGCGTGTTGGCAACCAGATTGGCGTGCGAGAGGCAAACGCCCTTTGGCTCGTCCACCGTGCCGCTGGTGAAGATAATCGTCGCCATGTCCCCGCTCTTCACGACGACCTCCGGCGGGCTAATGGGCGCGTCACGCATCAGTTCCGACATGCGCTGCCCGATACTCTGTGATAACTCGTAATCCTGCTCTTCGCTGCCGGCAATTCCCCACCGATCCATCAGCTTGCGATACACAAAGCCGGACACCACCTGGCGAATATCCGCGAAAATGACGTATTCCACCTGTGACTGCGCCCGCACGGCCTGCGCCATGCGGCTAAAACTGTTCAGCGTGATGAAGATTTTCGCCCCCGTCTCCCCCACCAGCCGCACAATGCGCGCCGCGTCCGCGTCCGGATTGGGCAACACCACCACGCCGCCGATGCGCAAGATGGCGTAGTAGGCCACCACCATTTGCGGCATATTGGGCAGCACCACCATCACCCGGTCCCCCGGACGCACGCCCATGCCGTGCAAGACGTGGGCAAACTGGTTGACGCTTTCGTTTAGCTGCTGATAGGTCAGTTTTGTGCCATAAAACGAAAGGGCCACCCGCCGCGGCAACCAGCCCGCCGCGCTTTCCAGGAAGCTGGTCAAGGGATGGCGGGGGATAGGAATGGTCGGCGGCGTCTCCTTGCTGTAACTCTTCAACCAGACGCGGTTGGAAGCCGCGGCGGCGGGCGACAGATCGCGCCACGATTTCTGCTTTTCGTCACCCAGAAAGCGTTCAATCACGCGATTGACGGCGCTGTGCCGCTCCAACTGCACTTTGTGCTTGGCGGAGCCGATGTCGTAAATCTCCGCGTGCGGAACCGTTTTGCCCACGTCATCAAACACGTAGCGGGGAAAATAATTGTCCCGCTCCCCGGTGATGATCAACGTGGGCGTGGTGATGTTGCGCAGCAGCGACCACCCCTGCCAGTGGCGCATGTTGTTGCCCATCATGCGCTTGAGTACGTGGATTTCCGCGTCCCAGCGGGGGCGATAGGGCCACCAGGGGCGAAAAAAGGCGGCGGGGATGCGAAAGAGGAGGTTGGCGGCTTTGGGCAGCGGGTATTCGCCGGCGGTGGCGATGAGGATTAGCTTTTCCAACCGCTCCGGGTGGGCGTTGGCGTATTCGACGGCAATGGATCCACCAAAGGAATGGGCCGCCAGGACAAACGAGGGCAACTCCAGGTGCGTGGCGATGGCTTCCAGGTCGGCGACCATTTCGGACATGGTGTACGCCGTGTAGGGGGCGTCGCTCTGTCCGTGGCCGCGCAAATCGGGCGCGATGACGCGATAGCCGCGGGCGAAGTAGTTGATCTGGAACTCCCACGACTCCAGCACGCCGGCGAAGCCGTGCACAAACATGATGGTGCGCGTGGCGCCCTCCGGCCACAGGTCCAGGACGCTGAGGTAAGCGCCGGCGACGCCGGGGATGGGCACTTTGACGCGATAGAGGTCAAAATCAAGCTGGATGTCTTGCCGTTTGACGCCGCGAAGTTTCTTTTTCATGGGAGCCTCTGGGAGCGAGAGAGGAAAATGCCGGCACAGCTTCACACAACCGGAATCGACTCATAGTACCATATTTCACATCCGTGTAAAGCGGATGAAGGAAGGGTGGCAAACAAAACCTTCAGGGAATCGCCTTGTCCGCGCCGTACACGAGGTCCAGAATTTCGTCTCGGGTCTCCTCTGGCGACTTGCCCTCCGTATAGACCACAAATTTCGCCAGTTTCCGATTCGCGGGATGCTGCACGAAGTACGTATTCCAATCAAAGCCTTGCCCGAATGATCCCACCAGGTCCTGGGTACGTTCGTTCAGAATCTCAATCGACCGCTGCGCGTCCGGCGAGGGCAAGATAAGAATGACGTGGTCATAATCGGTCAGCGCCCGCTGCACCCGCGCAAAAAGCTCGCTGTTCTCGTTGACGGTATGTCCCGCCCCAAAATTGAAGATGCAGTTTTGATGCTCACTGAGGACGCGCTCCACGGCATGGGCATCAAACAGCTTCCAATAGAAGACGAGGGCGACAAAGCCACCCGTCTGACGAATGTGACGCGCCAGTGCCTCATCGTAGCCAATCTCCGCATAGTAACGCCAGCGAAGTTCATCCAGGGAGATATTGGGCACCCCTAGCTTCTCGGCCAAAAGGCGGCTTAGCGTGGATTTACCGGTTCTGACGGGTCCGATTAAGATGATGTCTGCCGGCATATTCGCCCTTATGGTTCGCGCAAGATTCACGTCGGATTATCCGGTAAGAAGAACCCTTCCAGCGCATCCGTCCCCTCCTCAGCAAAGCCCTTGTCAGCGGATGCGCCCTTGCCACGTTACAACTTCGAGACGGGCTATTGCCCGGCTCATCAATTGCCCGTCTTCAACGGAAAACGGTGGCGTCCAACGCCATCCATGTTACCATTAGCCATCCATTCCCACCACACCAGACCACGGCAAATCCTCATGAACCAACTCCTCCATGCCCCACATTCGCGCCCCCAACGCCACGCGCGGCTGGGCTGGCTGGCGCTCTGCCTGCTCCTCTGCGCCGTCGCCTGCCAGGGCGCGGCAACCACCCCTACGGTCACTCCCGCGGCGGCCACCGTGCCGGCAACGTCCGTGGCCATCACCGCCCCCACCGAAACACCGCCCTGCCCTCCGCCCGGCTCGTCCCATCTGCTCGCTTTTTCCGCCGATGGCGCGGTGCTCGCCTACGGCTATCAGGAATCGACGCGCAGCCGACTTTATCTGTTGGACATGGCCGCGGCGCGCGCGGGGACGGTGGGGGCGCTGCGATTGGTGGCGGATGATGGCTGGGCATTTTCCTGGGATGTGGCGGAGGATCGGTTGGTATATGCCGGCACGTCCGGGCGCACCCTCAACCTCCTCAACGCCAATGGGGAAGCAGCGGGCGAAATCGACATCGGCTGGCAGCACGCCTTCCCCGCCTGGTCCCCCACCGGCGACCAGGTCGCCCTCATCCACACCGACCGCCGCCGCGACGAAGCCGGACTGGCCGCCTCCGGCCTGATGCTGCTCACGCCAGACGGCGACAGCGACCCACTCATGCGCTTCAGCCTGCGCCAATTGGCCACGCTGCGTGGGGATGCCGCCGGCACTGCCCGCGACATCTTCAACAGTGGCCCCGCCTGGTCGCCCGATGGCCGGGACCTGGCCGTCGTTGCCGCCGATGGGCTGTATTGGCTGGCGGCGGCGGGGGGCGATCCCGTCCGCCTCACGGGTGAGGACATTTGCGCGCAGCAGCCGGCCTGGTCCCCCAGCGGCCAGCGTATCGCCTTTCTGTCTGCGCCACTGAATGCCGGCATCGACGCGGGCTGGGGATTGCAGACGACGCAGCCGGACGGCAGCGGGCAAGTCACGCTCGTCTCCAACCAGACTCTACATCTGCGGCAGTTCGCCTGGTCGCCCGATGGCGCGCACATCGCCTTCATCGCCGCCGCCGCCCCCGCCGAAGCCGCGCTGTACCTGATCAAGGTGGACGGCGACAGTTTAACAGCGCTGAGTGCGCCGGTGACGGGCGCGGCTGTGGCGGCGGCCTGGCTGCCGGATGGCTCGGCTATCGCCGTGCTGGTGGGGAATACGTTGGGGCTGATTGATCTGGGGAGCGCCGGTTGGTCCCGCCTGGGGACACTGCCGCAGCCGTAAACGGTCAGCGCCGGGCAACCATCTGGCGCAAATAGGCGGCGGTCTGGGCGGCGATTTTGTCCCAGGTGAACGGGTCGGCCAGTTGGTGCGCGCCGTGGCCCAGGCGGTCGCGCCAATCCGGGTGGGCGGCCAGGGTTTGGATGGCTTGCGCGAGGAGGTGGGGGGCATTTGCCGGCACAAACCACACATTCTCCCCATGCACCAACTCCGGCGTCGGGCTGCCCGGCTCCGTCGTAATCAACGGGCGGCCATGCGCCAACACCGCCATCAACGTCCCCCGCCGCAGCGAGACGCCATCCCGATACGGCATCACCATCAAGTCCGCCGCGTGCAAGTACGTGGAAACCGCCGCTTCGGGAACAAACCCCGTCCAATGCACGCGCGCGCCCAGGTCAAGCCGCGTGATCAGGTCGTCCAGTTCGGCGAAAAACGCCTGATTGGTGGTCGGATCGCTGGCTCCCGTGCGCCCACCGATAAAAACCAGATGCGTATGCGGCGGGCAAGCGGCCAGGGCCGTCAGCAGCGTATCCGCCCCCTTGCTGGGGTTGAGGAAGCCAAAATACCCTAGCAGCAGATCGTCCGGCGCAAGCCCCAACCGGTGACGCAGGTCGGCGATGGCCGTCGGCGCGGGCGTCGTCGCCGTAATGTTGCTGCCAATGGGAATCACGGTTGCGGCAATCCCCCACGCCGCCAGCGCGTCCGCGTCGGCGCGATTGGTGGCAATCACGCCATGCGCGTCGGCGGCCATCCGGCGCACCGCCAGACGGCGCAGCGGTCCCGCTTTGGGGAACAGGTAGGGCACGCGCAAGTCGTGGAATGTAACTACCGTGGGAACCAATCCTTTCAGCCGCCAGGGGGCCAGATTGATAGCCGGATGGCGCATGTTATAGGCTGCCGCCTGGTATTGGATGTTCACCACATCCAACTCTTTTTCCATCACCAGGTCGGCCAGCAGCCCCACATCCCGCCAGCGCCAACGGTACGCGCGCGGATACAGGTGGGCAAACGCCAATTCCACGGGTTGCCGCAGCAGGTTGAGGCGGCGCGGCGTGTCTGGCGGGCGGGCGCGGCTGTTGGTAAAGATGGTCACGTCGTGACCCAGGGCGGCCAACGCCCGCGCCAATTCTTGCGTAAACGCACCCACCCCGCCTTCCATGGGGGGATACTCACCTGTAACGAGTCCAATCTTTAGCATAAACACGAGTGGAGATCGGACCCATTTTCTCTAAAATGGTCCAATCTCCAGAGAACGTTAGTAGTTACGTTGGCGTTACCCGGCGGGCGGCAGACCGGAACGCAACACCTGCCAATAGGATCGGACCCGCTGCCAGCGCAGGGCGCGGCGGTGGCCGAGGAGTCCTTTGGCTGCTTCCAACCCAAGCTGCCCGGCGTAGCTGTTTAGCAAGAAAAGGCGCAGCATGAGGGCGGCGGCCCGTCCGTGGTACTTTTGGAAATAGCGCAGTTTGGCGCGTTGGAAGTTGACGTGCCGCGCCGTGACGGCTTGTTCGCTGCTCTTGCCGACGTGGTGCATGATTTGCGCGGCGGGGAAGTAGACCACGCGCCATCCGGCGGCCTTGACGCGCCGGCACCAGTCCAATTCTTCGGAGTACATGAAGTACGCTTCGTCCATGTCCCCTATCTGCCCCACAACCTCGCGCCGCGTCATGATGGCCGCGCCGACGAGCCAGTCCACGTCGGCGATCTGGTCGTCGGGGATGTCCTCGGCGTAGTAGCGGCGCAGGATGGCGGCGGGTGCGTAGGGTTGCAGCCAGGTGGATTCAAAGAAGGCGGTGAGGAGGGTGGGAAAACGGCGGCGGGAGGATTGGACGGAGCCATCGCTGTTGCGCAACTGGGGACCAATCATGCCCACGTCAGGGTGGGCGTCGAGGTAGGCGACGAGGCGCGGCAGGGCGTCGCCGATGACTTCCGTGTCCGGGTTCAGCAGCATAAGGTAGCGGCCTGCGGCCTGGATCAGGCCGATGTTGTTGCCACGGGGGAAGCCCACGTTTTCGGCGCAGGGGATGAGGTGAACGTGGGGGAATTCGCGGGCGACCATTTCGGCGCTGCCGTCACTGGAGGCGCTGTCCACGACGATGATGTCCAGGTTTAGCTCGCCTGCGTTGTCCCGGATGGCATGAAGGCAACGGCGCAGCAGGTCACGCACGTTCCAACTGACGATGATGATGGAGAGATCGATGGGACTGTGTGGCGCGGAAGGAGGCATGAAGGCTAATTAGAGGTCGCGGGCTACGATGTATTCGGCCAGGGATTCCAGAGCGTCTCGTTGGGAGGATGCCGGCATTATCCGCAAAGAACGACGCGCCTCATTCACAAAATCCCGCGCCTCCGCCAGCGCCAGCGAAATCGCTTCCGACTCCCGCACCGCCGCCAATGCCTGCGCCAGTCGTTCCGGGTCCCGTTTGTGCCCATTCAGCACACTCACCACGCGATCATCCTCAGGGTATTGCTCCAGGAAATAGAGCGTGGGCAGCGTCACCAGCCCCTGGCGCAAATCACTCCCCAGCGGCTTCCCCACCGCCGTTTCCTTGCCCACAAAATCGAGAATATCGTCCACGATCTGAAAGGCCATGCCCAATTTTTCCCCAAAGCGGCGCATTTCCGCGATCACCCCCTCGTCGTCCGTTGCCAGAACCGCGGCAGCCTCGCCGGCCAGAGAAAACAGCGACGCCGTTTTGGCATAAATGCGATCATAATACGCCTGACGCTCCCGTTCACCGCTGCGCCCCTCAAAAAGCTGGTTCAATTCGCCATTGCAAATCGTCATCAGGCATTGGGCGAACAGCGACATGACACGCACACTGCCCGTGGCGGCGGCCAACTGCGCGGCGCGGGCAAAAATGAAGTCGCCGGTGAGAATGGTGGCCCCCGGAGACCAGGTAGCATTCAGGGTGCTGACACCGCGCCGCAGCAACGCCCCGTCGATGATGTCGTCATGCACCAGGCTGGCCGTATGCAGCAATTCCACCGCGCCGGCCAGATCAATGAGCGCCGCTTCCGGTGCTTTCATGGCGTCGCCGGTGAGCAGCGTCACCGCCGGGCGGGCGCGTTTGCCACCGCTCTGTAGCAGATATTGCAAGGCCGACACCAGGGCCGGATGCGCGATAACGGTCATCTCGCGCATGCGCGCTTCCACCTGCTGCAATTGCGCCTGAATAGGCTCAAAGATGTCGATTGCGTCTGCTTTTTTCACGTCAAGTTGTGCGGTTTGCATGAAACAGTAACTTCTCGGTTGATAGGGCCGGCGGGCATTTTCAGATTGGTTCATTCGCCAAGAAAGAACCAATCTTGACTCTACTGAAAAAAGGCCAAAAACCGGGTTTTTACACATCGGCCGGACACTCGAAAAACCCGGTTTTTTCAGTGACGGATATGGCCTAAAAGTTTGCGCCCAACCCAGGGAAGAGGCGAATGGCATTCGCCGTGGTCTGGGCGGCAAAGGCGGTCTCGGAAACGCCTCGCTCCGCCGCCAGCCGCGCCGCGATGTAGAGGACGTAGGCGGGTTCGTTGCGTTGGCCGCGGTAGGGATGGGGCGTCAGAAATGGCGCATCCGTCTCTACCAGGATGCGTTCTTCGGGAACGCGCACAGCCACGGCTCGCAGCGCGTCTGCTTTTTTGAAGGTGACGGGACCCGTGAATCCCAGATAAAAGCCGGCGGCGAGGGCCTGCTGGGCCAGTTCCCAGGTGGCGGCAAAGGAGTGCAGGACACCGGCTTCCGCGCGCCCGGCCAGGGGAGAGTCCATGAGCAGGCGCAACAGATCGGGGTCTGATTCCCGATTGTGAACGATGGCGGGGAGATGAAGCTCCGCCGCCAGCGCTAATTGTGCCGCAAAAGCGCGGTGCTGTACAGTTTTTGGGGCCAGATCCCAGTAGTAGTCTAGCCCAATTTCCCCAATTGCCACGCATTTTTCATGCCGCGCCAATAAACGGAGAGTCGCCAGCCACCGGTCATCCCAATCGGCGCAGGAGTTGGGGTGGACGCCCAGGGCGGCGTAGACGCTCTCGTAGTTTTCGGCGAGGTGGAGAACAGCCTGCCAGTTGTCGGGATGGAGGGCGGGAACGATGATGCGGCGCACGCCGACGGCGGCGGCGCGGGCGATCACGGCGGGAAGGTCGTCGTGAAAGCGGTCAAAGTCGAGGTGGCAGTGGGTGTCGATGAGCATGTCAGGGTTGGCGTAGGAAAGATGCCGGCATTTGCACAACCACCACCTCCCCCCGCGCCGTCTCCACGCCTTCCGCCCACAGAGAGCAAACCACGACCGTCTTCCGCCCCTTAATCTCCTTCACCCGCGCGCGCACCTCCAGCGGACCATCCAACGGCGTCGGGCGCAAATAATCCACATGCAGCGACGCCGTCACGTAGCGGGGCACGGGTTCCGACCCCATCTCCCGCCCCTCGGCGCGGTAGACCGCCGCCGAAGCCGTCCCCGTGCTGTGGCAATCAATCAAGGAAGCAATCAAGCCGCCATAAACGTAGCCCGGTATGGCCGTGTGGTATGGGCGTGGCTGAAAAACGCACACCGCCTCCTCGCCATCCCAGTGACTCTTGATCTGCAGCCCATGTTCATTGAGACGACCGCAGCCATAGCAATGACTGGTGTCATCAGGATAATAATCTTGAAACGCTTTTGATTGGGTCATATCGGGTAGATGGTCAAACCGTCCCGGAAGCTCGCGCCGGTTAGCATCTGGTCAGCTTCCGGGAAGGTGGTGGTGAATGGAAGTTCAGGGTCGAACCTTCCCGGAAGCTCGCGCCAATTAGCATCTGGTCAGCTTCCGGGAAGGTGGTTATCGCAGGCCGGCGATACGCATACCGTCCGCCAGGATCGCCTCAACCCGGTCTTCGTGGGTGGTTTCGCAGTAGACGCGGATGATGGGTTCCGTGCCGCTAAAACGGATCAACAGCCAGCCGCCATCTTCCATCACAAACTGGAAGCCATCAATGGTGATTTTGTCCACCACGCGCAGGCCGCCAATCGTGGTCGGTTGCGCCGCGGCAACCAACGCCTGCGTTTCCGCGCGGCGGCTCTGGTCAAAGCGCGTGTCAATACGCTGGTAGTAATGCGGTCCCACGAGCGCAAAAAGCGTGTCCAGAAGCTGCGATGGCTTTTGCCCGGTGCGCACCATCATATCCAGCAGGTACAGCCCGGCGAGAATGCCGTCTCGCTCCGGCACGTGGCCGCGAAAAGCGTAGCCGCCGCTCTCTTCACCACCCACCAGCGCGTCCACTTCCATCATCTTCGGCGCGATGTATTTGAAGCCCACGCCCGTTTCGTACACGGGCACGTTGTAGATGGCGGCCAGTTTGTTTAGCATTTTCGTGGTGGAGATCGTTTTCACGATGGGGCCACGCTGGCCGCGAACCTCCAGCAAGTAGTAGCCGATCAGGCCGTAGACGCGCAGTTGGTCAATGAAACGCCCCTGCTCATCGCCAAAGCCAACACGGTCGGCGTCGCCATCGTTGATCACGGCCACGTCCGCGCCCAGGCGGGAGACGAAGCTGAGGCCGTGGTCCACGTTGGGCGGAATCGGCTCCGGGCGAGACATGTGCGGGAAAATGGGGTTGCGCTCGTTGTGGACTTCATGGATGGTTGTCTGGCCGCCGGCCAACAGCATGGGGAACCAGCCCGCGCCATTGCCCCACATACAGTCCACCAGCACGCCAAAGCCCGCCGCCTTGATCGGCGCCAGGTCTACCAGGCGGTGAAGCTGGCGCACATAGGCGGGACTGGCGTCGAAGACCGTCACCAGTCCATCGGTGCGCGCGTCGTCCAACTTCATGCGGCGCACGCCGGCCATATCCGGCGGGATGAGGCGCTCGATTTGCTGCAACTGCGCCGGGGCAATCGCGCCGCCGTGGGGATCGCGTACTTTGAAGCCGCAATCTTCGGGCGGGTTGTGGCTGGCGGTGATATTGATCGCGCCGCCCGCCTGTTTGTCTACGACGGCATAGGAAATGGTGGGCGTGGGGGTGGCCCCATCGGTGAGCCAGACGTGGACGCCGTTGGCGGCGAGTACTTCCGCGGCGGCGGCGGCAAAATTGTTGGCGTGGAACCGTTTGTCGTAGCCGATGATGACGCCCTGTTGCGCCAATCCTTGCCGGTGCATGTAGGCGGCGAATCCTTGGGCGCAGCGGCGCACGTTGTCAAACGTATAATCCTCGGCAATGCGCCCGCGCCAACCGTCGGTGCCGAATTTGATTGTGTGCATGGTGTCTCCTTGCAGCATAGTGGTGAGTGGATGGTGGATTGTTGGCAGCACACCAATTGCAAAGGGTGATCGGAATCATGTCCCGGTATCTGGGGATGAAAGACTACAAAAGTCTTGGCCGGGCGTATGGATGCCAAGACGGGTTGGTGACTTTTGTCGTCTGTTTTCAGGACCGGTAACTGCTAACGCTCTCTGGAGATTGGACCCATTTCAGGCGCTCAATGGCCATTTTCACCAGAGCAGATGGGTCCAATCTGGCTTAGGACTGACGATGAAATACAGTACAGAATGGCATCGTCAGTTTGCGGGAACGGTAAGGGAACAACTTCGTTGTCTTATTTGATTTCCGTTCCTTAGCCGTTACCAGGAGCGTTACATGGGCGTGCGGCCATCTTCTAGCATTTTGATGTCGGCGTCTACCATCATGCGCACGAGTCCGGCGAAGGTGATGCGTGGTTCCCATCCCAGTTCGCGGCCCGCTTTGCCGGCATCTCCCACCAACAAATCCACTTCCGCCGGACGCATGAAGCGCGGGTCCTGCACCACGTAGTCGCGCCAATCGAGATCAACGTAGCCAAACGCCTCCTCCAGGAAATCTTGCACCGAATGCGTTTCGCCCGTGGCGATGACGTAATCGGACGGGTCGTCGTGCTGTAACATGCGCCACATCGCTTCCACGTAGTCGCCGGCAAAACCCCAATCGCGGCGGGAGTCTAGATTGCCCAGTCGCAGTTCATCGGTCAAGCCGAGCTTAATTCTGGCGACGTGGTGGGTGATCTTGCGCGTGACGAATTCCAGGCCACGGCGCGGGCTTTCGTGATTGAAGAGAATGCCGGAAACGGCGTGCAAATCGTAGCTTTCGCGGTAGTTGACGGTGATCCAATGTCCGTAAACTTTAGCCACGCCGTAGGGGCTGCGCGGGTAAAAGGGCGTCGTTTCCTTTTGCGGCACTTCGCGCACTTTGCCGAACATCTCGCTGGAGCTGGCCTGGTAGAAGCGAATGCGGGGGTCCACGATGCGTATGGCGTCCAGGATGCGGGTCACGCCGAGGGCGGTGACTTCGCCGGTGAAGACGGGCTGCGTCCAGGAGGTTTGGACGAAGGATTGCGCCGCCAGGTTGTAGATTTCGTCGGGGCGGTGTTCTTCCAGAATGTGGACAAGGGAAACCTGATCCAGCATGTCGCCGTTGGCGAGGGTGATTTGGTCCTGGATGTGGGCGATGCGGTGGAAGTTGATTGTGCTGGTGCGGCGCACCATGCCCACGACTTCATACCCTTGTTTGAGCAGAAAGTCAGCCAGATAGGAACCGTCCTGGCCGGTGATACCGGTAATGAGTGCTTTAGGCACGGGGCCTCCTTCGAAAGTAGTGGACGGGTGGTTGACAGTTGGTCGTGTCAGCAGTGCCACCCGTTCGCGGATGAAACGCGATTTGGGTCAAGCGCAAGCCGCGACTGTTTTCGTCTATGATGGCTTGGGCATGTACGCAACCAAGCAATGCGTCGCGGCTCATCGCGTTTCGTTCGGAAATAGTTGTCAGTGGTAAGTTGGCGGGCACGAGTGATCGGCGTATGTTGTCTGAGAAATTTATCACAGATGGTGCGAAGATTATAGCCGAGGCAGGTGGGCGGTCAAGTTGACGTGGGCTGCATGAGGGCGTAGATGATGTGGGATTGGGCGCGGCGGATAGATGCCGGCATCCACCACTCCAACCGCGCATACCATTCCAACCCCCACATCGCCGCCCCCTCCAACCGGCCGCTGCTCGCCTGCGCCCGCTGCGCCTCGCTGCGCGTCACCCCTGGCGGGAACGGAGGCATGTCCACAAAACCGGCGCGCATCCGCCAGCCGGAACCCGCATTAAGCGCTATTGCCTCCTCCAGGCGCAGCCCCGTCAAGCCGCTCACATTGGTGTGTCCCGCGTTCTCCGCGTTGGGGCAAAATAGCCCAACCAGGGAGGCGCGCGCCTGCAATTGGGCTGTGTAGGCCATGCGCGCGGGTGGGGGCAGCCGCTGCAGCAGTTCGGACGAGAGCGCCAGGTCAAAATCGCCCGGCAGTTCCGCCATTGTCGGCCAATCCCCCACGAGGACGAACTGTGGACGTAATGCCGGCAGCAAGCCACCTTCCTGCGCCCGATCCAACGCCTCCCGCGCCTTTTGTAGCGCCGCCGGACGTTCATCGGCAATGGTCAGCGCCGCGCCCCACTCCGCCGCCAGCAGCCAGAAATCAAAGCTAAGACCATACTTCTGCGGCAGACCGGCGACCAGCAGGCGGCGGGGTCGCCAGGCGGCGGGCAGCCAGCGGGACATGGCCAGCCGTTTGGCGAAGTATTCGTAGGCAGTCCCTACGCCCTCGCCTTCGGCCAGCGCCAGCGCATAGAGGGATTTGATGGAACGATAGGGCAGTTTGTGCATGGCGAATTACTTGTCCGGATCCGCGGCGCGGGCGGGGCGCTCGTAGGTCATGACGGGGCGGTAGACACAGGTGCAGCGGTTCCCTCGTGGGCAGTCCGGCAGAGGCACGCGCGGCGCGTCGTCCGGGCTATATACGCGGTCGGGGAAGAGAGCTTGGGCCGCCGGGCAACCATCCGCCTGCACTTCCAGGCGCACGCCAACGATGGAGCCGCCGGCCTTCATGCCCAGGCGATAGGCGGCCAGGGTTTTTTCGGCGTAGTCGGCGGGTTTTTGCATGTTGTGTTGGTATTTTTTCAGCCAGTCGAAGGTCATGGGAGGGTCTCGTGCGGTATGAGGTATGAGGTGTGCTTTTTAGAGGCGTTTTTGTTGGTGATACCAGGCGATGGTGCGGGTGATGCCGGTGGGCAGGTCGGTTTGGGGTTGGTAGCCGAGTTCGCGCGTGGCGCGGGCGTAGGAGAAGCGGCGATGTTCGCGGAAGAAGGCGACGCCGGTGCGGCTGAGGGGGACGGGGCGGTGGGTGATTTTGCCGGCATTTTCCAATGCCCACGCACCCAAATACGCCAGCCAGACCGGTACATTCAGGCGCGGCGGGGGCACATCCAGGGCGGCGGCGATGGTTTGCGCCAGTTCGCGGAACGTCACAGGACGTGGTCCCATGATGTGGTACGCCGCGCCGGGCCGCCCGTGCCGCCAACAGGCGAGCATCCCGGCCACGGCGTCGTCAATGTAGGTGGGGTGGCAGGTGTTGTGGCCGCCGCCAATGTAAAAGAATTGCTGCCGCTGAATGGCGCGAAAGAGGCCAAAAACGTGCCAGTCGCCGGGGCCGTAGACGAATTCCGGGCGGGCGATGGTCACGGGCAGCCCGGCGGCGGCGAATCGCCGGGCTACGTGCTCGGCGTCCGCTTTGCTGCGTTCGTAGGGGTTGCTGGGGGCCAGGGGCGCGGTTTCGTCCAGGGGGGCGGCGGTGGGCGAGAGCGGCCCCAGCACGCCGGCGCTGCTGATGTGCAGGATGCGGGGGCGCGCGCCGCTGTTGTGGATGGCCTGGAGGATGTTTTCCGTGCCGGCAACGTTGATCTGCTGGTAGGTGGATTCGGGGGTGTTGGCCTGGCCGAGAATGCCGGCAGCGTGAATCACGCCATCGGCAGCCGCAAACAGTCCGGCCAGCGTATCCGGCTGCGTCATCTCCGCCGTGTGGATGGTTACGGGCAGCCCATGCAGGCGATGGCGATCAGAGCCGGCGCGGGCGATGACGTGGACGTCCGCTCCCTGTCGCAATAGTTCTTGCGTCAACGCGGCCCCTAAGAAGCCGGTTCCTCCGGTTACGACAACTTTCATGCCCCGAGTTTACGGGAAAAATGGGTATCGATCCACCTGTTTCTCGCACCATTGGCTGACGAATCCCCTACAGCGGGGGCGGTTTGTGGTCTTGCCACGCCGTGGCTACAATTCGATGAATGGCGGCGTCAGGAGTGAATACGATATGCGACAAATGGTGATCAGTCTGGTGATTTTGTTGGGCGTGGTGGCGGCTGCCGGCAGGTCAGGCGCGGCGCAAGGGGATGTGGCGGTTTTTGTGCCGCTGTTGTTGCACACGGGTGCGCCGCCTGTTTTGCCGGAAGCGGTGTTGGTGGTGACGGAGAATGCCGGCATCAACGCCAGCACCTTCGCTCCCCATTCCTTCACCCTCAGCAACAACGCCCCCGGCAGCCTCACCATTACGCAAGCGCGCATTGACCTGCGTGCCGCCATCCTGCCCGACCTGGTTTTTGACCCGCTGGGCGTCGCCGGCGACCTCGTCGCCAAAGATTTGCAGATTGACGGCATGGCCCAACCGGTCGGCTTCCTCGGTCACAACTACAGCAGCCCGCACGATGGCGGCTATGACATCCTCGACCTCCATTTTGATGATTTTGATCCGGGGGAAAGCGTTTCGTTTTCCGTGGATGTCGATCCGACGAGTATTCGTGGTGTTACCGGGCCAGGTCCTGGTGATGCCGGCAGCATTTCCGGGCTAGAAATGTCGGGAGCCATCGTCACCATCACCTTTGACGATGGCAGCAGCATCACCGCCGCCCTCTCGCCCATTCCCGACAGCCTCAGCGGCGCGATGGCATTGGTGCGCGCGGACGTCCCCGCCGCGCCAACGATACAGGTCATGGGCGTCGCCGCGCCTCCTGCGACGGTGCAGGACGCGACGCAACAGGTGCGCGTGATGGGGACGCCAGGGATGACGGTGCATCTCCTGGTGGCCGAGGGCGGGTTGCTGACGGCGGGCGTGCCGGGGGGAGGGTTTGATCTGGACGCCTACGAGGTGAATAGTTTGTTGGGTGTGAATTATTACGCGGGGGTGGTGGATAATGCCGGCATCTTAGACATCCCCATCACCCTCACCCGCAGCCACGACGACGGCGGGCGCAACGTGATCACGGCCAGTTTGCAGGACATCTTCGGCCAACGCGGCGACCCCGCCACGCCCATCGTTCTGGAACTGAGTAACAATTAATGGGTGAATGGGTAAATGGGCGAATGGTTATGAGGCATCTGGGGGACCTGATCCATGAGACCTTCTCGGAAGCCATTTCAGGCCAAGAGCGTCTCATTATTCACGTCCTTTAGCATCAAACAGCTTCCGGGAAGGTGGCAAGCCATCATCTTTTCGTTACTACTTTCGTGCCTACCCGGGCCAGCGTGGGGACATCGTGCAGCATGTTCGTGTAAGAAGCATTCGCCAGCGGGCAGTAGCACTCCTTGGCGGCAATGCTGCGCCGTACTTCCTTGATTTTCTCCCCAAACCAGATAGCGGCGAAATCATAGTTGTGGTCGCGCAGATTGCCCAGATCGTCGGCGCGCACGCAGCAGGGCCAGACCGTGCCATCGGCGTAAATCTGGGCGCTGGCCCAACCGGCATAGCAATCGATCACCTGATCCTGCTCCTCCAAAATGCGTTTCACCAGCTTGTAGTACTCCACGCGGAACGCCTCCGTGATGCGTGACACGCCGCGATACTGGTGCGTGTTGACGTAGGCGATCAGGCGGTCGATAGCGGCGGCGTAGGCGGCTTTGTCCGGCGTAATCGGCAATCCCACCGTATCCAACTCCACGCGCGGCTCGGCGATCTCCGTAATGAACTGATCCGCCCCGGATCGGTCCGCGTAGGCGATCAGCTCGTCCAGGTCGTGCACGTTGAACACGGACACGACGGAGTGAATACCTACTGCCAGGTTGGGGAATTCGCGCCGCAGGTCAAAATACTGCTGCAGCCGCTCCTCAAACTTCTCGAAGTTGCCCATCACCCCGCGAATGAAATCATGTTTTTCACCCACACCATCGAGCGAGAGGTTGATGATCAACTGGCTTTCCGGGCAGCTCTCCAGAATAGCGCGCACGCGATCTGGGCCACTGCGCAGGATGCCATTCGTGGGGATGTTGATGATGCCGGGGCGGCAGTGTTGATAGACAAGCTGCGCCAGTTCCACGATTTTGGGGAACATCAACGGCTCGCCGCCGCTGATGGTGAACCAGTATGGCGCGGGTCCGAGGGAGGCGAGAACCTTGTCCCACTCGTCCAGGGTCAGTTCATTTTCCCGCTTCATCCAGATGTTACAGGTGAGGCAGCGGGAGTTGCACTTGGGAGACGGGGACAGGGTGATGTTGACGGGCAGCGTTTGCGGCCAGCCAAACCGCCGATAAAGCTGATAGGCTGGTATTTTTGCCAGGACGCCTAGCATGGATTTCATAGGCTGTGGTTGAGACGCGGAGCGCGCCATGTTCGAAGACAGTTACGGCTTGCGCCGCTGAAGCAGACGCGCTTGTCCGCGTCCTTCCGCGCTCGTCCGCGTCCTGTCTTCGAGAGGGTCAGGAGGTTTCCAGTTTTTTGGTGGAGGTGGCTACTTCCCAGACGGTGTGGTCACGCTGCTGCTTATGGTCGCGCCAGCCGAGAAAGCGGCCATACGCTTCCAGGGCCACCACGGTCCAGGTCCACATAAGCTGTTTGGGTCGCCAGTCGAGGTGGCGCAGCAGGAGTCGCAGCACTTTTCCCCCGCTCATGGTGCTGACGGAGTAGCCCAGCAGGATTTTCACGTCCAGGTGGCCGGAGTAGATGCGGCGGCGCTGGCGCAAGAAGTCGGCTACGGTTTCAGGGCCTTTGTTGGCGACGATGGCATCGGCCACGTAGCGGACGCGATAGCCTTGTGCGCGGATGACGGGTTCGATGCTGGCTTCGTCTACGGAGGTTTTGTAGGGGATGCGTTCGAAGATTTTGCGAAAGGCGATCATCTCGCCGGCTTTGAAGGAGCGCAGGTTGATCTCGTGGTGCAGGTTCCAGAGCATGTGGGCGGCGAAGCCCATGAAGGTGTTGGGGTCGTTGACGGGGACGGGGCGGCAGCTTGTCATGCCGATTTCGGGGTCTGCAAAGGGGGAAACGAGTTGTTCGATGGCGTCAAATGCCGGCAATAAATCCGCGCTACAAATCACCACCACCTTCTCGCTCAGGTCACGCAGAATCAGGTTAATCGCCGATGCCTTGCCCTCGCGCTTTTCCTGCGATAGCAGGCGCACGCGGGCGTCCTGCTGCTCAAACTGGCGCACAATCGCCTCGGTATTGTCCGTGCAACCACTGGCGACAACAATGATTTCGCGCGGCTCTACCGTGACGAGTTTCTGGTCCAAAATGCGCTGCAAGAGCTTGCCGATATTGGCCTCCTCATTGTGCGCCGTGATACCGATAGTACAGGGAATCATGAGCATCTTCGCCGCGTCAATGCGCGGCCCACTCCATGTTAATTGCCTGGCCGCGGCGGCTCAGACGCGAGATGTGCAAGCCGCTGGGAGAATTCCGCCATGCTGTCCGTCACCGCCGCTTCGCGGAGCAGCAAGCGCAAGAATTCCGCGTGCGTTAAGGCCATTACCTGCGCGGTCAACCCCGTTGGCAGCACGCTGAACCGCACTTGAAGCAAATCCAAGATGGCCTCCTGCAACGCCTGCACACGCCCTTGAGCCACGCCTCGCTCAATTCCTCGCTCAATTCCTTCCGCGATCCACTGTTGGGCGACAGTCTGCATCATCTCACTTCCTTTGTCCGCCAGCGTCGTTTGCACAACATTCGTCATGTCATCGCGGGTTATGTGCGCCCCGGCGATGCCAATATAATACAACACTGTATGGAGATATTCCAACGTTGAGTTCACTGAAAAAACCGGGTTTTTCGAGTGCCCGGCCAAAATTACCAGAGTGGTTCATGTGTAAAAACCCGGTTTTTGGCCTTTTTTCAGTAGAGTCAACGTTGACTGCGTATCCGCCAGTTTCTTGAATAGGCTCAGAATATCGCCCAAATGGTCATGGAGGGTGGGGTCAAGGATGTATTTCAGTACCAGCAGGGCAATCTGTAATGGCAAGGCTCCCGTGATTTCAGCGTGGCTAAGACGAGAAAGGTCCTGCAACTCATAGCGAAAGTCCGGCCAATAGGCGCGTAAGACTTCGGGGCCTGAGTAGCAGGAGGAAAAGGTGAGGGGGACCTGCCACCGACCCTGTCCATGATAGACTACCAGGGGAACGATGGGGCGCAGGGTTTCCTGCGCGCGCAGGTCTCTTTCCCAGATGCGGACAAGGTAGCGCAGGAGTTGGAACGGGACCTGGGGATCGGGGTAGCTTTTGTGTTCCAACAGCAAGTAGATATAGGCATCGCCTTCGCTTTGAAGCGTGACGCGGTAAAGCAGATCGGCGAATTGCTGCTGTAAGTCGGGGTCCACGAAGCTGCCCGATTGTAACTCAAGGGTGTTGAGGTTCAATGTCGCGGCAACGGGCGCGGGTAGATACTGGGCGAAGAAATCTTGCGCCAGTTCTATGCGGGTGAATGTTTCTTTGAAGAATCGGTCGTGTGGGTTCGTCAGTTCGGTCATCAGGGAATAGTGGCGGGGGAGAAGGTACGGGTCCGGAATCGCTGGCGTCCTTTGTTCGGGGAATGCCGGCATAAACAGTTACTCAATATAGCCAAGCGCGCGCAGGGTATCCCGGATCGCGGCCTCATCGTCCGTGGAGAGGGCGAAATCGGACGGGTGGGTGGAAGCGGCCTCCTCTGTAAAAGTGACGGGGTGGTCAAGTTGGAAGCATTCCGTGAGAGCGCGCCCATCCATGTACGTGGGGACGGGTTGGCGCAGCAGCCAGAGTAAGGTCGGAGCCAGATCGAGGATATTGGCGCGCTGTTCTTCCCCCGTGCGCACGTTTGGTCCATGAAAGAAAAATAAGCCATCATAACGATGGGATGCGTAATCGTTGGGCACGGGTTTGATCAGATGGTGGCTGCTGAATCGGGTCTGAAAGTAGCGAGCGTCGGTGCTGTCGGCGGCCCAGCGAATGACGAGATCGGGCGCGTGGTCAAGCTGCGCGCCGTGCCAGATTTCTTCGCGTGTACTGACCGCGCCGACGGCTGGCCATTGGCGCAACTTTTCCGCGATTTCGGCGCGCAAGGCTTCGTAGGACGCGCCGGGCGGGACGATGCCTTGGGGATCGCGTCCGGTGACGTTGAGGAAGACGTAGCCCACGGAGGTGCTGCCGGTGGAGAAAGCGACGGTGCGAGACCAATCGACATCGTAAAAGTCCAGCGCCAGCCGCTCCGTGAGCCAATCCATGATGCCTTTGCGCCGGGCCGGGCCGCGGTCATCTTCCAGTTGGGAGGCGATGGCGCGCCCTTTTTGCCGCTCGAAGAATTGGAGGATAGCGAGTTTGAGGCGTTCGGGCGCTCTTTCGCGGATGGCGGCGGGGGAGAGTCCCATTTGGTAAAGCAGGCGCTTGAGGCGGACGCCGGGCGTGTTCTTGAGGACGAGGTAGCCATTTTGCCGCAGCCAGTTGTTGGGCCAGACCTGGTGGCGCGAGGGGCCAAAGCCGTGGTCGGACATAACGCAAAGGGTGACGTCTGGCCCGGCGGCGTCGATGATTTGTTGCATGGCTCGTTCGACTTCCTGGAAGACGGCGAGAATGGCGTTGGTGTGCGGGCCTTGTGGATCGTGGCGGGGTTCGCCGGGGAGGAATTGCCAGAAGCGGTGCTGCGCCTGGTCTGTTTCCAGAAAGTGGACGCAGACGAAGTCGGGGTTGTGCTGGCGGATGAGGTGGGCGGTTGCCGCACCGCGCTGGCGCACGAGTCGCAGCAATCCCTGGTGGTAGTCGGCGTAGCTGCCGCCGAGGTCGTCGGAGGCGTTGAGGACGAGGTCCCAGTCGTGCTGGCGCAGGTTGTCGAGGAGGTCGGGGGGGTGGCAGAGGCGAGGGCTGTGGTGGGGGTAGGGAATGCCGGCAATCAACCATCCATCAATCTGCGCGGCGGGGTAGGTCATGGGCATGTTGATGATGGCGGAGGAAATGCCGGCATCCGACAGCAAACGCCACAACGTGGGCCGTTGCACATCCGCGCCGTTGGTGGGAATGAAGGCGGTGTAGTCGTCACCAATGAGGCGGCCAAAGTCGAATACGCCATGCTGGCCCGGGTTGGTGCCGGTCGCAAAGGAGGCAAAGGCGGTGGGGGTGGCCCAGGGGATGGTGCTTTCCAGCACACCGCCGCGGCCTTGTTGGAATAGGCGGGAGAGGAGGGGGAGAATGCCGGCATTCATCCACGGCCGCAGCAAATCCCACGTCGCCCCATCCAGGGCAATTACCAATACTCTTGTCATCGTTCAGCCTCCTCCAATTTGGACATTTACTTGAATCTTGGGGAGAAATTTTAGCGCAAAACAGTATAACAATTGAATAAGTCGCGCAATAGTCAAATCCTCTCCAACAGCACGAGGTGCTTATGTCGATTGGTCGCATTCTCAGTGGTCCTGTTGCTCTCTTTGTTCTCCTGTGTTTCTTTCTCCCCTGGATTACCGTTTCCTGTGGCAATCAGCCTGTCGCCCGGCTAAGTGGCTACCAACTTGCGGCGGGCGGTGAGGTCAACACCCGCTTGGGCGCGCAATCTTTCGATGGTGATGCCGCCGTTTTCGTCGCGCCAGGAGCCGCGTTGCTCTCCTTAGGGCTGCTCATGGGCCTCACCGCGGCAAAAGTGCCTGGGGCCATCGTAGGCGTGGGACAGATGCTGAGTTCTGCTGCCGGGCTGGCCGTCTTATTACTCAAATGGAATCAACTCAATCAGGATGCCGCCGCCAATGGTCTTGAAGTAAGCAGCGAGTTCGGATTGTGGGCGGCGGGAATTGGTCTGATTGCCCTGATCATTGCCGCCGTTTTGATCATAGCAGAAAGACCACCTCGACGTGACAATTATCATGAGAGCGATTGGAGCAACTCATACCAATCATTTTAGGTGCCGCGGATGCGTAAACCCTTCGGCCTCTGGCGTTTAGTGCCTCTAACCAGTCTCATACTCCTGTCGCTTCTGGTCGGATGTGGCGGCGAATTAGACCGCACAGTTACATTCTATCCAGAAGAACAGTGGGTAGTTGACATGATTATTCGCATTCCACGGCAAACGTTGGCTTTGATTGGCTCGCAGGCCGACTTTGAGGCTGAACTGCGGGACAATGTCGCCAATCTGCAAAGTCTGGGAGCTACCGCTTCTTGGTCACTGGATCAGCGTGACGACATTCTCGAATATACCATTCACGCAGAAGGCACAGGTTATGACTTATTAACGCAACAAATACTTGAGAATACGTCCATTCAGGTGAAAGAAGTAGATGGGCAGCGACAGATAGTTTACAACGAAAACATGGGAGACCTTTCATTAGCGAATAGCAATGTGCTGACTCTTGTTGGTGGTCAGGTTATTTCCAGCAATGGTCAGCAAATCGAACCGGGCAAAGTGCGATGGAATAATCCGGTCGGTCCCGTTCAGGCCATTCTTACCGAGAAAAGTCGTTTTCCCACTCCGATTATTCTTATCGCCAGCGGAATACTCATTCTCGCGGGCGTTGGCGCCTATGCTTTTAGCCACCGGCGTCGCCCGGCCGGGCAATGCTCTCATTGTGGCGCATGGCTAGACACAGGCGCGCGTTTTTGCCATCAATGTGGGCAAAGACAATGAAGCTTATAGGGAGTACCTGCCTATGCAATGCCCAAACTGCCTGAGACAAAATCCAAGCGACTCTCAATTCTGCCAACATTGTGGCGCTCGTATTGGGTCAGCCGTTGTCACAACTGAATCAAGGCCTTTACTCGCGGAGACGCCATCAGCGGAACCGTCGCCCCCCATGCCATCGGCACCCCGCTCGCCAGCAACACCTCCTCCGGCCAAACCGTTAGTACAGAGGACGTATGCAAGTCAACAGATGGGAACGGGAGGGGTAAATGCCGGCAGTATTTGGGGACCTTTTGCCGGCTATGGCGAACGAGGACGACACGTCTCCTAGTTACTGGACAACCAGGGACAGCAGACGGAGGCGTTGCATGAGGCCATCAGCGAACGTTTTCACCAGCGGCGAATTGAACAGTCACGAATGCGGTGGGTCGAATTGACCGGACAAGGAATTGTCGTCGAGCGCCGCCCATTTTATTTCATTCAACGCGGCATCACCACCGTGGCCCTGTATATCGGCAAATTCGGGAAAGACTTGTACATCTCGCAAGTCACTTATGCCAAAGGGCCAATCAACAATCTACGGGTAGCGATCATCAGTCTGATGCTGCTGTTTCACCTCTTTTTCGTCTTTGGCTATGGCAACAGCGTCATGAGCGCAACCAATTCCATCAACCCCTTTGGCAACAACAGCGGCCTGGGATCATTATTCGCCCTTTTGTGCCTGGTAGGCCCCCTAGGGCTGGTCAATGCCCTGCTGCTGCTGATTGCGTTCGTCTACAGCATCTACAAGTTTCTAAAGGAAAAGGATTTCTGGGCTATCCTACGCACACCGCCAAACGAATTCCAACTGGATGACATCGTGGCTCTGGAAAAATCGGTGGAACAGACCGTGCGCGAGTCATTGGACAAAATCAATGTGCCACAAGAACTCATGCCTGAACGCCCACCATCTTCGTTCGGCATCCGCGTCATTTAGGTCTTTTACGAAAAGAAAGGAGGAAGCGAGTGTTTTGCCCCCAATGTGGTGCGAAAAACGCCGATACGGAAAATTTCTGCAACCAGTGTGGCACGGCATTGAAACAGGCCGTTTCACCTTCCCCTATTCCTGGTTCTACGTTGAACATGCCGGCAACCACGCCTGCTCAACCCGCGAATGTTCAGTACACGATGCCGGCAGCGACCTCTTCCGGGCGCGTGCGCCTGGATAAGCTGGGGCAACGCATTGATGGCTGGGCCGACTTGATTGACAATCAGGCAGGTGAAGCCTCCCGCGTGCGCCAACTCCTGATCCAACGCCTGCGCCAACGCAACATGCCCCAGGTGACGATTTCCCACAAAGATGTAACGCCAGGCGGCCTCCTGGGCGAAACCCGTCCTTACCAGATTTCCCTGCACAAGGTGGGTACAACTCTGGCCGTCTACATAGGGGAATTCGGCACGGATCTGTACATAGCCTGGGACGTTTTCGTGAAGTTGCTATGGCGATGGTGGGTATTCCTCTTGCTACTAATTCTGGACTTCCTGGCAGTAGGCATTGCTTCGGAAGGAATGCTATTTGATTATTTCGAGGACTATCTATCCTTCCTGGTTGCCGGCTATGTCGGTTTGTTTATTCTAGGCGGCATAGCCGGACTGATTTTCAAACGTAGTTTTATGGCCTTCTACCAGCACCAGTACAATCACTTTCGCGCGGATGACATTGCGGCCATGACCCTGGCCGTCCACAAGAGTATTTTGGAAGTGCTGGACGAGGTCGGCATCAACACAGCACTGGTGCGGAAAAAGGATGAATTCCGCGGTGGACAGCGCGAGCGCATCATTTGATGTTGCTATCTTCGAGTGACTGAGGCTGATTTATGATGTCTCAAGTTCTACAACCGTATGTGAAGTCATTGCCGGCATCTCCCGGACAATCCCACCTGCTTTTCGGCTACCGGCTGCCCTTCCTCCCCGATTGGCTGGCCGACCACACCCTGTTGGGACGCGCCGACCAGGAGAAACTGGACGAGGTACTCAGTCGCTGGACGCAGTTTGTGCTAGGGCTGCGGAAATGGGAAGGGAGTGCGTTTGCGCTCCGTTTTCATGCCCGGCCCCAGGCGGGGAGGGTTGATGTGGCCTTGTTGGTGCGGCTGCGGGTAGATGCCGGCAAAAGCCACCATCTCGCGCAAATCATAACCGCCGACCTCAGCGGCCAACTCACCGCCATGGGCCTGCCCCATACCCCATGCAGCGAGGGAGACCTCAACAGCCACCTGTTCCCCTTCGCCGCCCCCTCCTTTCTCGTAGACGTGCGCCAGCATGAAGAAGTCACCCCCTTTATGGTCTTTCCCGGCGAAGCGTACCTGATCCACCCCTTCTGGCGTCCCGCCGGCGCCTGGCTGCGCCCTTTTGAAATGCTGCTGCGACAGCCGGCGGAAGTTACCGTCAGCCTCTACCTGGAACCAACCACCCTTACGGTACAGGAAAAGGATGCACTCGTGCGCGCCGCCCAAATTGCCCGCACGCTTACCGAACAAACCATCAAAACTTACTCGGACAACACCCTGGCGGCCCGCCGCGATCCGCAGGCGGAACTGGTAGGACGTATCTATCAGGCGCTGACCACGCAACTGACGGAGCCGTATCTGTCCCTTGTGCAGTGCGTCAGTCCAGATGCTTCCGCCGCCTGGACAATGGCGCGCACGTTTGGGGCCGCCATCACGGCGGGTAAAACAGAAATAGACGATGATGAGCAACGCCTGCCCAGCGGTTTTGACGTCATTGCCCCGACCACGCCGGAGCAAATGGGGGCGGCGCGCCGCTGTTTTGCCCAGCTAGAGTTGATCCCATGGGGAAATGGATTAGCCAGCGACGACAAGAAGCGGCTCGTTTACCTGACAGGCGCGCGTGGGGCGGCGGCGGTGTTCCGGCTGCCCGTGAGCGTGCGCGGCGGCGTGCCCGGCATTGCCGTCAAACAAACAGCGCCCGATTTTGAGCCGGGACCGCGCCCGGCGGCGGCAGCGGCGGACGAGCTGCACCTGGGAGACTTTCAGCGCGGCGGGGCGGTAACGGCGCAATTGAAGCACCTGGTGCGGCACGCGCTGGTAGTCGGCTTTACCGGCGCGGGCAAAACAAACACGGTGCTTTACCTGCTGGATCAATTGTGGCGACGGCATCGCATTCCTTTTCTGGTGATTGAGGCGGCGAAGAAGGAGTATCGCGGCTTCATCGGGCAGGAGGGATTTGCCGACGTCCTCGTTTTCACGCTGGGGGACGAAACGACCGCCCCCTTCCGCCTCAATCCGTTTGAACTCCTGCCCGGCGTGCGGCTGGAAGCGCACCTGGGCGGTTTGCAGGCGTGCTTTGACGCCGCGCTCCCCCAATTTGGTATTTTGCCGTCCATCGTGGCCGAAAGTCTGGAGGAGATTTACAAAGACAAGAAGTGGAAGCTGACGGATCGCGGCGGCGAGCATCCCAATCGCCTGTTTCCCACGATGCGCGACATGTTCAACAAGGTGATCCAGATCGCCGAGTCGCGCGGGTATGCAGGCGAAACGTACCACAACATTCGCGCCGCGGCGGCGGGGCGGATCGGCAATTTGCTGCGCGGCAGCCGCGGGCGTATGTTTGATTGCCAGCGTGGGATTCCCATGGACCTGCTGCTGAATCGTCCGGTTGTGTTGGAGTTAAACGACCTGAACCAGCAGGACAAGGCGCTGACGATGATGTTCCTGCTCACGTTTTTACGCGAGTACCGGGAACTACACAAGGGGAAGACGCTACAACATGTGGCGGTGGTGGAAGAGGCGCATAATGTGTTGGAGAATGTGAAGTCGGTGGGTGCGTCGGAGGTGGCGGCGGATACGCGGGCCAAGGCGGTGGAGGCGTTTGCCGGCATGTTGGCCGAAGTCCGCGCTTATGGGGAGGGCATCCTCATCTCTGACCAAAGCCCGGACAAGCTGTCGCCGGACGCGGTGCGCAACACCAACCTGCAAATCGCGCACCAACTGCGGCACAAAGTAGACCGCGAGGCAATTGCGGCGGCCATGATTATGACGGATGCGCAGCAGGAGTTTCTGGGCAAGCTAGGCGTGGGGCAGGCGGCGGTCTTTATGACCGGTTATGACCGCGCCACCTTTATGCAAGTGCCCAACTTCAAAGACGATGCCACATTCGCCGACCATGAAGATAAGGTGGTGAAACAGGCCATGCAGCCCTTTAACGACCAGTACAAAGGGACATACCTCCCCTTCGACGGCTGCCGTTTCTGCGCCAGCCCCTGCCAGTACCGTGAAGCCATCGAACCGTACACGCTAGACAAGGAGGCGACGGAAACGCTCAAACTGGCTATCAAGCGATTCGATGAGCGACCCGCGCCACAGCATTGGCCCGATAACTGGCGCGGCGTGGCCCTCTCCTGCAAATCCGTCGCCGACCGCACGCCTGGCGCTTCCACGGTGGACAACGCCTGGTGCTACCTGGCACACGAAATTGACTTCCCCTTCACGGAACACATGCGCCGCAGCTTTGAGCGCGCATTTAGAGAAAGAGGCAATAGTTAACGATTCTAACTGATTTCACGTTGAATTTTAAGAAGCATGGACTGATGAGCTACCAGATTTTCCCACTCAATCATCTCCTCCCAGGCAGGATGGCTGTAGATCTGGTTCGATTCGATCTTCTGCCTTAGCTCTTGCGGCGTGCGGGAACGGTATCTGTCTTGAATGTCACGGATATCCATTTCCACCAGCCGCATTTCGTTGGTCAGATAAGCCAACAGGCTTTCTTTCCACAAGGTTTCTGGCGCGATATTGAGTTCTTGGGCAATGTCTTTAATTTCAGGAAGCATCCTATTCCTCGGACAGAACGATATGATCTGAATTATAATCCAGCAAGCCACATTGGTAAACCTTCCTGAATTAGGATGCATTAACATGGACGGGCGCGGACGAAACGGCGTTTCATTGCAAACGGCGCGAAACAGGTTTGAGGAGTGAAAATGGCAATCGATACCGCCACAAAAACAGTAGAAACAGCAAAGCAGGGAGTGGAAGCATTGGTGAAGAAGGCGTGGTCGGTGATGGAGGCGGCGACGGAGAAGGAGAAGGCGTCGCAGTATTTGAGCGAAAAAGGAATCAAGGCGATTCAAGGAAAATCCTGAAAGATTCTGCCAGGACTTGTGAAACGCATAAATTATTCGGGGGCGTTTCATTTTAGATGACGGTTGCTGTAGGACAATTCGCTGAATTGTCCTCTGCCATGAAGGGACAATTTGGGCAAATTGTCCTACGGTGTGAGCAGCCTGCTCAACGCATTTGAAACACGCCCAAATCATTCACATTCAAGGGTGCTGATGGATCGTATCGTTTGTCCTAATTGCGAGATGGAAAATCTAACAACATCGCGTTACTGCCAGAAGTGTGGGCACTCTTTGAGCAACAAACCTCCGATAAGCAAACCATTTGTTCCAACCCCAGGTCCGGTACCACCAAGGCCCGCTGTTGTTTCCCCACCCAGCCGAGATTATGGGGCGCTGCGTGGGATTGCCCAACTGTGCGTGACGTTGAGCTATGGCGTGTTGGCGCTGACCATCCTGGGCGGCATGTACGGCCTTGTCAGGATGGCCGATAGTTTTCTTTTGGGCGCCGGCACCTTGTTGTTGGATGCTCTGGTGGGCGGCTTTTTCTACGTTGTCGCCCGTGTGATTGCGGAGAGTATTTACGTCCTGTTGGATATTGAGGAAAACACGCGACTGACGGCGCAAAGCGCGCAGGAGAGCGCGCGGTTTTTGCGGCAGCAGGATTGAGGAAAAGGAAATGGGCGCGGACTATCGGGAAGGGGATGTGCCGGCATCTCCATCAGAACAAGCAGAGATTTCAGAGCCAGCGAGTAAGGGGGGGGAGATGCCGGCATTTTTCCCACACACGCGACTCAAACCCAATCATTGCCGAGTGGCAACAGTATCATGGTAAATCGGGGATAACATGGTGACATCTGACGTGAAAGAGCAAGATATGCCGGCATCTTTGCCGGAGACAACTGAGTTACCTGAACTGGCCAGCAAGGGAACGAGCGAAACGGGTCAGTTAGCCATGCAGGGCATAGAGCAGGGAGATAAATCAAAGCTGATCATCACCGACCTGCAGAATTATCATGACCAATTGCAGGCCCACAAGCGGCAAATGAAAGAACTTGATGACACGGAACAAGTAGCTGCCGCGGAAGAAGAGATCAAACAAGTGAATCGGCAGTTGTTTGAGGAAGTGCAGAAGAAGCATGGCGTAAAAGCAGAATAAGGGCGGAAGGCGTGCCGGCATGAACAGATTGCCGTCACCTCCAAAAAGAGTAGGTGGAGATGTTCGCCGAAGAAATAAACGAGCAGGATGTTCCCACACCGGAGAACACAGATCTGCCTGAACCAGCCAGCAAGGGGCTAGAGAAAACAGGTCGGTCCGCCGTGCGAGGCTCAGAAAGCCGCTACGATATGGAAAGACCAGGGTAGGCGAAATATGTTGGTGAAAGACTCGCCCAGTCCCGAAGGAATAGCCGGGCCGGGAGATTTCAACCACCACATTTCCTATGAGGACGCTATTCAAGCCCAAACGGTATCAGAAGATGCAACCGGAAACTGCCCGGGGGGACCTGGTTGGCATCGTATCTTTGCGGCAAAAGAGGTAGGGTTGGAGAAAGTGCCGGCACACGTGGCTGAAAGAGTGCCACACAACTAGCATGTTTTGAAAGGAGGCTAAGATGGCTAAAGGAAAGAAGTGCCCTTGCTGCGGTTATCACATGTTCGCGCAGCGGGAGGATTACCAACCGAAAGGCACGTGGGTCTATTACGTTTGCCGCAACCAGAATTGCAGCAAATGCAAAGGGAAATGCACCATGACGGAAAAGGTGTTTGAAGGGAAGTGAGAGAAGGTGGCACAGTACCCAATGATTCCACAATCATCAAGTTCCAGGAGATAGCACATGCCCGACGATGCCAGTTTTTCCAGTGACGCCGCGGAAGGCAGCAATACCAGTACGTCCACAAGCGAGGGGTTGAGTGATGCCGGCATTTCCGCCATGCAAGGCCCTCCAGACGCCCCCGCCGAACATACCCCCCAACGCGCCCATGGTGACGCTGGCGACGCCGAACGCGCCGAAACTGGAGCCGAAAAAACAGAGAAAAAGGATTTCTATGGCCCTGCCAACCCCGAAGGGAGCGCGCCGACACCGCCAGAAGGGTGGCGCCCTGGTGGACCAGAAAGGTAAGCGCCGTTAAATAGCCCCAAAAGCAACCCAATTTCGACAGCGCCAGGGAAAAATCGACGTTTTCAGGTATAAGATTTACAGGATACATAGATGACGCAGCGTGATATTTGACCTGCGTCTTTTTGTGCTTGTGTACGCCCTCATACCCGACAGGAGACCGCGGGATGGATGATCTATGGAACAGAATGCGTTCGCGCGCAGGTCAGGCGGCTTTCGAAGCGGAAAAAATGCGTCAGATTACGGCGCTGCAACTAAAAATCAGAACGCTGCGGCAGCAAGGTGAGCAGGCCGCCCAACAGGCCGGCACAATTGCCTACCAACTATACCGCGCCGGGCAAGTCACGCCGCCAGCATTGCAACAGGCCTGCGCCGCGCTGGACATGCTGGAAACGCAGATTGCGACCCACGAGCAGGAGATCGAGCAAATTCGGGCGCAGCAATTTGTTGTGCCCGTGACCCCAGCCGTGGTTCTCATTTGCCCGCAAGGGCATGGCACGTTGCTCCCAGGCGACAGTTTTTGTCAGCAGTGCGGCGCGCGCGGCGTGATGCCGGCATCCAACCTCTGCCCCCACTGTCACGCCCCCCTGCCCCCAAACGCCCGCTTCTGCACCGTCTGCGGCAACCCCGTCGCCGCAGCAGCGCCTCCGCCACCCTCCACTTTGTGTCCCCAATGCCGGCAGCCCATCACCCCCACCATCCACTTCTGCACCAACTGCGGCTACGATCTGCGGCAGTCACAAACACGCTCCACGCCTTCCCCTATCATAACAACGCCGCCTTCATCAGCGACAGATACGCCAACATCCGAATCCTGGCTCAACGAGGAGCCGACGCCGGTACCGCCCCAATTACCGTGGACAGAAAACCCGGCCTTACCTGTGCCGGTACCCTCCCCAGAAACCGAGGCCACGGATGATGCGCCAACAGTGTCAAGCGGCGCCCAATTACCCTTGACCGCCATTGAGGAAATCGAACAGCCACCGGCGTTGCCAGATCAGACTACCTGTCCTGTTTGCGGGCACGTTGTCGCCGCCAATGTTGGTTTATGTACCGAGTGTGGACATCCATTGGGAGGGCAGCACGAAGAGGAGACGATTGAAAACAAACCTGCGTCGCGTAGCTGCCCCGTTTGCCATTCGGTCGTAGCGCCTGGAGCCGTTTTTTGCACGGGTTGTGGGCACTACCTGGGTGTTGTTACCGGCGATCTGGGGGAAGAATAGATGGAGGTCAATCAATGCAGGGGCGGTGATGAAGCAAGCATATTACTGTAGCCAATGCGGGCATGCCAACAATACCGGCGCCCAGTTCTGTGGCAATTGTGGTCATGTGTTGCCGGCATTATCGTCCTTGCCCACGATACCCATTGCGACTCCGACCGCCGGTCCACGTGTTCCCTTCTGGTTAGTTGGTACGGCCTCCTTGCTCATCGTCATTGCCGGCATTCTCTTCCTCACCGAAGGTTGCATTGCCGGCATTGACCTGTTCCATCGCTGCCTGCCCCAAACCGCCGCTATCTCCCCGACCAGCACGCCACCCCCTCCCCCCCCAATCCCCGTTGTGCCCTCCCAAACGCCAACTCCCTCTCCCACAAGCAGCGCAACACCTCCCTCCACTATCCTACCCACATCTACAGCGACAATGATGTCGACCGTCACCCCACGCCCATCCCCCACCTCCTCGCCCGCGCCATCCGCGGTCCCCGTCCAAGCAAATAGATTTATTCCAATTCCATTGGATGCCGTCTCCAATGGCACGTTGGATTTCGCCGCCCCCGCTGTGGGACTACACGAATTTGACAACATTCTATTCAGGATTGGCAGTGGCGTCTTCAAAAGCCAGGCTTCTACTCCACCATTTGACCGTTATCCCACGCAGGCCAGTTTGTCCGTATCTATATTCCAGACGCAAAAGATTCACCTGTTGATAAATACCGGCAATGGCTATAACCACTTCCTCAACCAGACTGTAGGTAGCATCACCGTCACCTGCGAGGACCAACCCTATCTGGTGCGTGAACTGCGATTGGGGCGCGATCTGCGTGAATGGCACGTTGCCGCCAACGTCGTCTCCCATGCTGCCGCGGCCATTCCCGTGTGGGAAGGCGCAACAACCGTCGGTGTATCTGGTTTTCTGGATCTGTTATCGCTGGAACTGCCGCCACAATGTCATGCCGGCATGTTAACGAACATAACGATTAGCGATGATTCCGTCCCCTCGCTTAACACCCTTGATCCCGCGCTAAACATTGCCGCTATCACGATTGAAGCCAATGGCATGGCAACACAGCCTTAAATGGAGCGCCGATATGTCAGAGATACGTTATTGCGACCAATGTGGGCACGCCAATGCAGGCAATGCCCGCTTCTGCGGCCAGTGCCGTCATGCACTGCCCGCTTTGTCGCCTTTACCAACTATGCCCACAGCACGCCCCCCCGCTCCTACCATACTCCAGTCCATCCTCCCTTACCTGATCGGCGTCTTGGGACTGTCGTTGATCGTTGCCGGCATTCTCCTCCTCAACGGTGGGAGCAACCCAGAACCGCCTCCCCCCTTCAACCCTACCGCCACCGCCACGCGCCCCACCGCCACCCTCATCCCCACCAGGACGCCTCGCCCCACATCCACACCACGCCCCTCGCCAACCGCCACCCTCATCCCCACATCCACGCCCCGCCCCACAGCTACACCTCGCCCCACAAGCACGCCCCTTCCCACAAATACGCCTTTCCCCACAAACACGCCTACGCCAGCTCCCACCGTCTGCGCCTATGGGGTTGACCGCACCTTCGCCGCCGCCACGGCGGGTTATCTTGATAGCCTCGGTTGTCCACTGAATGCCGGCAAAACCGTATGGATGGCTCAAGAAGATTTCGTCGGTGGCCATACCTTTTGGCGAGAGGATAACGATAAGTATATCTACGTCCTCTACGCCAATGGGCGATGGGGTCTCTATCGCGGCGATTGGAGGGAAGGGTACGACGAATACACCTGCGGACCACGGCAAAGTCCACCTACACCCCGCCGAGGCTTCGGTTGGGTCTGGTGTACCTACCCTGAAGTGCAGCAAGGATTGGGCAACGCCACCAATTACGAATGGGGCAATCACAATCGCGTACAAGATTTCTCTGGCGGACTGGCAATCCAGGCCAGCAGCGGACATGTTTACATCTTGTTGCATAGCGGCTTCTGGCGGTAAATGCCCATGAAACGAAACATCTGGTTGCTCCTCATTACTCTGGCATTACTGTCGGTGGCCTGTCGCCCTTCTGTTTCTCCCCTCCCAACACGAGCCTATTTGGTTCAAGTAGAATCTTCCGCCACGCCTCCGATCCCACTGACGGACACTTCGGCCACGGTGACCGCGACGCTGATTCGTTTGCCGGCAACACTTACACCACTGGCAACGCCAACGCTCATAAAAACGACGCCAACAACCACTGCCATCTCCCCCACCGCAACACCTATCGCACTGCCGTCTGCCTCGCCACCAACCGCCGCCACGGATGTGCGCCAACCGGTAATTGTGCCGGCATCTCCCACATCCGACACCCCCATTCCCACTGACTCGCCGCCGCCCATCCCCACCGACACGTCACCACCCGTTTCCACTAACACCCCTTTGCCGCCAGTCAACGGCGTCCTGCCATACACCATTGAACCCGCCAGTCCGCCGACAAGCAATGTTGGCGTCTGGACCACGGAATCTACCATCACCATTCTCACCTATCAATTCCAGCAAGCCTTCATCCCCACCGCCCCAGACGATTCCGCCTACCCGTATCCGCGGCTGGACTTCGGTCAGGTAGGGCCGCCAGTTCCGCAAACTTATCGTGCCATTCACCTGGAAAACGGTTATGTTGGCCTCACTATTCTGCCTGAACTGGGTGGTCGCCTCTATCGCTGGCTAGACAAAGGCACTGGACGACAACTCTTGTATCAAAATCCGGTCATCAAACCGTCCGCCTGGGGCTATCGTGGCTGGTGGCTGGCCGCCGGCGGCATTGAGTGGGCATTTCCCGTGGAAGAACACGGCCTGAATGAATGGCGACCGTGGAACGTTAGCGTCGGTGGCACCTCTATTACCGTCAGTGATATAGATGACCGCACCGGTATGGAAGTTGGGGCCACGATTTCTTTACGTGCCGGCAGCAGCGCCTTCACCATCCAACCCTATGCGAAAAACGATACGGAACAGGCGCATGAATATCAACTCTGGCTCAATGCAATGCTCACCCTCGGCGGCAATACAGTGTCTCCAGAAACGGAGTTTATCGTGCCGGCATCTCAAGTCACCATTCACTCCAGCGGGGATGGCGGCGTTCCGGGTGCCGGCGGCGGCATGTCCTGGCCCGTTCACGGCGGCCGCGCCATGAACTTTTACGGCAACTGGCAAGGTCACATCGGCTTCTTCTTCCCGCCCAACGGCTTCGCCGCCCTCTACGACCACGCAGCACAGCAAGGCATCGTGCGCAGCCATGCGCCGGGCTGGCCGGCAGGCGCCAAATTCTTCGGACCCGCCGGCTACGCCCCTTCCTATTGGACAGACGATAACAGCAATTACGTTGAGTTATGGAGTGGAGCCACTTCCACCTTCTGGGCCAATGGTATCCTACAACCGGGACAAAGTGTGGGTTGGAGTGAACAATGGTATCCAGTCAGCCATCTGGATGGCCTCACCTATGCCAACAGCGCCGCCGCCCTACGCCTGACGGAAAACGACGCTGGCGTGGATGTCGGCCTGGCCGTGAGCAGTTCTGGGCAGTTTACGGTTGAGCTTTATGCCGGCAACCAACCCATCGCAACCTGGCAAATCTCCCTCTCCCCCGGTCAGGCCTTTCGTAGTCGGTGGACACGAGATCGGGCAGGCGAATTGGGGTTGAAAGTTGTGGACAATGCCGGCACACCAATAGCGCAAACGGGAGCCATTCCATAAAGATCCCATCCGTTGACCTCAGGACAACTCGCCAATGAACGGAGAAACCAGACTACGCTACTGCTCCCAATGCGGCCACCCTAATCAAACAAACGCCGCGTTTTGCGGGAATTGTGGTCGCGTACTCCCCATCCCCCCGCCTCCTCCCACGCAACGGATTCCCGTCTGGCTACCGATTGTTGCCGCCGCGCTTTTTATCCTGGTCGTCGCGTCTTTTCTCCTGTGGCGACAAAATAACAGCCAGATAGCCGCGCTGCCCCCCGCAACCATCCAAATACCGCCCAGTCCCACCCGAACAACGCCCACAGCTACCCCTTTACCGACAACGACTCCTGTGCCGACAACGACGCCCGCGCCCAGCTTGACGCCATCCCCAACTGCATCGCCTCCCCCTTCTCCTACCCACACCGCCACGCCCACGGCCGCGCCCGCCCGGCAGCCAGCCTCAGGCAGCATCGTCTTCACCTGCTACATGAATCAGATTGACCAGATTTGCACGATTGACGCCGATGGCCGCAACCTGCGGCAGCTCACAAACCTGTCCGCCACCAGCTTTTACGCCTCTTTCGCTCCCGATGGACAGGAGATCGTTTTCTCTTCGCGTCATGCCGGCAGTTTTCAACTCTACAGTATCAATTCCAACGGCGGCAACCCGCGTGCCATCGGCCCCACCCATCTCGGCGGCCTCTACGCGCCCGCCATCTCCCCCGACGGCCGCCAAATCGCCTTCACCGCGGCCCAAAACGATGAACAACACATCTGGGTCATGAACCGCGACGGCAGCGGGCTGCGCCAACTAACGACCGCCCCCACCGATAACCAGGACCCCACCTGGTCGCCCGATGGCCGCCAGATCGCCTACTATTCCAACCAGTCCGGCGTCAATGCCCATTACATTCTCGACCTGACCAGCGGCGAAAGTCGCCGTCTGGAAACGGGCGTAGGCAGCATTGGCGGGCGCACCGACTGGTCGCCCGACGGTCAATGGCTCGCCTTTTACGCCGGTCCGCGCAACAGCCGCCAGATCTACAAAGTCCACGTTCACACGTTGGAAGTTCAACAACTAACCGCCGAGAGCAGCAACCTGGCCCCGTCTTTTTCGCCCGACGGACAGTGGATCACGTTCACATCCTACCGCGATGGCGACGCGGAAGTTTTCATTATGCGTAGCGACGGTTCGGAAGTGACACAATTGACGTTCAACGGGCGCGCCGATTGGCAGCCCCGCTGGCAACGCTGATGAACAACAACGCCTTTGCCACCAACTTCTGTCCTGTATGCGGTCACGCCAATCGTAAGCAGGCGCAGTTTTGTGGCGGGTGTGGCCGGCCATTGGCGCGTAAGCGAGCATGGTGGTGGGTAGCGGGACTGATTGTGCCGGCATTCCTCCTCTTCCTCCTCTGGTTCCAAACCCAATCCCCCCCTGACGCCCCCCCCCTCACGCCCACCACGGCCGGCATCAGCGCACAACTCCCATCCCGCACCGCAAGCTCTACGCCCCTCTCTACGGCAGTCACCGTCACGCCCCTTGTTTCCACAACCCCGCCCGTGCCCCTTATCCCTACCGCCACGCCCACGCCACGCCCGACCCACACCCCCACGCCAAGTCCCACAGCCACGGAAACACCCGACCTGGGACCGGAAACCATCGTTTACGGCCAATCAGTCAATGGACGCGCCCTGCAAGCGGTGCGCTTTGGCGGCGGCGGCCAGGTCATCATCCTCATTGGTGGAATGCACGCCGGCTTTACCCCCGGCAGCGTCGCCGTCGCGCAGCAAGCGGTGGCTCATTTTCAGCGCAATTTGGGGGAATTGCCGGCATCCATCACCCTCTACATCATTCCCATTGCCAACCCGGATAGCCCCTCCGCGCCCGGAGAACTGCGCGGTCGCCTCAACGCCCGCGGCGTAGACCTGAATCGGAACTGGGGCTGTCGCTGGACCGCCAATCCCACATGGCGTAACCAGGTTGTCACCGGGGCTGGCGGCGCGGCGCCCTTTTCCGAACCGGAAACCACCGCATTACGCGATTTCATCCTGGCGCGGAATCCGGTCGCCGTGGTTTTTTGGGAAGCGCGCGCCTCAGGAGGACTGGTATCGGCGGGGAATTGTCACGACCGGCCGCGTGTTTCCGCGGCGATTGCCGGCATCTACGGCCTTGCCGCCGGTTATGCCATCGCCGATTTTGAGAATCTGACGAACCAGGAGCTAAACGGGGACAGCACCAACTGGCTCGACGATCAAGGCATCCCCGCCATCTCCGTGCTGCTGCCTGGTTATACGGACGCGGATTGGAATAGCAATCTTGCCGGCATCCGCGCCTTGCTGGACAGTTTCGGCCAATAAAACGTACACATTACCTTGCCAATGGGTGTGTTTCAAATAGGTTGCTCAGGCTGCCGGCGCCGTAGGACAATTTGCCTAAATTGTCCCTTCACGGCGGAGGACAATTCAGCGAATTGTCCTACAGCGTAACTACTAATAACCGCCCGAAAACAACTTCACACTTTTTACGGGCGGTTACTGACAAGCTGCCCGCACATTTCCGCTAATTTAATTGCCGGCAGCCACTAAGCCAGATTGGACCAATTTGCTCTGGTGAAAATCGCCATTGAACGCGTGAAATTGGTCCAATCTCCAGAGAGCGTTAGTAGTTACAGATACGCCCTTAAAGCCGCAACACCCGTGATAGTTTCTCAAAAGTCAACCGATCCGCTGCTGGAACCCACTCTGGCAAATCATCTTCTCGTTGTTCCCAGGCTTCAAGAATCCCTTTCCGCAACAGTTCAAAGGCGACGCGCAAATCCATCCGGTTTACACCGTTTGCCTTGCTAATAGATAGATTTTGTTCCAAATTGCTTCTGGTTTTGGTATTTAATGCATCCAAGGACAGGCCCAGTTGTGCCGATGCACCACAAGACTCAATAAAAATGCGGTAGTTATACTTGTGGTACAGTTCCCTAAATGCTATGCCTATTCCAGCTAAGGACAATTGAGATCGCTTGTTGTCGGGAGGTCTTTTTTCAGTTTGATCGGCTAACGAAACGCCCGACAGCCAGGCGTCAAGGGCTTGATTGTCCGCATTGCCTTCAACTGTCGCCCATTCATAGAACAATGCCCTATCTCGTCTTACATCAGTCGGGAGTGAACGGAAAACTTCAACAGATTGTTCTATTTCACCTGCTTCACGGAGTAGTTTCGCCAGGTTAGTCAGGAAATGAGAATTAGTTGGTGACTCGTGAACCAGGGTGCGAGCTAAACGAATGCCGAGTTGTTCATAGCCCTTGGCGAAAAACTTAGATGATAAGAATCTCCAGGTTGGCAAATCCGGTACAAATTCCCCACTCCTCTTAAGTTGAATGGCAGAGCGAACCAACTCAACAAAGAGATCGTCTTTCTGCACATCGAATGGCGCATTTGTCAAGAAATCCATTGCCACTTCGGCGATGGTACGATGACGGGTGAGAATGTATTGACCAGAGATAGTTAGAGCGGCCTCGTTGCCTAGCGGACGCAACACTTTACTCTGCAATTCACGGATCGTACATCCCAGTGTCTTTGCCAAAACCATATTAGACAAACTCTGGATATTCTCGGCATGCGTAGCGGCAATATAGGCAAAAGCATCGACCAACGTGCCACCCGGGGCTGATTTTTCTTCCAATCGTAACAAAAGTGTGCGGACATGTTCCCGCAACGCTTCACCATACCGAACTTGTAGCATTGCGCCCAGAAAAGTCCCATCTTGCACGTTTTGCTCTTTGGCCGCTTCGAAAAATCGCCTGGTGGCTTCATCCTGGCTCAAATCACTCAATTGCCCCATGCCTTGCTCGCCATATTCCGACCAGGCCGACACAATTCTTGAGGCATCTTCAATTGAAAGGTCCTGTAACTGTTCCTGTGTATAGATGGCTTGTTTGTCCCAACGCAACTCGTGTGCTTTAACACCGTACCAATCTGTATCACGACAACAGAGCAAGAATTGCACATTCGTTCGCCCTTTCTCTCGCAAAGCCATTACCAACTCGTAAGCCTGAGTAGCAATAGCATCTGCTTCATCCGAAACGATTAGCAACGTTTCTGATGGGCTGAACTGATGGTTTAATACGAATTCCGGTGACAGTTTTGCGTTAACAGAAGAGCGCCGCCATAAAACATGCCACCCCCCCTGAGAGACAATATCACACACGACCTGACGCAAAGCTGTTGATTTGCCTTCACCACCGGCTCCCAGCAATACGGTGACAGCCAGCTTTTCAGCGGTGCGATTGTGCCTCAGTGATCCCAGTATCTTCCCGACTACTTCACGTCGAGGAATTTGTGGAGACAATGCCTCTTTCCAACTCGGAATACTGCCATCAAAATAACGGATGATTTCTTCTTGCTCCAGAAGACGCCGCCGCTCATTGAGAAATGATTTACCTATCCACAGCCAGCCATAAGGCGGTTGTATCATGACACCCTCGGGCTGTTCTTTGTCGAGCGTTTCACTTGTGACCGGCATATTCAGCACCCAATAGTTATCCTGACGGTATTTATTGGGAAATGCATCGCCGTCTAAACTCCATTCTTGATGAGACAGTGACCATCGCAATGGCTCAATACACAGTTGCTGACTATCAGGGTCCAAAACGCCCCACAATAACCTGTTCACCCATTTTTCATCTTCCCGCGCTTGAAAACAGGCTCCCGTCTGGATGGCCAGGAAAGGAAATCCTCCACCTTCTTCAAAACGCGAAAAGGTACGGTGCATATGCCCATGCAAGTACAGAGCGTTGTGTTTCCCAAGCAAACTTCGTACTGCAAGTAGTTCTTCATCGCGCAACCAATCTAGTGGATGATGACCTAATACTCAACGTTCGCTCAAAATTTATGCCAAAAGTCAATTTGCGCGATTGCGGTTGATGATGGTGATTCCAAAACAATGCAAACTACGATAATGCCGTAAACGCTTGACTCATCGAGGCTTTTCACCGTACTTTACCAATCACATACAGATAATAGACCCTCTCCTCCCCTGGATTAGGCGGATTGCAGGGCCGCCAAACCCGTGTAGGCCGTCAACGGAATGCCCAAGAGTCCCAAAATGCGTTCTTGCACACCGGTCAACGGGGTTAATTGGTAAAGAACCTGCGCTCCTAACCGGAAGACGGTTAAGTTGATGTCCTCAAAGGCTTGCAGCATGCGCTCCATCGTGGGCGTGGCGGTGCCTCGTTTGGGATTACCCGGAAAAATGCCGGTCAATTCCTCTTTGACCTCCGCCAACGCCTCTTTAGCCACGTAATCACCCAGAGCCAATACCCGGGCTGCCAGGGTCAGCAGGTGGAAAAGTCCTTCGGCATGGTCATCACGCTGCACATAGACCGGGGTAATGGAGAGCAACTTGCCTTGCAGACGACGAAAGATGTTCTCCGCGACGTACTGGCTGCGATAGGCTTGCACCGCCTGGGTCAATGACAACTCGACAGCGGGCGCGTTGGTGGCATAAATCCGCCACCCCATCTTGAACATGGCCGCGGCAATCGCCACCAGGTCACGCTGTACGGTCAATTGGTAGCGCACCGTCTTTTCCACCCGCGCTGGCTTGTCTTTATAGGCGCGTATCGGACGCTCCGCGACCTCACGTTTAGTCGTGCAGACGAATAAGCCGGACACTTTGTACTGTTTTTGGATGCGCTTGATGGCCGCTAACAGCGTTTTCTCGTCTTCTATCTGCTTTTTGCCGCGTTGCCGTGGCGGTGTCAGGGCGCGTAAAGCGGCTTCGGCTTTATCCAACCGTTTCTGTAATGCGTCTCGTTCACTCTGCATGTAGCTGAAGGAACGCACCACCAGCAAACGCTCTTGCCAGGTGACGTGGCGCTTATTGACGATGGCGCTGCGCGACCGGCTGACTTCAAAACCCCGCGCCACCGCATCAGCCGCATTGGGCGCTGTGCCATTGGTCGGCAGCGCCCCATCCAAAAAGATAAGCGGTATCTGGGCTTCCCGCTCTTGCTGTCCGACCAGCAGTTCGTCGAGCAGCTTGGGTTCATCTTTGAGATAGGCCAGGGGTGTCAAATAGTGGTCGTTGTTGTTGGCGACGGTGGCGCGTGTCAGGAGCGCGCTCATCTTGCTATCTCCCACGACCAGCAGCGCCCGACCCGGAAAAGTCTGCTTGATGCGCTGGTAAATGGGAATGTAGAGTGGGTCATCAGCCCGGTTGCCTGGGACGATATCCACCGCCAGCGGTAAACCCAAGGGGTCGAGGCTGCCGATCATCATTTTGTACAGGGTCTCGAACAAACCATTCTTGGCTTTGCCAACCTGGAACAGCCACGACCCGTTGGGGTCGTGGTTGACAATGCCAACGGTGCCATCTAGCCGCGCACACCACCGTTCGGGCAGTTTCTTGGCCAGGTCATAGACCCGCACCAGGCGATTGCCCAGGCGACTTTCGACCTCAGCCCAGTCGCTTTGCGGCTGTAGATACCGCAGACAAAGGGCTAACCGGTCATCGGTGAAATCTAACGGCGTAACCAGTTGCCCAGTTAGGTGTCCCAGTGTCAACAAGTGTTTGGCAACCCACTCCTGAACGCAATCCATCCGGTGGGTGTGCTTGACCAGGATATGTATCAGCCAGATGGTAATGACCCAACCGGGCGTCAACCCCTGCCAGTTGCCATGGGGGACGATGATGCTATCCACAATGGCTTGAATGCCCATTTTTTGTAGCGAATTGTAAATGAGCGGGATGTCATCTACTCGCTCTGTCTGTATGTCGAACCTGTTAATGTCTACCATAGGATATGGGTATACCAAATTTGGTTTTATCCGCAAAATTTGAGCGAACGTTGAGTAATACAATTCGAAAATCACAATCCTCAAGCCTATTTAGGCCTTCCTCTAGCATCCCCTTGCCAAAGGACATTTGATGACGGTCGTCATCACTGCCAGATAACCAGGCCGTATTAAGGCTTAATACACCGAGTTTGCACCCATTTATTTCAACTTCTCGCGTCGAAAAACCCTCTGTTGAAGACAACCAGTGGGGCGTGTCAGCCGTAAAATCATTTTCCACAAATGCTTCAAACCGTGGGAACAAGTATTGACGTTCGTTCAAACCTTCCTGTGTCGGATCCAGGAATTCAGGCACGTCCAAAAAGATGCCATACCGTTTAACCGCACGGGCCTGGTTACGGTCTACATCATGGTTGCCAGGAATAATGAAAATGCGCCTGGCGCAAGGCTCACCCACGATTTCTTGAAGGGGAAACAAAAACTCTCTATTGAATAAATCGTATTCTTCTGGCTTCCCCTTGTTGGCAATATCGCCGGTGATAAAGATCAGGTCAGGAGCAGCATTGGCGGTCACGCAATTACGTATATGGCTGAGAATATATCTAAAAAGCTGACGCTGCCCGTAATTATCTTTACCTGTATGAAAGTCAGAAAGATGAAGCCAGCGAATACGTTTTCGAGCTTGCTTGGGTGTTGAAGTGAAAGATGCTTTGAGAGAAGTCTCATCTTGATTTTGGAGGGAATTGCGTTCACTGAGCAAATCTGAGATGAACTGCTTAAGGCGATCCTCACTGGCTTTTAACTCGACAACTTGCTGGTTCTCCAGAACCAACAATTTCGACATTATAGCCATTTGTGGCACGCTTAAGTGCCTGTTTAACGCTTTTTGATAGCTGCTGAGAAAACTGGGTACGACTTGTTCAATGTCCAGGTCGCGTTTTTTGATCAGTAATTGAGAAATTGTTTGCTGACTGATCGATTGCTCCAGCAAAGCCTGCAATTGTGACTGGTCAATCTGCTTGCCATCCATGACATAATCCGCAATCTGCTGAGCCGTAACAGGATGTTTGAAGAATGAAACGATGCCCTGTATTCGAAAAGCTTCATTAGTCTCAAAATAGATGGTTAACGCTTCAACAAGCGTGTTATGAATTCGCTCTTCAAATTCAGTTTCACGGAAACCAGCCCATTTGAGTGCGCGAACCATAAGCGGGTTTTTTGCATATTGCGAGCGATGTTTTAGGATATCCGTTGCCAGATTTGTTATGACACCAGCACTAAATGCGACTGCTGTGAAAGGTTCGGGGATCGCCATCATTCTCCCTTCGTGTTCTAGCGGTCTCAGATTGACTTGCCAAATTATACTGCACGAATGCGAGAAAGACCCCGATTGGGGAAATCCTGTAAGATTAAGATGATCTGGTTCTCCGGGCATTCGTGGAGAGTGGCGGCTTTTGGCCGGAATATGTGCGCAAGAACCAGATAAAGCCTCAACGCCAAACCCCTATGTGGCGTAAATCACGCGAAGTCCGAAAGAGCCGATGAGCAATACGGTCTTCTCGTGCAACATTGTCGGATAGCGTACGCCGTGGTTGGTCAATGTTGATCGTGCCGGCATTGACATGGGCTGTCGATCCAACAAGGTAGAGACACCCTGAATCTGGCACTCCACGCGGCAGCCATTGGCGAATTATCAGGTTTCCGTGGCAGAGCGGATTTGACTGGCGACTTTCCGCCGCGGCATGGGTGTGAGGATGAGAGAGGATGCCGGCATTTCCCCATGCCGGCATCCTCCTTCCACTCATTACGGACTGCTAAAACTCCACGGCGCGGCATCCGCCTCGCCATACGGCTGCCACGAAAGCAGCCACGCATACTGCCCATCCGGCAACGTGGGCAGCGTCAGACTGAACAACTGCGGCAGGAAGAGCGTACTCTTCGGTGGACGGACCAGCGGCAGGGTCAGCAACGTATTGTCTCCCCACGGCGTGGACAACGTGAGCAGCAGCACGCCGGGTCGCGGTTGCCGGGTGGCGTTCACCACCTCCAGCCCCACGACCATCGTATCGCCGGGGACGTACTGCGCCTTGTTGGTGAAAATGTCCACATACAACGGGTCGGGCGTCCCCACGAACTCGTCGTACCCCATGTCAAAGCCATACCCCAACGGGCGCGGATCGCCATCATAGTCATGGTCGGGCGCGCCGTATGGTGTGCCGGCATCTATCACCGGAGACCACGCTGCCAGATGATAATCCTCACCCGCCGCATCCACAAACTGCGGATCCGTGGACAGGTTGCCCATGCCACTGTACACGCCCCCCACGCCAATGTCCGACGCATCCGCGCGGCAGAAGCCCGGCTCACACCCCAGATCGCTGTTCTGGTTGCCCCAGAGGATACTGTTGCGGAACCAGTGCATCTGGTTCAGGTCGTTGCGCGCCGCATCCACGCCGCCGACGCAACCCGCTTCCGCGCAGGTGTTATTCGTCACCGTCACGTTGGTCAACACGCCAAACCAAAACGGGGCGATGCCACCGCCATAGGTTCCCTCGTTGTTCGCCACCAGGCAGTTGGTCATCGTCAGCGGACCGCCCCCCTCCGGGCAGCAGGACGTAATGCCGCCACCAATGCTGCCCGCCACATTGTGGCGCACCACCGTGTCCATCATGGTCAGCGAGCCATGATGCCACAAGCCACCCCCCTGCGAGCCGGCGCTGTTGTAGTCGAAGGCGCTGCCGGCAACGGTCACGGACGATTCATACCCCGCGAACAGACCGCCGCCGCTGTCGTCGGCATGGTTTGCCGTGACCACGCTGCGCTCCAGAACCAGATTCCCCAGTTCGCCCACGAACAAGGCCCCGCCCCAGATAGCGCTGTTCTCATTGAACAGCGAATCCATCACCACCGCCGCGCCTTGCGCGCTCACAGCCAGGCCACCGCCGCTCTCGCTGTTGTGATTCCCCAGGAATTGCACATCCAGCAAGTCGGCGGACGAATGCCAGACGTTCAGGCCGCCGCCGTTGCCGGTGGAGACGTTCCCCTGCAAAACGGCATGTTCCAGCAGCAGATGGGCAGGCCCCCAATCCCCGTTGATTTCCATGCCACCGCCGCTGTACTGCACGGTCTGGTTGCCTTCAACCAGGACGTTGACCACGTGCGCTTCGCCGCTGGCAATCCACACGCCGCCCGCCCAGGCTTCGGCATGATTGGCGAGGATCTGGCTATCGGCCAGCAGCGCGGAACCGCCGCTGAGGATGAGGCCGCCGCCCGCCCAACCTGAATGGTTATTGGCAATCGTGCTGCCCATCACCTCCACCCGATTAACCTGTTCCGTCGCCACGCCGCCACCAGACTGCCCGGCGCTGTTGTCGGAAACTTCCGAACCGGCGACATGCAGGAAACTGTTCGGGCCACTCCAGATGCCGCCACCCATGTTGTCGCTGTGGTTGCCCAAGACAGAGCAATTCAGCACCGTCGCCCGCGCCTCCTGGTCCACGGCAATGCCGCCGCCGTTAGCCGGCGTCACGTTGCCGCTGATCGTGCTGTTCTCAATGGTCAGCACGCTGCTGACGGAGACTTCGACGCCCCCGCCGGGCAGTCCGCCGCGGGCGCTGTTATTGGCAATCAGCGTATCGAAGATGTAGGCGGAGGAGCCATCCCACACGTCCACGCCGCCGGCGTCCGCCGCCGTATTGCTGATGATCTGGGAGTGCAGGATGTTCACGAATCCGCCGGGCTGGCGCACTTCCACGCCACCGCCACCACATGGTCCGGCGGCGTTGTTCTCGCGCAGGATGCTGTTCTGGATAGTGACAACGACGCCTTCCACGCCCACGCCGCCGCCGCCGCCCGTGGCGCAGGCGTCCCCGTGGGTGATGGTGAATCCGTCGAGAATGGCTCCGTCGCTGCCGGCATTAAACAGCACCACACTCTGCCCCCACTGCGGCGGCGCGCCCGGCGTAAACACCGGATTGGTCGGCCATTTCGTCCACACGATGCCATCTGGCGAATGCGCCAGGCCAATGCTGTGGTTGTTGTCATAATACATGGCAAACACATTGCCAATGACGAAACCAACCGTCGAATCGGCGGCAAAGCCCTCGTCCCACTCGCCCGGCGTGCCCGCCATGACCGGGACCGCGCCCCCGTTATGGCGCACCCAGTTGATGCCGTCGGGCGAGGTGGCATAACCAATGGCCGCGCCGCCAGACCCGTAAGCCGTGTACCAGAGTTGGTACGGGTTGGGCGTCAGGCGGAACACGTAGGGCCGCCACATCCAGATGCTTTCCCACTCATTGGCGGGCTGCATCTGGAAGACGGGGTTGGCCGGATGCCAGGTCCAGGCAATGCCATCCGGCGACGTAGCATAGGAGTACGTTGGTTGCCACCCCGTGCCGGCATCTCCTACCGTCATCATCCACATCTTATACTGGCCGCCTTCGTACATGACAGAGGGATGCTGCACGCAGATGTTGTTCCAATCCTGGTCGCCCACCGCCAGCACCGGGTTGCCCGGATACCTGGTCCAGTTAACGCCGTCGCTGCTGGTGGCTAAACCAATGCCACACCCCTCGTAGCCGCTGTACCACATTTTGTAATCATTGACGCCCATGCGCAGCACAAACGGGGCTTCCAACCGAGCGTCGTCCCACTCTCCGGGCTGGCCGGGGGTGAGAATGGGGTTGGCCGGGTTGCGCGCCCAGGTAACGCCATCGGGCGAGGAGGCCAGGCCAATAGCCCCGCCCAACTCGCCATTGTTGTAATACATGCGATACCCTTCTTCATGCTCAATCACCATCGGGTAGCGCACGGCGTCGCCATCCCAATCGCCGGGAATGGTCTGGCCGTTTGTGCCATCGAGTACCGTCACGTATTGATCGATGTCACGCGTCCAGGTGTCGGCCTCATACCCACCCTCCAGCGTGACCGGCGCGTTGATGACGAGGTTCTCCACGTAGACGCCCTCGGCCACGCGGATGACGTCATGGGGATCGGCCTGAGAGAGGGCGTAGGCAACGGTGAGGCAGGGCAGGTCGGGGTCGGCGCAGTCGTTCATGAGGTCGCTGCCACTAACGGCAACGTACCGATCGCCGATGAGCAAAGCGGAGGATGCGGCCGTGGTCGCGCTCACAAGTAGGAATAGAAGGAGCAAAGCGGCGCAAAGGGCCGCCAGGGATATGGCCCGCGTCTGTCTGGCGCGGGGGGATAAGGTTTGTACAAGCATGATGGCCTCCCGTGCCCCACCATCAACGGCGCAGCGCCGGGGCTGCCGGCATCGGCTGGTCCAGGGTGGCGTCAAATGGCAGGGCTTTGAATGTTGACAATTGGATTAGGAAGGAAACGACTGCCAGGGGAAAGCAGTACTCGCCTGCATTTTATTGTACGGGATGGGAGAAAATGCCGGCAATTGACAAAAGTCACCTCCCCCCTGATAATCCACAATTCCATGAAAACCCGCCCCGCCTCGTGTACAATTATGGAATAGATACCACGTCATCTAACCGGCAACGCCACCTTTCAAGGACCAGCCATGACTGATTATGCTTACCTCGGCAAGCCTCGCAAACTGATCGACGGCCAAGAAAAAGTCACCGGCCACACGCGCTTCACCGCCGACCTGCGCCTGCCGCGCATGGTTCACGCTCGTCCCGTACTCAGTCCGTATGCGCATGCCGGCATCCTCTCCATCAACACCACCGCCGCCGCCGCCATGCCCGGCGTCATCGCCGTCCTCACCGCCGCCGACCTGCCCACCCGCGACCGCGTCATCACCTCCCGCAACAGCGCCGTGCTGGCTAAAGAGGAAGTCCTCTGGCGCGGGCAGCCCGTAGCCGTCGTCGTCGCCGAAACGGAAGCCGCCGCGCACGATGCCGTCGATTTCGTAGACGTTAATTACGACCCGCGGCCCGTTGTCGCCGATGCCCTATCGGCCATGTCCCCGGACGCGCCCACCGTTTGGCCGCGTGGCCTTCCCCGCGAAGAATCCGACCTGACCGCCGTCCACACCAACGAGGGCGTAGGCAAAAACGGCGCGAATGCGCTGCCAAACAACGTCCACGGGCGCAGCGAATTCGCGCGCGGCGACATTGCCGCCGGGTTTGCCGCCGCCGACCTGATTCTGGAACACACCTACCACACGAGCATGGTCCACCAGGGCTACCTGGAACCGCACGCCTGCGTCGCCGACCCCGATCCCCTGGGGCGCGGCGTCACCATTTACACCAGCACCCAGGGGCAGTTTCTCGTGCGCGAAGAAGTTGCCCGTCTCCTCTCCCTACCGGAAAGCAGCGTGCGCGTCGTGCCGCAAACGGTCGGCGGCGCGTTTGGCGCGAAATATGGCATCGTGGAGCCACTGACGGCGGCCGTCGCCCTGGCCGTCGGCTTGCCCACGCGGCTGGCGTTCACCCGCTCTGAAGATTTCCTGGCCACCACCCCCTCCCCGGCAATCACCATCACGCTAAAAACGGGCGTGCAGCGCGATGGCACGCTGACGGCGCTGCAAGCGCGCGTGGTGCTGGACAACGGCGTCTTTTCCTTCCGCCTCGGCGGCATCGTCGCCGCGCTCCTGGGCGGCTACTACAAGTGGCCCAATCTGCGCATCGAATGCCTGGAGGTGAGTACGCACAAGCCGCAAATTGGGGCCTACCGCGCACCCGGCGCGCCGCACGCCACCTTCGCCGTCGAATCGCAAATGGATGAGATGGCCGCCGCTTTGTCACTGGACCCGCTGGCGTTCCGGCTGCAAAACGTGGCGGAGGAAGGGGATTTGAGCGGCACGGGGCGACCCTGGCCGAACATCGGGCTGCGGCGCTGCCTGGAGGAGTTGGCGCAGCATCCCGCCTGGCGGGAGCGGGCGGCAAAAGGGCCGGACGAAGGTGTTGGCCTGGCCGTGGGCGGCTGGCCCTCCGCCGTGGAACCCTCCTCCGCAATTTGCCGCGTGGACAACGATGGCACGGTCAGCATTCAGGTGGGCACGGTGGACATCTCCGGCGTGAACAGCAGCTTTGTGCTGGTGGCGGCGGAGATTTTGGGCGTGCACCCCGATCAGGTGCGCCTGATTCAGGGAGACACGAGCAGCGGCCCCTTTGGCGCGGCCAGCGGCGGCAGCCAGGTCACGTATGCCATGTCTGGCGCGGTGGCCGCCGCGGCGGAAGCAGCCAAACAGAAGCTGATCAAGATCGCGGCGGAGGAATTTGAAGCCGCCGCGGCGGACATCGAGCTGGCGGAAGGAGCGGCGCGGGTGCGCGGCGTGCCGGACCGGACGCTGCCGTTGTCCCAACTGGTGCGCATCGCCCAGAGCAAGCGGGGCGGCGGCGGACCCATCGTGAGCGAGGGCAGCGCCGCCGTGGCGCAAAATGCCCCCGGCTTTGTCGCTCATTTGCTCAAGGTGCGCGTGGACCGGGAAACGGGCGAAGTGCAGCCGCTGGATTACGTCGCGTTCCAGGACGTTGGCTTTGCCCTCAATCCGCTGCTGGTGCAGGGGCAAATGCACGGCGGCATGGTTCAGGGGATGAGCCTGGGGCTGTACGAGGCGATGGTTTATGACGGTGAGGGGCAGCTTCTGAGCGGCAGCCTGCTGGATTATGTGCTGCCGCGGGCGGATATGGTTCCGCGGCTGGAGACGAACCTGGTCAACAACCCGTCGCCGCTTGGGCCGTTTGGGGTGCGTGGCGTGGGCGAACCGCCCATTACGGCGGGGGCGGCGGCGCTGGCAAACGCCATCAAGGATGCCGCCGACGTGCGTCTGACCCGTTTACCACTGCGCGCCGAACAGGTGTGGCAGGCCCTGCGCCACTCCCCCATGACGCCGTCAGTAGCTGCCGGCAACGAGTAACGCTCTCGTGGGCTGATTTTAGGGCGCACCCAAACAAAAATCGCGGAAGCGTTGGATACGGCGGCGCTTCTACCAACTACCAACTGTCAACCACCAACTGACCACTATTTACAAAAGAGACTTCATGCGCCGCGGCGCACCACCATTAATGACAATATCTTCCCGGAAGCTGCTCCCCGGAGCCAGCATCCGTGACGAAGCTTCCGGGAAGATTATTTTCGAAGGAGTCCCATGACACCCCCGCAACCCCCTGGTTTTCTAGCCGTGCCGCGCGATACAGGGCGCGGCGTTCTGGTTCTGCATCCCTGGTGGGGGCTGAACGACACCATCAAGGCGTTTTGCACACGGCTGGCGGAAGCCGGCTTCATCGCCTTCGCGCCGGACCTCTATCACGGCCAACTGGCTACGACCATCCCGGAGGCGGAAAGGCTGAGCCGCGCCCTTGACGTTGAACGAGCGCGGGCGGACATTGCCGCCGCCGTTGCCTTCCTGCGCGCCGCGTCGGCAGGCCAGACCCTGGCCGTGGTCGGATTCTCTCTGGGGGCGTTTTTCGCGCTGGAGCTTTCCACGATGGCCCCGGAAACCATTGATGCCGTCGTCGTCTTCTACGGAACCGGCCCCGGCGATTACACCGGCTCAAAGGCGGCTTATCTCGGTCATTTCGCGGCAAACGATCCGTATGAACCGGAGGCAGAGGTCAACAGGCTGGAGGCTGCCTTACGCGCGGCGGGTCGCCCCGTTACGATTTGTCGTTATGCCGGCACGGGGCACTGGTTTTTCGAGCCGGATCGGACCGATGCCTACGACGCCCCGGCCGCGGCGCTGGCGTGGGCACGAACATTGGCTTTCCTCAACGACCGGCGAATGTCGGAGGACGATAAGTATAGATAGCGGCTATCCTTGATAAACGAAGGACACCGTCACAACTCGTCATTCGTAATTCGTAACTTATGCTATAATTGCGCGCGTGACATTCTGGAGAACCATAACGGCCAACGCATTCTGGCTGATGGGGCTGGCGATAATGGTGGCCTCATTTAGCTATCATTACTGGCAGGCGGTGGCATTGGGGCAGCCATTCCGCCAACAACGACGCACAACCTCATTTCGGGCGTCCGCCTGGAGTGGTTTAGTGCTGGTTTGCCTGGGCATGGGAGCAACCAGTTCTCGTACCTGGGAAGCCGCTGTGTGGTACGCCTTGACGCTGTTGTCCCTCTTAAATATCGCACCCTTTTTACCCTGGTTCCGCCGCCACCGTTAACCCGACCAAACAACCGTCGTGAAGCAGGCAAGGAAATGTGGGCTTTATGGAAATGAGACACTATCTTAATCTGCTGCGCCGCAAGACCTGGCTCATTCTGATTGCCATGATCATCAGCGGCGGATCGGCTTACCTGGTCAGCAAGAACACGGCTCCCACTTATCAGGCTTCGACGCGGCTGCTGATTGATGAAGCCCCCGGCAGCAATGCCGGCAATGAGTACGCGCAACTTCTGTTAGAACAGCAACTTGCCGGCACTTACGTCGAACTCCTGCAAACCCGCCCCGTGCTGGAAAAAACCATCGCCGAATTGGGATTGAACACCAGCGTGGACGCCCTCGCCAGCGAGATTTCCGTCTCCACACCCCAAGACTCCAAAATCCTGGGCATCCAGGTGCGTAACCACGATAGCAACCGCGCCGCCGCCATCGCCAACACCCTGGCCCAGGTCTTCATTCAGGACAACGAGGAGCGGCAAAGTCAGCGGTACGCGGAATCCATCCAGAAACGGCAGCAACTTCTGGACGACCTGGCGGACCAGATCGAAGCCCTAGAAACGGAAATCAGCAGCTACGGCGAAGTGGATACGCCAGAACGCCAGGCAGCCTACGACCGATTGCAAACAAACCTGCGCGAAACACAAATCAAGTACACACAGAACTTCCAGGACCTGGAGGACTTGCGGCTAGAACAGGCACGCGGCAGCAACAATCTGCTCGTCGTGGAGAAAGCCATCCCGCCGTCCACTCCCATTCGCCCGCGCGTGGGCACGAACACCGCCCTGGCCGTGGCCGCGGGCGCCATAGCCGCCCTGGGCCTCATCTTCACGCTGGAATACCTGGACGACAGCGTAAAAACACCGGAGCAAATCGAAGAAGATACGGGCCTGCCTACGTTGGGTTTCATCAGCGAAATCGGCGGCAAGAACGGCGCGGCGCGCGTGATCACACTACACGAACCACGCGCTCCCGTGTCCGAGGCGTTTCGGGGGCTGCGCACGAACCTGGGTTTTACGATGATTGACGCCAGCCTACAAACCGTGGCGATCAGCAGCGCGGTTCCCGGTGAAGGCAAGTCAACGATAACGGCCAACCTGGGCGTGGTGATGGCGCAGGCGGGTAAATCGGTGGTCGTTATTGACGCCGACCTGCGATTGTCGCGGCAGCATCATCTTTTTAACCTCAGCAACAATCATGGCCTTACCTCGGCCATCCTGGATCAAGACACGCCCGTGCGCCAATATCTGCAATCGACGTCTATGCCGGGCCTGTGCGTCCTCACCAGTGGCCCGCTGCCACCCAATCCCTCGGAGTTGCTTAACTCGCAGCGCATGAGCCAGGTGTTACAATCACTTGGCGAGGAGTTTGACCTGCTGATTGTGGATACGCCGCCCTTGTTGACGGTCACGGATGCGGCCATTGTGGGAACACGGGTTGATGGCTGCCTTATCGTCGTGGAGGCGGGCGCAACCAGGCGGGTGGCGCTGGCGCACGCCACGGAGAACCTGGCAAAAGCTGGGGCACGGGTGCTAGGAGCGGTCTTGAACCGGATGCAGGCCGGCAGCGCGGGCAATTACGACATTTATTACAATTATTATCACCAGGAATATGATGCGCAGGGAAGACGAGTAAATGCCGGCAAATCCCGCCGTCTGCCAGATTGGTTATCGGGGCTGAGTAATCGTTCATGAGCCAGCGAGCGGCCTCGTCGGATTCCGTCCGCGCCCTCATCCTCCTGGGCCTCCTCTGGCTGCTGCTGGCAGCCGCCGTCATCATGACGCAGCTTGCCCGCGTGCCAGACATCGAAATCTCCTGGGTGACCAAGACAGAGTACCAGACGGCAGGATTCAACCTGTACCGCGGCACATCGCCCGATGGCGAATTCGCGCAAATCAACGACCGCCTCATCCCCAGCCAGGGCAATCCGGCCACCGGAGCCAGCTACACCTACCATGATCGCGCCATCGAAACGGGTCGGACCTACTACTATCGGCTGGAAGAAGTAGAATACGACAACAGGCGGCGGCTGTATGACTTGCCTTCGCTACATGCGCCCCTCCTGCCCGTCTGGGCGCCGCCGATGGCCGTTGTCGGCGTCCTGGCGGGGGTTTATTTGTTGGCGTTGGCCCGACGACATCAGGGGGCGCAGGGAGCGACGCCCTCCAGTTCCAATCAGGCGTTTGAGACCTGGACACAGTAAGGCGACCATGGATCCACAACTGATTCCCCTCCCTGTTCCTGACATTATCTGGCGCATCCTGGACGGCGAAGTGGTGCTAGTCTCACCGCGCGCCGGGAAGGTGCGCGTGCTGAATGAAGTGGGCAGCGCATTGTGGCAGTTGCTTGACGGGAAGCGCACGGTGGGCGAGATGCAGGCGTATCTGGTGCGACATTATGACGTGATGCCGGCACAAGCCGCCGCCGACCTGGACACATTCCTGCAAGACCTGGCCGCGCGCGGATTGATCCAGCTCACGAGTCATTGACAGGTCAATCGAAAACACCCAACCAAAGGCACAGTATGACGAGAGTTTGGCTACGACGGTTTTCATTGCTTGCCGGCATTTTCCTCACCCTCCCCCTCATCCTCCTCGCACCCAACACCACCCCACCCGCCGCCGCCTTCCCCCTCATCACCGCCCTGCACGCCTCGCCTGCCGGCATCCAGTTCCAACTAGACATCCCCAGCTACCAGCAGCAAGACGGCCACATCACCGCCGACGGCCTCACCGCCACCCTGCGCCAACCCGGCGCGCCCATCTTGCCCATCTTCCAAACCTTCATCCTCCTCCCTCCCGGCGCGGACGCCGTGGTGCGCGTGCGGCAGCGGCAAGTCAGCCAGGCCATCCTGCCCCCGCTGGCGGCGGAACCCTACCCCGCCGGTCCCGCGCCTGCCGGCAATCAACCGGCAGCCATCACCGCGCCCGACCCGGCCATCTACGACGCGGACGCGCTCTTTCCCGCGCAAATCTACGCCCTGTCCGCGCCCATGTACGTGCGCGACGCACGCCTGGTACAGTTGACGCTCTACCCCTTTCGCTACAATCCCGCGCAACAAACGCTGCAATTCGCCCGCTCCCTGGATGTGGAGATCACGTTCGCGGGCGGGAACGGGACCGATGCCCAACTGCCGCCGCAAACAATGCCGGCACAATGGTCACACCAGATATTGAACGCCAACCAACTCGACCACTGGCGCGGCCTCCCGCCCGACTTCGCCCCCCCCGGCCCCTACTTGCCCCTCGGGGTGGATACCTACAAAATCGAAGTGGCCGCCGACGGCATCTACGAGATCGGCTACGCCGATTTGCAGGCAGCGGGCATGAACGTCGCCGCCGTCAACCCACACACCTTCCACCTCATGCGCTGGGGCGACCCCGTCGCTTACCAGTTCGTGGGAGATGGGGACAACCAGTTTGAGGCCGACGAAAAAATCCGCTTCTTTGGCTGGGTCTCCGGGCGCTCGCGGCTGGAGCTACAGTACATCGCCAACAACCTCTTCTGGCTCTGGGCGGACGATACCGCCGACCTGATCGCCGATGCCGGCAACATCACCACTTACCCCGCCGCCACCACCTGGCTCTCCTCCGTCACCGCCGAACCCATCGGCAAATTCTTTTCCACCTGGACGGACAACTGGGACGAGTTCCCCAATGAACCGGACGCCTGGTTTTGGGAACGGCTGGACCAGCTCAACCGCTCATACACCGTCAACCTGCCGCATCCCGCCGCCGCCGGCCCCGACGCCACCTTCACCGCCGAATTCAACACCCGCGAAGACAGCAGTAGCGTCACCGTCACCATGAATGGGCAGCCCAACCCGGCCACCGGCAGTTGGAGCGGCCTGCGTAACGAAAACGTCTCCGGCGCCGTGCCCCTCAGCGCCGTCGTCAACGGGAGCAACACCTTCGACGTCACCGTCAACCGCACCCATCACTTCTACCTCAACCGCATCACAGTGGATTACACGCGCCTGTTCATCGCCGACGACGACGAGCTGCTCTTTAGCGACGAGGTGGGCGGAGCACGCCGCTTCGACGTGCAGGGATTCAGCGGCAATGACCCAGACGCCGTTTTTGTCTGGGACATCAGCGACCGCGCCCAACCCGTCAATATCCCCATGACGGCGGCCAACATCTCCGGCACGGGACCGTACACGTACACGTTTGGCACAAGCCACGATGCCGGCACGCAGTACCTCGTCACCACGCAAATCCACCAACCTGCCGGCATCACCCAAGTCATCCCCGCCAGCCTCGATCCCGCCGATGGGCAGGCGGACTGGCTGGCCATCGTCTACCCCGACCTGATGGACGCGGCCAACGTCCTCGCCGCGCACCGCCAGGACCCCCGCTTCGGCGGCTACGGCACACACCTCGTGCGCATCACGGACGTGATTGACCAGTTTGGCGCCGGCATGCCCACGCCCGCCGCCGTGCAAAACTTCCTCGCCTACGCCCTGGCCAACTGGACCACGCCCCCCCGCTACGTCACCCTCGTCGGCGACGCCACGGACAACCCCAACCACGACCAGAGCAACAGCTTCCCGGACGACAACGAGCCGCAGTTTGTGCCCACGGGGTTGGAATTCGTGGACCGGTTCCAGGGGCGCATCCCCACCGATTTTCCCATGACGCTGCTGGTGGGGGATGATCTGCTGCCCGACGTGGCGCTAGGGCGCATCGCGGCGCAGTCGCCGACGGAGGCGACCAACGTCATCAACAAAATCATTCTTTATGAGCAGAACCAGTTAATGCCGGCATCCTGGCAGCAAAACATCCTCTTCGTCGCCGACGATGGCAGCAGCTTTTGCCAGGAAAACCACGACATGGCCTCCCACTTCCCCGCCTCCTTCAACACCGTCGTGGACCCGCTCTGCCTCCCGGACAACCCCACCGGCGCGGACGTGGAAGCGATCCTGGCAACCTTGCAGCTTGATTACCTCAGCAACCCCAACAGCGGCGCGCCTCTGTTCCACTATCGCGGCCACGGCGGCATCACGCAGTGGGGGGCCGAACCGGCCATTCTGAACACGGCGAACACCAGTTTCTGGAGCAATGGGCAGAAGCCGACCGTCATCCTCAGCGCCGATTGCCTGGACGGGTACTTCGCCGCGCCCGGTTTGCCGGGATTGGGGGAGACGTTTCTGCGGGGAAATGCCGGCACAGCCGCCCACTGGTCCTCCACCGGCCTCGCCTACCCCGACGAACACACCGTCCTCCTCGACGCCTTCTACGACAGCCTCTTCCTCGACGGTGACGCCGCCATCGGCGACGCCATTTCCGCCGCCAAAATCGCCTACCTGAACACAGGGCGGCACACCTCGCTGCTCTACACCTTCACCCTGCAAGGCGACCCGGCCATGCACCTCATGCGCCCCGACCTGCACCTGGCGCACAGCGCCGACCCGCCCCAGGCGGCCCCCGGCGACCTCGTCACTTTCGTCCTCACCGTCACCAACAACGGCATCTATCCCGTCAAGCCCACCATCCTCAATCAGCTCTCCGCCGGCCTCACCTTTATCCGCGCCTACGCCGCCGCCCCCCTGCTCGTGGACGCCGCCGGCAGCCAGGTAAGCGTCACCGTGGACGAGGCGATGGAATGGGGCGACAGCGTGACGTTGTATGTTGAGGCGCGGGTGGATGGCGGTTTTGCCGGCAACCAGGTCAGCAACCAGGCCTTCGTCACCTCTCCCGGCCTGGACAACGACGATGGCGACAATGCCGGCACAGCCATCATCCCCCTTGTTGGTCCCACCACCACGCCCCCGCCCCCCATCACGCCCACGCCGGGCAACCAGCAGCCCGACCTGCAAATCGTGGGCGAATTGCAAATGCTCAGCGGTCCGCCCGTCTACGCCAATGAGCCGGTCCTAATTGGCGTGACCATCAAAAACGCGGGGGTGGTGAACATCACCCAACCCTTCGACGTGGACGTTTTCCTCGATCCCCCCTTCGCGGCGGGCGATCCCATCACGCCGGACGAGGTGAACCTGTACACGTCCGGGTTTGTTCATGTCCCGCAACTGGCCGCCGGCGCGACGCAAACGGTGCAGGTGACCACGCTCACAGGCTTCACCCCCGCGGCGACGGCGCACGAAGTTTTCGCCCTGGTGGACTCACAGGCGCAAGTGGCGGAATCGGACGAAAGCAACAATCTGGCGGGACCACTGCTGACGCTGGACGCGGGCGAACGGAACAACAACGTCTATCTGCCTTTCATGAAACGTTGACAGCCAGGAGGCGTCCTGCCTCTCTTTCTTTGTTATAATACCGCTATTCTGCATAAGGAATGGCAAACGTTATGAAAAAACTCCTCTGGCAAGAAACATATTGGCACGGCCAAACGCGCTTTGTCGCCCGTTTGGGACTGGTTTTGGGCTTGCTGCTTGGCGCATCCATTTTCACCCATCAGCGCGTGGCGGCGGATACGGCCGGCATCTCTCCCACCACCGACCCCAACGCCATCACCCTCAGCTACTTCCACGTCCAGGCGCAAGAAAACGCCATCCTCGTCACCTGGGGCACGGCCACCGAATTCAATACCGCCGGCTTCCGCGTGGAACGCGCTAACAACGCCACCGGCGGCTACACCGACCCCGGCATCGGCTTTGTGGAAGCGATCGGCGGCGAACTAAACGGCTCGGATTACAGCGTCACCGACGCCACCGTCACCGCCGGCCAAACCTATTGGTACAGGCTGGTGGAAGTGGAAACGGACAGCAGCGAAAACACCTTCGGCCCCCTCTCCATCATTGCCGGCGCCACGCCCACCGCCACCCCCGCCGTGCTGGCAACCACCCCCAGCCAAAACCCCACCCCACTGCCCACCAGCACCAACGTCCCCACCATCACGCCCACGCCCACCAATCCCGCGCCCACCGCCACCGTCCCGATCTTGCCCACGCAGCCCATCACCCCCACGAACACGCCCGCGCCCACCGCCACGGCCACGCGCACGCCCATTTCCGTGCAGGGCAACCCCACGGCCACCCCCTTCCAGTTCCCCACGGCCACGACGGCCGCGGAAGTCGCGCAAACGGAGCCAACCGCCACCCTCTCCCCCGGCATCGTGCCCGTGACGCAACCGCCAACGGATGCCTACCCCGGACTGCCCACCCCTGATTTCGCCGAGAATGGCGAATTGCCGTCGTATCCCATCCAGGAGCCGGCCGTCACCCCCGGCAGCCAGTTCCCCGCGCCCCAGGCGACCAGCGCGCTCGAACCGGGCACAAACAGCAGCGGCCTTCCGCCGCTTTCCGGCGAAGCCGCGCAAACAACGGGCGAGGCGTCGCAGGCAGTACGGGGCCGTGTGCTGCTCTGGCTTGGATTCTGCGCCGCCATGATGATTTTCCTCGCCGGCGTCTACGGCTCTATTTTGTTCTTCACGCGCCGCGGATCCGGTCAATAAGGCGCGGATTCGGGTGATGCGTCTCCCACTGCGTCTGGTTGGGCTGTTGTTCGGGACGGGGTTGTGGCTGGTTTCATGCCGGCATCTTCCCCCGCCCACACCCACGCCCGCCATCAGCGCCAATGCCGGCACACTCAAAATCATGGTGCAAGCGGACGGCTTCTACCGCCTCACCCCCGCCGAGCTGGCCCCCTTCGCCAACCCGGCAACCATCGACTGGTCCACCGCCACCCTCACCACCGGCGGCGAGGCCGTTCCCTTCCTCGTCGCCGACAACGCCCTCATCTTCTACGGCCTGGCTACCGACAATCGCTACACGAAGTTTCGCCCCTACTTGCTCACCCTGGCCGGCGCGGATGGCGGCCCCGTCATACCTGTCGCCGATCTGGCAAATGCCGGCAGCGCCACCCCCCTCACCCACCTCGCCCGCACCCACCACCTGGAAAACAACACCCTCTACCGCAGCTCCGCCTTCACGCCCGCCCACCCGCAAGAACCCTGGTTCTGGCAAACCATCCAGGTCGAACAAGCCGTCACCCTCCCCTTTGCCCTGCCCGCCATCGGCGACGGCGGCGGCAGCCTGCGCCTGCATCTCTACGGAACCACCACCGACCGCGGCGTCAAAAATGACCACGACCTGGATGTGCGCGTCAACGACCAACCCGTCGGTCAAGTACAGTGGGATGGCGAAACCTACGTCACCGTTGATCTGGAAATGCCGGCAGGAACCCTTCACCCCGGCGAAAACACCCTCACCCTGGACAACAGCGCCCCTGGCGCGGCCTTCCTGGACATCTCCCTGCTGGATTGGGTCGAAATCACCTACAGCGCCCCGCCCATCGCCGTGGACGACTGGTACGATGGGCTGACGGAGGCCGCCGGAACGCTGGACCTGACCGGCTTCTCCGCCCCGCCCCTCCTCTTTGACATCACCGACCCGCGCCGCCCGCGCCAACTGCGCGGCGAAACGCAGCCAGATGGCCGCGTCTCGCTGGCCGTGCCCGCTGGATTGCGCCTCGCCGCCGTCGGCCCCGGCGCGTTCCGCCGGCCCACCGCCATAGCGCCCCTGCGCGAGACCGCCTGGCGCGCTCCGGACAACCAGGCCGACCTGATCATCATTAGCCCGGACGCACTGCTCCCCGCGCTTGCCCCTCTCGCCGCCGCGCGGCAGAAACAGGGCCTCCGCGTCGCCCAGGTCCCCCTGGCGGAAATCTACGACCAGTTTGGCGCGGGCCTGGAATCACCGGAAAGCATTCGCACCTTTCTCCGCTTCGCCATGCAAACGTGGCAGCCGCCCCAACCCCGCTACCTCCTCCTCGTGGGCGAAGCCACCTACGACTATCGGGACTATCTGGGGCTGCATCCGGTCAATCTGGTGCCGCCGCTGCTCATTGCCGCCCAGTTCAGCGGCGAAACCATCAGCGATGCCCGCCTGGCGGACGTGGATGACGATGGCCGACCCAATCTGGCTGTGGGGCGTTGGCCTGTCGCCGATGCCGGCACAGCCGGCAACCTCGTCCAACGCACCCTGGCCTACGAACAGGGCCAACCCGCCCCCTACGCCATCTTCACCGCCGACGGAACCAGCCGCGAATTTGCCCGCTTCAGCGATGCCCTTGTCAACCAGTCGGGACTCAACGCCGCAGCCGCGCGGCTCTATGGGGCCAACGCCGACCAGGTGACCCAGGCGTGGAACGAAGGAGCCTGGCTGGTCACTTATACGGGCCACGGCAGCACCGACATGTGGGGCAAGGATGACGTATTCAGCGCGGACGCCGTCGCCAACCTGGAGGAAAACAACGCGCCGCCCATCGTGCTGCAATTCACCTGCCTCACCGGCTTCTTTGCCCACCCCGACGTAGACGCCATTTCCGAAACGCTGCTGCGCCACCCCGGTGGTCCCGTGCTGCTCATTGCCGCCACCAGCCTCACCCTCTCCACCAGCCAGGAGCCTTTTGCCACCGGCCTCGTTTCCGCCATCCACGACCCCCATGTGCAGCGTATCGGCGATGCGTTGCGACAGGCCAAAGCCAACCTGAACGTGGAATTCGACAGCCTGCGCGAAATCAGCGATACTTTCGGGCTGTTAGGCGACCCATCCGCCCTTATCCGGCGCCCCTAGCGCCTTTACTATCGACCAAGACGCTGTCTTGTCCCGTCAATTCAGCGAATTAACCTACCGGCCATCCGCGCATACAACATGATCAGACAACAAGAAATGCCCCCACCCCCCACCGATGCCGGCCACGGTTTTCCCTGGCTGCGCGTGCTGCTGGGGCTGCTGGTAGGCGTGGGCATCATGTGGCTGGCGGTGCGCCAGGTGAATCTGGCGGAAGTAGGACAGGCCATCCTACACGCCCATCTCACGTACATTTTCCTGGGGCTGGCCGTCATCCTGCTCACCATGCTGGCGAAGGCGTGGCGCTGGCAGCTTCTCTATTATCCCACCACGCCGCCGCCTTCGCTGCCCGGCCTGTTTTGGGCCATGACGTTGGGGCAGTTTGTGAATCTGGTGATCCGCCTGGGGGAAGTGGCCCGCATTTATGCGTTGGAGCAGGATACGGCGGGCGTCAAAGCGCGCTCGCTGGGGACGTTGGTGCTGGAGAAAACGCTGGACTCGCTGATGCTGGCGTTGACGATTGCCCTGGCGTTGCCATTTGTGGTGCTGCCGGCATTTGTCACCAACTACGTCCCCTCCCTCCTGATCATCACCAGCCTGGCCGCCCTCGGCCTCACCCTCATCGCCTACCGCGCCGAGTGGGTGCTGCGTTTGTTCGAGTGGGGAATGCGATTTGTGCCGGCATCCCTGCGTGACCGCTTCATGCGCCGCCTCATGCGCCTCGTCGGATCCGGGCTGCTTGGCCTCTCCGCCCTCCGCAGCCACCGCCAGACCCTCGTCCTCGTCCTCCTCTCCGCCTTCATCGCCTTCCTCGGCATCCTCACCCCCCTCATCCTCTTCCCCGCCCTCGGCCTCCCCTTCGGCCTCCTCGAAGCCACCCTGCTGCACACCATCCTCAGCATCGGCCTCACCCCCCCCTCCACCCCCGCCAAAGTCGGCGTTTTCGAGTGGCTCACCATCTGGATACTTGGTCTGGTCGGGCTGCGCGACGAAGCCCTCGCCCTCAGCTACGGCCTTATCTACCACGCCGTCGTCATCCTGCCCCAAACCGTCCTCGGCATCATCGCCGCCGCCCGCCTCGACTGGCGGCAGATCTTCCACGCCCGCTCCCGCCCGCACACACCGCCGCCCAACCCGGAAAATTGAACCGACCGCAAGCAGCAATTCTCAATTTACAATACCCTCGCCAAATTACGGGGGTGTCGAGGGCGGGAGAGGCATATGAATCCTCCCCAGCCGTGAAACTTTGTCAATGATGCGCACCATTAATATTGACTTTCCCGAAAAAAGGTCAAGTCGCTAAAAAGTGGCATCATTCCTTGCAGGAAAATAGCCTATGTTTCGTAAAAACAACCAACATCAACAACCCAATTTCTTCAACAGCGACCTCTTGATGCCCGACAAAATGCGCCAGCAATTGCACGATTCCTGGGCCGGCGTGTTCCGCACAGAGGTTTTCAGGCGCATTCCCGAAGGACGGTTCGCCCTCTTGTACAGCGAAACCGATTCGCGTCCTAACGCGCCCGTCAACGTTCTGGTAGGCGGCGATATGCTCAAAGACGGCTTTGGTTGGACTGATGAAGAATTGGAGCGGCATTTGCAATTTGACCTGCAAACACGATACGCATTGGGTCTGGACGATTTGAGCCAAAACGTTCCCACGCTGCGAACCTTCCAAAATCATCGGCGGCGTGTGCGGGAACATGCCGAGACAACGGGAGAAAACCTGTATGAAGTTGTCTTTGGGGTCATAACCGATGAACAGATAGAGAAATTGAAGCTGAAAGTGGGCTGGCAGCGGATGGACAGCACCCAATTGTTGAGCAATATCGCTATGGGTAGTCGTCTGGAATTGGTATTGCGCGTTTTGCAGCAAGGGGTAACGGCCTTGCCAGAAGCGCGTCAAGCGATTTGGCGGCAAGAACAGGCAGCGTATGTGGTTAAACAACCGCGCCATATCTGTTATCGGTTGAAAAACGAAGAAGTTCCCGATTATTTGCGGCAAACAGGAAAACTGCTGGTGGCCTTGTTGTCGGAATTGGAAGCGGAAGAGGGGGCAACAGAAGCCAGGGCGTTGGTAGCGCGGGTATTGCGCGAACAGTATCAATATAGAAGATGACGAGACGATTCGATTGCGGGAACCAAAAGAAATTACCGCCGACAGTTTGCAATCGCCCCATGACCCGGAAGCGACGTATCGGGAGAAAAATGGGGAGCGGTATCGCGACTTTGTGAGCAACGTTAGCGAAACGTGCGACCCAGAAAACCCAGTGCAACTGATAACCAGCGTACAAACAGCCAGCAACAACACCGATGATGGTCAATTGCTGGCGCAATCGTTGGCCGAACAGGCTGAACGCGGCCATCAGGTCGATAAAATGACGGTGGATGGCGGTTACACCGGCCCCAAGTCCGAAGAAGCGTGCGACGCGCATGGGACAGAATTGCATCCATCTCGTCTGCGCGGCGGTAAATCGCAAGGGAAGCAGTGGGGTTGGGAGCAATACAGTTGGCAGTTGACAGACGACGGCATACCAGAACAGGTCAGTTGTCCGCAGGGGCAATTGGCTATTTTGGAGCCGGGGCAGAAAGAGGGGCGTTGGTTGGCACGATTGGCGAGCGATGTTTGTGCGGAATGCCCCTTTTTCCAAAAGGAATGTCGGGTTCAGCCGCGTAAGCGCAGTGGGCCGACGTTGCTGGTAAACACGCGCGCTATCCAGGTGGCTGTGTTGCGACAACGGATTACCGCTACGAACAATGGGGTTCGTGCAGGCGTAGAGGCGACGGTGCGTTCGGTCAAGAACCCCTTTGCGGGAGGCAAGCTGCCGGTGCGCGGCTTGATTCGTTCGCAAATGGTCGTTCTGGGGTCGGCCTTGTTGGTTAATGTTCATCGTCTTACGCATTACTATCTCGAACAAGCGTCCCAATTGGATGAAAATATGTCTGGGGCTTTCATTTTGTCTCTATTTTTGTCGCTAACAGCCCTTTTGATAGCTATTTTCTATCGTCGGGGCATTATTTTCGAGCGGCGGCTTGTTTTTCAAGTTGGTACCGCTAATTATGTCATGCCTCAACCAGTTGGTGGTTGAGGCTTTTTTCGGAAGAGTCAAAAACATGTTAACCGACCACGATTAACTGTGGTCTCACCTAAACAAAACAACGACATTGGCACAATTTGACCCGTGCCGCCCCATTTTCCGCTTTTTTAAAAGCGACTCCGACACAATTCACCCAACCCATCCGCTACTTCTGCAACACGCTCTCAAAAACACCCGCCTCTGAAGAAGGACCTTCCTCACCAATCAGCAATTTGAATGTGTTCATAATATGCATAAATCGGACTGTTCTCATCAAAGACCCAGTAGGTACTCTCAGGCTGCTGCACAGGAAAGACCAGTATGTTGTCGCGTGTACTGATGGCAACGGTTTGTACATCTAGCCAATCCAGACGATGGAAAAATGTGTTCGCCTTCTCGATTTGGGCAATGTTTTCGCCTGAATCTGCGTCCACGATAGTCAACGTGGATAGCTTTCTGGCTGCATGTTGGGAATCAACTGCAATGAGCGTGCCATCAGGTGAATATGCCATCCGCGATAGATAGGGAAATGAACCAATGAGCTGCCATTGACCTGTATCCAGATCCAGCGACCACAACTTGTTCAGGCTGCTTATGACGAAATTGTCGCCTGTGCCTACCAGAATCTTATTCTCCGTTGGATGCCAGGCCATCGTGCCCACATACTCCTCGTGACCGTACCTCTGTGGCTGGTCGAATGATTCTGGCGCGGCTATGTACAAGGCATCATTATCTATCGTAATGTAAGCCAGACGGTTGTCATACGGCGACCAGACAGCCCAATACATGTTGACCCCGGTTTGGATGCTATTCCCAGAAGACATGTCCAGCAAGAATAGTCTCCAATCTATAGGGGAATAAAAATTAGCATAGGCAAACCAGTCGTTCGTGAAGGACCAACCAAACCCAGCTATTCCAGAAACCTGATCGTGGTTGATTTCTCGCGGATACTTCGGACCAACCTGGTGTAGATTAGTACCAGTAGGATCTGAAACCCAGAATCCACCTGCGTTTTCCACGGGATTGAATACGGCAAACATTAACTTGGTTTTATCTGAAGACCACTGCGGGGGACCATAAGATAAACCATCTATGGTCTCGGGAAGCATAATCGTAGTCATCCGTTTGTTGAGCGGATCGTAAACGGCTATTTCTAGTCTTTCTGGTGCCCCAAACCATCCCTGCAAGGCGATGCTAGTCGTAAAAGGATGTGAAGGGACAGTGGGCGCTTCCTCTGTTAGCGTTAAGACGGGTGTGGTTGTGGGCAAGAGTGCCATTTCAGGCGATGGAGAAGCTGTAGCCGTTAACATGGGTTGGGGTGTATGCGTCACAGTTACTTTTCGTGTTGGCGGCAACGTGGTAGGTGTGAAAGAAACTACCGGTTCGGGCACAGTTGTTTGCAGCAATGCTTCGTTAGAATCAATCGTTGCAGATGGGGAACAAGCACTTAACAAAAACACCAACGCGGCGAAAACTAACTGGAGAGGAAAAGAACGATACATCATATTGTTACGCCTTTGGCAACACCGCCTTGAGATGAACGCGCATTGAGGAATCTTACAGACTGCCTGAAATCTGTTTACACTGTTTCCGGCATTGTTCAAAAACCTGAAAAGTTAGCTTGACACTTTGGGTGTCAGCCCCAATAAAGAAAGCGGGTCATTAGGTAAATCAATGCCCGCCAGTTGAGCCGGACTATGCCCCGCTCTTTTGCCCCGGCGAAAGGGGCGAACATTGTACAAGAAACGAAACAGTTCCAAACAACCCTGGTCCGTATGCTTGCGCCGATCAAGAATAGGTCGCAGCAGGCTGTTGACGCATTCGGCCAACATGCTGCCCCGCCAGGGTTTGGACAACACGGCGGACAAAGCATCCCAGACAGGCCAGCGGTCATCCCCCAGGCAAGCAAACGCCTCATCCAACGCCTGTTGCCAAATCTGTTGCCGTTCTTGCTTTTCCGGCCAGGAGAGACGTCGCCGCCGGGCATCGGCTTCACATTGCCAGATGCGACACAAAGCAGCGATGGCCGACGGCCCGTATGGTATGATGAGGGGCGTCAACGCCTGTTGCAGTTGTCGCTGGTAAGCGAACAATCCCCTGGCCCAGTTTTGCAAATTCTGGCCCAACTTCTGATAGATACGACCAGAAATGGCGGCCATGTGTTGCCCCAGCCTCTGCAAAGCGGCGCTGGCTTGTTCTGCGTTCGTCAACTCGCCCGTAGTCAGGTCGATAAGGGCGAAACAGTCATCAACACGCCGAGCCAAACGATAGTAGGTATCGACCGCTTCTATCTTCTGATCAGCCAGCGCCACCAGCTTTTCCCACTGGGCCAGGTGGTTTTCCAACCGTTTGCTCGTTTGCGCTTGGGCGAACAAAGCGGCGCGTTCTTCAACCTTGACCAGCGCCGTGTATGCCTGTGTTTCCAATCGCGTGGCTTGCCCCCACAATGGTCGCAGCAAATGGTCCCAATCCAGTTGGTGGCTGCTGACTTCATCTGCTTTGACGCCCGCAGCCAATCCTGTGCCCGCATCAGAGGCAAACTGCTCTGTTTCCGGGGCATCCAGCAGGACACAGCCCCAGGTATCCCCATCTCGTTCCTCTTCACGCGTCAAGGCATAGATGTAGAGCGATTCATTGCCCACAACCAGCAAATTAGGTGCGCCGTTGGAGAATATCTCATCCCCCGACAACGTTTCGCCGCCAGTTGGATGGAAGGTCTGGTTAACCTGTTGCGCCTCATCCTCCAGCTTCCTCAATTCACGGTTGACCCAGCCCAGCGAAATCCGGGTATCCAACATGTCCGCGACACACATGGCCACGTCGCGTTGACTGACCCCAGCTTCACTCAATCTCAACACGCTGCGTTGCAGCCGGTCTTTCGTCACCCATACCGTTTGTTCTCTAGCGAGCGGTCCATGTGGTCCTACCGCCAGCGAGCGCAGCAGACTGTCTTTTCCTTTATCGCCCATGTCGTACAAAGCCTGACGCGACAACTGGTACATTCTCCGCCAATTCGGTCACCCGACCTCTGGGACGGTAAGGCGACATCATTTCTATCGCAATTTGCGCTCTATCTGCGGCCACGATATCATCTCTTCTTGCTGCCACGGGCTTGCTCCTTGTGTCGTTTTGGTTGTTGATAAAACGATTATGACACAACTTGCCCGTGGCTTCTTTTATTCATCTGTCAAGCTGATTTTGACCATGCCAAAAATTAACTGAGTTATTTCTGGACAGACCCTAAGTGGCTGCCCGCAATTAAATTAGCGGAAATGTGCGGGCAGCTTGTCAGTAACCGCCCGTAAAAAGTGTGAAGTTGTTTTCGGGCGGTTACTAGACATCATGGATGATAATCAAGAGGAACTGACACGGGTATATATACCCATCCAGTTTTTGAATCGAAAATAACAGAGGAATCATTTTCAGTGAAAAAAGACATCCGCCAAGAACCGTCTTCAGTTTGTGGAGAATAAATCATTGTCACGACACCTCTTATTTCAGGAAGATGATTTATATAGTTTGGGATTAATACCTGTAGGTTATCGGGCGGAGTACCTTGTATCTCTGTATATTGAGAAATCCCATCAATCAAAGTCTGTATCCCTGGATCGTCCGTTGAGAAATTTGTAACATGCCGGCAACTTGATAGTGTTGAGATGATCACAAAATTAAGTATCATCCCACAAATAAACCCTATATGAATATTCCGCAATATCCGATCAATTCGAAATTTCATATCAAACTGAGTTAGTTGTAAACTCAATGTTTTCTTCATCATCTGGCAAATCCTGTACTCGTTACGCTATGGGGTTGTAAACTCTTACGCTTCAATGAGGGAAATAACCATAAACCGGACTACCAGGGTAAGGAAATCCAACTTCAGAAGGTGTCGCATACTTGGACGTAACATTAATCCACTTGGCAGAATCGATGGGTCCATCTAGCCCCGTAAATTCGAAGGTAAAGTAAAAGCCGTAATTCCAAGCACCAGTTACTGACATCCATTTGTTTGCTCTTCCGCTTGGTGAGACAAAAAGTAGGGTTTTGTCCAGGATATCAATCTGATCAACAATGATTGAGGCGATTAGACCAAGCTCGAAATCTCCCTCTTTCAAAACAAGATCGTTGCGCGGTTTGATTTGAGGAATTGTTTGTTCTAATCCAGCAGCATCGTGTTGTAATGTTATCCACCGAATTAATCCACCCCAATCAAGATTATTGCGTCCTGCAAACAAGTCATCAATTGAAGTGTCCCAGTAAGTGCTTGAAAAGGCAGGGTTCGCAACCATATCCTCGATATTTGGAGTGTCACCCATAATATTGGAAATAGTGATATCCATGAGGTAATCTTGCCCAATCCCATCAAAGCGATAATATAATCCTCCGGCCATGAAGTTTGCCGAATACCCAACAAAGGCAATATCTCCACCTTCAGCATAGCGCAATAACTCCCACAATGCCTGATTAGATTTCCATTGTTCCAGCATGTATTGAGCATCATCACCATAATTCTGTGTCAGGTAATCAATAATGGCCTCTTCCGAAAAGTGACCCGATGGGTCAACCAGGGAAAGTGGACGATTTTCCACATAGCTGTACCTGTTCAGTAATTGTGGCCTGGTAGGTGACGGCACAATCGTATCCGCGCTCACAAACCGCCCCACGCCGGGTAAGTAGTACCGCGCGTTGTAGTAGATGAGGCCGAGGTCGTCGTTGTGCTGCTGGCCGGTGAAGCCTCTATCTGTAAAGGTTTGGGTGGGGGCGGTGCGGTAGGCACCGAAGGGGAGGTAGCGGGTGCGGCTGCCGCCGACCATGCCCCCGCCATTGTTATAACTCATGACGCTGTTGCTGCCTAAATGGTCCGTGTGTAGGTGCAGCAGGTTATTTGTACCGCCCTCGACTACTTGCCGTATGGCGACGGCTTGCCCGGCGAGGAAGTAGACTTTGCGCCGCGTGATGCCGTATTCGGTTTGGATGCCGCCGCCGTCGTCTCCGTGGGCTTGTGGGCTTTGTGGTGTGGGGGTGGCGTCGTCTTCGTAGGTGAAAGACCACGCTTCGGGCCAGGGGCCTGGACTGGACGCAATCTTCGTCCTGGCAAGAACGGGCGCGCCAATTGTAGCTGTCGGGGAGCAGCAGCAGCCAGCCGGTGTCGTAGCTTTCGGCGGCGATGATGAGGGTGATGGGGGGCTGGTTCTGCCCGGTTATCTCCACTTCATACCAGCCGCCGCTGAGGGGGCCGTTGCCGCCGCCGCCGGGAGCGCAGGGGTCTGCCCACATGAGGGTGGGTGGTTCGCTCTGCGTGGAGCCGTCGGGCGGCTCTTGCAGGGCGGTGGGGCATTCGTAGGGGGTGGGGCTGGGGGCGATGGTGCCCCCACCGGGGGGGGGGGGGGGGGGGGGGGGGGGTGGCGGTGGGTTGGTAGAGGTAGGAGAAGGTGAAGGGGGCGGACCAGTCGCTGCTGTCGCCGCAGGTGAGGGTGTAGCACGCTTTCACGTTCCAACTGTAGCTGCCGCCGGGGATGAGGTTGAGCCAGGGGGCGGTGGTGCTGGTCTCCGCGGTGGGGATGGTGATGCCTTGCGGAGGCAGGCCGTCGCCGCGAATGTTGAGGGTGTAGCGGACGGCGGCGGCGCAGGGCTGCCAGGAGAAGGTTTTGACGAGGGCGATGCCGCCGTTGAGGGCGAGAGGTCAACGCTGGCGGACAGGCAGGCAGCAGGGGGTGGGAGTGACTGTCGGCGTGTGCGTGGCTGTTGGCGGCGGGGTAGCGGTGGATGATGGGGTGGGCGTGTGGGTGGGTGTCGGGGTATGCGTAGGGGTGTGGGTGGGCGTCGGGGTATGCGTAGGGGTGTTGGTTGGGGTGGGGGTACGCGTAGGGGTGTTGGTTGGGGTGGGGGTGCGAGTGGGCGTGTTGGTTGGGGTGGGGGTGCGAGTGGGCGTGTTGGTTGGGGTAGGGGTACGGGTGGGCGTGGGCGTACGTGTGGGCGTCGGGGTGCGTGTGGGGTGTTGGTGGCGGTGGGGGTGGGCGTGGGGGATGGGGATGTGTTCTTCTTCGTATTGGGGGAAGGGGGAATAGGTGATGCGCCCGTCGGGGTGGATGGTCTGCACGCGCTGGCCGTCGGCGTCGTAGAAGAATTGGGTGGTTTGCCCGCCGGTGGTGACGCTGATGAGGCGGTTTTCGCTGTCGAAGAGTTGGGTGTAGTCGCCTGTGCTGTCGCTGCGGTCTATCATGTTGCCGTGGGCGTCGTACGCGAACTGTTGGCCGCCGCTGATGGCGATGACGGCGTCTTTTTTCACGGGATGGTAGGTGTAGCTGGCGCCGTCGTAGTGGCTGATGTTGCCCAGTTTGTCGTAGGCGATGTCGTGGTCGTAGGGGTCGATGGCGGCGGGGGGCGTCCAGGCGTGGGTGAGCCGGTTGCGTGCGTCGTACTCGAATTCCTGCTTTTTGTCTGTCGCCAACAGATTATCGACGATTTGGGTGATGTTGCCCACGGGGTCGTATTCGTAGGTGAGGGAGAGGAGGTCTTCTTTGCCGGGCAGGGTGGCGGTGTGGATGCTTTGCAGGCGGAAGTTGGCGTTGCCGTTGCTGCCGGTGGCGTTGTAGTAATTGTAGGTGGTGTCCCGTCCGTTGCCCCGCGCCTGGGTGGTCATCTGGCCGCGCTGGTTGTAGGCGATGTCGGCGATGATGGCGTTGGCGCCGGCGGTGAGGGTGTTTTCGCCTTCCTGGTCGTAGGTCGTTTGCACGAGTTCGCCGTCGGGGTAGACGGTGGTGAGGGGGCGGTCCAGGTTGTCGTAGGCGGTGATGGCGAGGGTGAAGGGGTGGCTGTCTATGGTGCGGGTGTGGCTGGTGAGCCGTCCGCGTTGGTCGTAGGCGAAGGTTTCGTGGTTGTTGTTTGGGTCGCTGCCCCAGCGGATGGCGGCGAGGCGTCCGAGGCCGTTGGCGGCGGTGTCGTATTCCGTCGTGGACAGGTGTTGGGGGCCGCTGGCGGCGGGGTTGGCCGGGCAGGGGGTAGTTGGGCTGGGATCGCTGGTTTTGTGGCGCAGGCGATTCAGGTTGTCGTAGTAGAAGCAGAGGGTGATGTGGTCGGGTGTGCCCGGGTTGGCTTCCTGGCGCAGGAGGTTGCCGTTGGTGTCGTAGGTGTAGCTCCAGTAACCCATGTCGGCGTCGGTCATGTCGGTTTTGCGCCCCAGGGTGTCGTAGCTCATGCTGTTCTGGCGCAGCAGGTTGCCGGTTCCGGCGTTGAAGGCGTCGTAGGTTTGTACTTGGGTGAGGTTGCCGGCAACGTCGTAAGTATAAACGGTGTCTGCGTTGTCTGCCAGCGCCGCGCCGAAGAACTCGCGTACCACGGAAAGCTGCCCCCAGGCGTTGGTGTAGGAGGTGATGGTGTGGCTGTTGGCGTCGGTGACCTGGACTTTGGCCAGTTCGGGCTGCGCGGCGGGGGTGATGGTGGGGAAGCCGTAGGTGGTGGTGGTGGCGCTGCCGTCGGGGGCGGTGATGTGGGTGGCGCGACCGAAGGGGTCGTATTGGGTGGTGGTGTGGTTGTAGTTGGCGCAGGTTTTGGGTTGGAAGTTTTGCGCGCCGCCGCTTTGGGGCGTGGTCTGGCAGATGGGCAGGCCGCGCCCGTCGTATTCGGTGTGGCTCCAGATGACGGTGTCGGCGCTGCCGGCAATTTCCGCGTTCAGCCGCCGTTCTTGCACGACCTGCCCTAGCCCATTGTAGAACCGCTTGCTCACCTGGTTTTGCGTCGGGTCGGATGGGTCGGGATAGGCGGTTTGTTCGATGGTCAACACCTGCGCGCCGGGGTCGTAGTCGTAGTCGGTGCTCGCCTGTAGGAGCGTCGGACTGCCGCTGACCGGGTCGGGGGCGTAGACGTGGGTGAGCCGACCGAACAGGTCGTAGCTGTAGCTGCTGCTGGTGTTGTTGGCGTCGGTGACGGTGGCCGGCAGCCAGGGGAAGGTGGGGTGGTAGTTGATGCTGTTGGTTTGCGCGGGGACGCCGGTGGCAATGGTTTCAGTTTGCGTCGGCAGGCCGAGAGGCGTGTAATTCTGGATAGTTGTCGTATTGCGGACCTCGCTGGCGTAGGCGGTGTTGCTGCTCAGGTCGGTGAACGTTTCCGTTTGGTGGGGCAGGCCATAATACGGACTGCTGTTGTCATAGTAGGTGGCGTGCGTGGTTTGGTAGTAGTCGACGCCGTTGTCCGGCAGCCAGCGTAATGTCCAGGTGCGTTGGCCGAATGCGCCGAGGGTGGTGTCTTGGGGGGTGCTGCTGTTGTCGTACCGGTAGAGGGTGGTGCTGATTTTGTTGCTGCCGCAGTTGCCGGCATAACGGCTCTCCCGCAGCCGTTTGTTCACCAGCCAGTTGCCGCCGCTGACGTTGTGGGCGTAGGCGTATTCCAGGCAGTGGTGGGGGGCGTTGGGCGGGTCTCCCGGTCCGTAGCTGGCGATGTTACGGTCCGGCGAGCGGCGCGGCGAGGCGGGCGGCGATGTCTTTGCCGGCTGTTGCCTGGCGCAGGCCGGGGGCTGAAGGCACGCCGGGGGGCGTGGCGAAGGGTGTCAGCAGTAGTTGGAGTGATAGGGCGAGCGCGGTGATAAGGTGAATGCCGGCACGCAAGGACAGACCGACCGTAGGGACCATGGGACTCCTCCTGGTTTATGGCTTTGGCTCAATGTGGCTCTTCTTTGGCAACAATGGCCGAAAGTTTAGGCCATTTGACGGCGGTTGTCAACCGTTTTAGAACATTTACGCTATTTTTTAAGGTTTGCGGGTATCTTCTCCATAATTGGTGGTGGACAAAAAACTTGCAAAACTCTATTGTAACGTCGGGAAAAATCTTTGGTTTTCCGTAAATGAGGTTTGAATTTTGGTACTTCAAACCCGAAATCAGACCTTTGCGAGCCGGATAGCTTCGTATCCAGGCGGCAAATGTGCCGTAACCGAAGCAGCAATTCTCAATTTAGAAAAAAGGTTGACAAAAGGGGCAAAACAGGTCATTACTGGAGAGCATGGTCAAACAATTTCCCTTACAAAAATTCTTCCAGGTCTGTCAAGCAAGTTGGTCTGAGTTGCCAGACCATCGTAAACCAAGCCCAAATACAAGATATGAGCTATCGGATGCGGTTAATAGTGCGATGAGCATGTTTTTTATGCAGTCACAATCATTTTTGGCGCACAATCAGGCCATCAGTGAGAAAAAACAGGGCAAACAAAACCTACAGACGCTATTTGAGGTTGAACAAGTTCCCTCAGATAATCAAATCCGCAACCTATTAGACCCATTAAACCCGGCTGAATTTGCGCCACAATATGAGTGGTTGGACTTTGGACAAACAGAACTAACTTCAGCTTGAACTGAACGAAAAACAGGACCTTTACAATTGAACAATCGAGCCATTTTGGCGGCCACAAGGGCGTTTTCAGCCCTTTTTGACCACCTTGTATCGCTTGCGCGGGGGCAGTTTCGTGCCCGGAAGGCGTCCACCGGAATTATTCCTCGGTTGGGGTGGTTTGGCGGGCGTTCCCAACATCGGAATCCGCTTCGGCTTCCGTTTGCCACGCATGAGCATATTATGCCAGGCTTGAATGACTACCTGGTATATCTTTCCCCGGTGGCTACGATACCTTGTCTGCACCGTTTCCCCCGGCTCATGCCAGGTATCAGGTTCTTTGAGGGCAAACCGATAGCCGTACCAGGTTGGGTGTCCACGACCCTTCTCTGCATCATCAGCCGCCTGGTATGATTGGTAGAAGACCCGGTTACTACGGACGCGCACAATCTTGACCAGGTTGGGATGATGCAGGTTGGCATGGAGGTAGGCTGGCTTGCTGTAAGCGGCATCCGCAGCCTCCACACATAACTGACCGTGAAAGGGGTGACTCTCATCGCCCAACAACTGCCCCATTTGCCGCGCCCCCACCATCTCCTTGTCCTCATCACTGCCCACCCGGCTCGTGAGCAGAGGCACTATCCAACTCCCGGTTTCTACCGTCTTCTCCGGCAAGTAGCCCACGGTCGCATATTGATGCCCTACGGTCACGGGTTTGTTGCCTTTGATAGCATTGGGATAGTAGACATAGCTTCGGTCAGCCACACAGGGCGCAAATTGCCGTCGCTGTGGGGTGACATCTACGCCGAACAGCCAGTAGCGGCGCTCCTGTGGCGACGCCAAATGGGGCGTTATCAACCGCCCCATGCCCTCTTCCGTCAGATGACCCGCGGCTATCCCCTTGAACAAGGTGCTGTAGCTACGGCGAAAGACCGGGTTGAGACTCAATTCCACTACTGTCTGCGCATCACGGTTGCTACTGAGGGTATCCAGCAGTTCCATTAACGTATCGGCTCGATTGTTAAAGGTCTGGTATACTCGTTGGCGGAATTCCGCCAAATGGGTTGCATGGATTTCTCGGTCCATCCAACCCATTTTCCCTTTATTGTGCTTCTTTCACAAATCACGCTTTATGTTAACTTTTTTGTCCAAAGTCCAATAAGATGATGTCCCGCCTCATATCGTTGCTTTCATTTCAAATTGAGAATTGCTGGACCGCAAGGCGAGACGTGGCAAAACAGGGAAAAATGGGGTACTCTTTGCCTTATGTCTTCGCGGAAGTTGTTTTGATGTAACTACCAAGACCGATTGGACCAATTTTCTCTGGTGATAATGGCCGTTGAGCGCGTAAAATTGGTCCAATCTCCCAGGCTTACCGCTCCTTCAAAATGACGATGCAATTCGCCTCTTATTTCATCGCCATTCCTGATGGGCAGACGGTCACACACACCCATTAACCGTGAAAAAACCAGGCCTTTTCCGCCTCTTGCTCAATCACGTAGACGCCTGGCAAGTATCTTTTGTCATTGCCACCCTGGCCGTCCTCCTGCATGGACAGATCACCACGCGCCACGTCATCCTCCTGTTGGCTATCGCCGCCGGTTACTGGCTGGCCTTCACGCTCAATGATTACCACGACGCCCCTTATGACGCCCTGGACCAAGCCAAGCGCCACCGCAACTTCTTCGTGCGCCATCCGCTCACCCGTCGTCAGGCGCTCGTCTTCTTTTCCCTGAGCTTACTCGCGCTGCTGGTCATCTTCTCCCGCTTCGGCTGGCGCGGCTGGCTCGTGATGGGCATCAGCATCTTCATTATGTGGGCCTATTCCAGCCCGCCACTGCGCTTCAAGAGCCGTCCCGGCATTGATCTACTGGTCCACGCCCTCTTCGTGGAAACATATCCCTACCTGATCACGCTCTATCTGATGGGCGTATCCTGGCTGCCCGCGGATTATGTCATCCTCACCATCACCTTCCTCGCCTCGCTGACGGCGCAGTTGGAGCAGCAGTTGCGCGATTTTGTGGTAGACCGGCGCACGGGCAGCACGTTTGTCACGACGGTTGGACGGCAGCGGGCGGCGCTGCTGCTGAAGGCGCTTTCCGCCATTTTGATTCTTACAACGGTCGTCTACCTCCTGAATGGCACGCTGCCGTTGTTTGTGCTGCCGATTGGGGTGATTGCTATGCCGGCAATTTTGCATCGATTCTTGCGCCAGGAAGACATACCCCGCTCCGAACGCCTCGTCATCATCTCCACCACCGCCGGCTTCGTCTACACCCTGGGCGTCTTTCTCTATTTCGCCTTTATGTAAAACCCGCTGCGCCACTCGCGCAAACGTCACGCAACACGCCCCCCAAATTCAGGCGACATTGCCCAAATCCCGGGAACCACGTATCATCACAGGCAGCCAAAATCATGACGAACGACACAACCGCCGCCGTGGCGGAATTCCTGCGGACCGAAATGGCCCGTCACCATATTCCCGGCCTCTCGCTGGCCGTGGTACGGCAAGGAAAACCCGTGCTGCTGCAAGGGTATGGCTGGGCCAATCTGGAGTGGCAAATCCCGGCCACCCCCACCACCGTCTACGAAATCGCTTCCATCACCAAGCTGTTCACCGCCACGGCCATCATGCGGCTGGTGGAATCGGGTCGTATCAGTCTGGGAGATACTTTAGGCAAGCACCTGCCACATATGCCCGAAGCCTGGCATCACGTCACGGTGAAACAGATGCTCATGCACCAGTCAGGCATCAAATCCTACACAGACGTGCCACGCTATTGGGAAACGACACGCCACGATCTTTCCCGCGAGGAAATCCTGGACCTGGTGCGGGCGCTGCCCCTCAGTTTTGCCCCAGGCGCGCGCAGCGCCTACGAAAACACAGCCTACTATCTGTTGGGCTTCCTGTTGGAACAGATTAGCGGGCAGGCCTACGCCGACTTTTTGCGCACGCATTTTTTCACGCCATTGGGAATGCGGGACACGCGGGCGAATGATTATGCGGCTGTTGTGCCCCGCCGCGCCGCCGGCTACAGTTGGCGGGATGGGCAATGGGTAAATAAGCCTTACTACAGCACCTCGGGGACGTATGCTGCCGGCATTCTCCTCTCCACCGTCGTCGATCTAGCCCATTGGGACGCCGCCGTGCGCCGCCATGCCATCCTCTCCCCCCAAACCCATGCCCTCATGCTCACCCCCCACCCCTCCCAGGCACAAAACGAACGCCAGTTTGACTACTGGCACGGATTGGGCTGGTTCCTCCTCACGCACAATGAGCATCCATTCGCCGGCCACAACGGCGGCATCCAGGGCTTTGCCGGCAGTTACGTCCATTTTCTCCAGCGCGACCTGACCATTATCTTGCTGCACAACCAGGACAACGCCATCCCTCCACACGAAATTGCCCTGGCGGTTGCCGATTTCTATTTGCCATCCGCGCCGGAACTATCGAGCCACGCACCTTCTTGATATGATTTCTATCGTTGTTCCCGCCCATAACGCGGCGCGCACGCTTGCCGCCTGCCTGGAAAGCCTGAAAAATCAGACGCTGCCGGCATCTGACGTGGAAATTATCGTCGTCGATGATGGGTCCACGGATGAAACGGCGCAAATCGCGGCGGCGGCAGGCGTCCGTGTCGTTCGGCAGGAAAGAGGCAGACCGGCGGCAGCGAGAAATGCCGGCATTCGCGCCGCCCACGGCCACCTCATCTGCTTCACCGACGCCGACTGCGCCCCTGCCCCCGACTGGCTGGCCCAACTCACCGCCCCCTTCGCCGATCCCGAAATCGCCGGCGCCAAAGGAACCTACGCCACCCGCCAGCGCGAACACGCCGCCCGCTTCGTCCAACTCGAATACGAAGACAAATACGACCTCTTGCGCGGGCAAGCGCGCATCGACTTCATCGACACCTACTCCGCCGCCTACCGCCGCGACGTCCTGCTGGCAAACGACTGCTTCGACGAAGGCTTCCCCTACCTGGAAGACCAGGAACTCTCCTTCCGCCTTGCCGCCCGCGGCTACCAGATGGTCTTCCGCCCCCAGGCCACCGTCTACCACCACCACGCCGCCTCCCTCGCCGCCTATTTTCGCAAAAAATTCATCATCGGCTTCTGGAAAGCGCAGGTCGTGCGTCGTTTCCCCGAAAGAGGCGTGCGCGACTCACACACCCCCCAGGTCATGAAAATCCAGATGGTGCTGATGGCCGCGCTCCTCTTCCTCGCCGCCGCCACGCTGTTCACCCGCTGGGCGGCGCTGCCCCTGGCGGGCGCGGCTCTAATTTTCCTGCTCACGACCCTGCCATTTGCCGGCAAAGCGTGGCAAAAAGACCGCGCCATCTCCCTCATCTCCCCCTTCATGCTCGCCGCCCGCGCCACCGCCCTCGGCTTCGGCTACGCCTGGGGACTGCTCCGCCCCCAACCCGGCGTCACCGGCCAGGTCACGGCCATCGGCGGCCTCTCCTACGTCGGCAAACGCGCCCTGGACATCATCGGCGGCCTCATCGGCCTCGTCAGCTTCCTCTTCCTCGCCCCGTTCATCGCCCTGGCGATCAAACTCACCTCCCCCGGTCCCGTCCTCTTCCGCCAGGAACGCATCGGACAGGGTGGCAAACCGTTCACCATCTACAAATTCCGTTCCATGCGCGAAAACGCAGAAGCGGAACTGCCCAACCTGATTGACCTGGACAACCTGGCCGAACCCGTCTTCAAACTGGAAAACGACCCCCGCATCACGCCCATCGGACAAATCCTGCGCCGCTGGAGCCTGGACGAACTGCCCCAATTTTGGAACGTCCTCAAAGGGGAAATGAGCCTGATCGGCCCCCGCCCCGAAGAAGCCCGCATCGTCGCCCTGTACAACGACTGGCACCGGCGGCGGCTCTCCGTCAAACCCGGCATCAGCGGCCCCATGCAGGTCAACGGGCGCGGCGACCTCTCCCTCGATGCCCGCGTCCGCCTCGAACTGGAGTACATCGACAACTACTCGCTCTGGCGCGACATCGGCTACCTCCTCAAAACCATCCCCGCCGTCATCGGCGGCAAAGGCGCGCGCTGATTGGCCCATTCCGCCTCCCCCGCGCCGCCCCCAGGCGATTGGCGCACGCCCCTGGCCGCCGCCCTCATCGCCCTCGGCGTCTACCTGCTCACCATCGCCCCGGACCTCACCACAGCCCATTTTGGCGGTGATGGCGGCGAACTGATCACCGCCGCCATCACGCGCGGCGTGCCCCATCCCCCCGGCTACCCCACCTACCTCCTTCTGAGCAAACTATTCAGCTATCTGCCCCTGGGCACGGTCGCTTTTCGCTTCAACCTGTTCTCCGCCCTCTGCACCGCCGCCGCCGCCGGGTTGGTCGCCGCCGCCACCCACGCCTGGAGCCACCAACCGCATCCCATTGGCTCCCTGGCTGCCGCCCTCAGCTTCGCCTTTGCCCCCCTGGTTTGGAGCCAGGCCCTCATTGCCGAGGTCTACGGCCTCAACCTGCTGCTGGTCGCGGCGGTCTTGTGGGCCACGGCCACGCGCCGCCCGCCCTTCTGGCGTGGCCTGCTGCTCGGCCTCGCACTCACCACGCACCTTACATCGCTGCTGCTGCTGCCCCTGCTGCTGCTGCTCACGCCTCGCCGCGGTTGGGGGCTACTGCTGCTGGGCGCGTTCTCCGGGCTGCTGCCCTACGCCCTCCTTCCCCTGTGGCTGAACCCGCGCAGCCCCGTCATCTGGGGTGATCCCACTACCCTCTCCGGCTGGTGGTGGCTGGTCAGCGGGCGGCTCTACCAGCCCAATCTGGCGCACCTGGACCGCCTGGGCGAGCAAATAGGAACCGCGGCGTCCGCCTTTCTGCGGCAGTACGCTTACCTGGGCGTCGCGCTCCCCGTGCTGGCGCTGTGGCGGCGGCGAGACCGCCTGGCCGTGGGTCTCCTACTCACCACCGCGCTTTATGCCCTGTACGCGCTCACTTATGATGCAATCGATGCCGGCATTTTCTTCCTCCCCGGCCTGATGCTGCTGAACATTTCGTTAACATTTTTGCCCAGACGCGGGCAACCCATTCTCCTGATTTTGCCTATCACCTTGCTTGCGCTAAACTTTGGCCGCGTCAACCTGCGCGAGGATGAGATGCTTCGCGCCCGCGCACAAGCGGCGCTCATAGCCGCGCCGCCTGCCGGCATCCTACTCACTCCAGGCGACGAAACGATCTTTACATTGTGGTATTTTCAAACCATCGAAGGCCTGCGCCCCGACCTGATCCTGATAGACGCAAACCTGTACGCCTTTGATTGGTATCGCCGCCACCTGAGCCACCAGCACCCTGACCTGACCCATCTGGAGCGCGATGATCTGCCAGCCCTGTGGCAGCAAGCGGAACATCCCACCTGCGCCATCAATCTGACCACCGCGCCCCCGCTGACCTGCGAAAACCATGCCCAACGCTGACCGTCCCTCCTCCCCCAGACGCTCCCGACTACCCCTCCTGCTCACCCTGGCCGGACTTCTGCTGCTCCTTGCCTGGCTCGGCCTTAAGGGGTGGCGCATCTACCGCGCCGCCGTATCTCTGCAAACACGCCAGCAGGAAGCCACCACGCTCCTGGCAGCGGGATTGACAAACCTTGACCCCAACGCGGCAGAGGCATTGGTCATGGGCGCACGCGCCGATGTCGTTATCCTCACACGGGAAACGCGCATCTTCCACCCCCTCATGCCCCATCTGGGATGGGTTCCCCGGCTCGGTCCCACGCTCGTGGCTGCGCCCCATTTGCTGGAGATGGCAGACGCGGCCACCGCCGCCGCCGCCTACGCCTTCCGCGGCCTCAAGCCCGGGCTGAACCTGTTGCGCAACGGCAACAGTGGCAACGACCTGCTGGCCGCCCTGCCAACCTTGCTGGCGCAGGCCGGCCCTGACCTGGGGCAGGCCACCGCCGAACTGGACCGCGTCGCCACCGCCTACGCCCAAATTGAGAACCGGGACGCGCTCCCCTGGCAGTTGCGCCAGTATCTCCCCCTGCTGGACGAATGGCTGCCCATCGCCCGGGACGGCCTGAGACTGGCGCAGAGCGCGCCCGCGCTGCTGGGCGGCGATGGTCCGCGCCGCTACCTGATCGTGGCCCAAAACGAAGACGAACTGCGCCCCACCGGCGGCTTCATCAGCGGCGTGGGACTGCTCACGCTGCAAGATGGACGGATCGACGGTCTCCAATTCGACGACGCCAACGTGGTGGATGACTGGGCGCACAAGCCGTATGACTGGCCCCCGGAACCGCTGCACCAGTTTATGGCCTCCGATCTGTTCCTATTCCGCGACGCCAACTTCTGGCCCGATTTCCCTACATCGGCCACGGCCATGATGGACCTGTACACCTACGGCCAGGGCGTGCCCCTGGACGGCATCGTCGCCACGGATCAACGGTTTCTACAAATGCTGCTGGGAGCGATTGGTCCGGTGACGCTGCCGGAACTGGACGCCACCGTGAGCAACGAAAACGTGCTGGAATGGATCAAGCAGGCATGGCAGCCAACCGCGGCGGACGAGGACCTGGGCGCATGGATGCGGTCGCGCAAGTCATTTATGGGGCCGCTGGCGGCGGCGATGCAGGCAAAAGTGCTGCAAAATCCGGGCGAGCTTGATTTCGTGCGGCTGGCGCGCACCATGATGGAGGCCATTGCCACCAAGCACTTGCTGATATTCGTGCGCGATGCCGCCGCCGCGTCCGCGCTGGCAGAAATGGGGTGGGATGGCCGCCTGCCCACCAACCCGGATGGCGATCTACTGCTGGTTGCGGACACCAACGTGGGTTTTAACAAGGCGAATGCGCTGGTAGACAGCGAAATGGTCTACGAGGTTCTGCTTGACGCGGCTGGCGGTGGCAGCGCGACCCTGACGGTGCGCTACCGGCACAAGGGGAATGGCAGCGAGGCCGATTGTATTCACCAGACCGTTTATACGGCGGACATCACCTATGACCGGCTGCGTAATGATTGTTATTGGGATTATGCGCGGGTGTATGCCCCAACGGGGGCCACACTACTGGCGGGCACGTCGGCGCCGGTGGCGGCTGGCTATTTTGTGTCCGGGCAGCCGTGGGCGGGTCAGGTGCAGTCAATAGCAGACCCCAGTGGGCTGACAACGTTCGCTAATTTTCTGCTGCTGCGACGTGGCGAATCGGCGGAGCAGACGTATGCGTATGCGCTGCCGGTGGTGACGACAATGGCGGCGGATGAGACGCGGCGCTATCAACTGCGCTGGATTAAGCAACCGGGCACGCGCCCTCAGGACGTGCAGGTGCGGGTGACGCTGCCGGCAAATACGCAGCCGCTCACGATCATCCCCAACAGCGGAAACGTCCAGGACCAGACCATTTCCTTCACGGCCCGCTTAAACAGTGACATGACTTTTACAGTGATTTTCAGATGAGGCAACTATTCACGACCCCCTTTCGCGAAGGTAACGGCTAAGGACGGACGATGAAGTAAAACGGGAAGTGACTATACAGGTCATCTGCCCAGATTGGACCAATTTGCTCTGGTTGAATCTTATTGATGTCTACAAAATTGGTCCAATCTCTCGGAGACGTGAATAGTTACAACGGGAATTGCATCGTCAGTCCTAAGCCAGATTGGATCAATTTACTCTGGTGAAATTGGTCCAATCTCCAGTACCTCTGAGGCGGAATAGTGACCAAATGAGTTCCCCACGAACGGGGCGCACTGCCATGAATGAAAATAACAGGATTTTGCACAGGTAACAAGGACGAGAGCCGTATGAAGAAGCGATTGATGATTTTGGCGCTGCTGGCGGGTTGGGCGATTGGGGGAATCGTGCCGGCATATGCCGGCAACACCTACCAGACCATTCCCACGCGCACCCCTGAACCAGAGGCCACAGCCACCAACCCACCCGCGCCCCCCGGACCGCCCGGCGGCGAAAGCACCCCTGAACCAACCACCGCGGCCACGGAAACAACCCCGCAAGCCACCGCCACCCCGGTCGATCTGGCCGCTACGCCCGAAGGCGGCTACCTGCCCACCGCCGCCCCATGCGACCTCCCCACCGTGCAAGCCCTATCCACCGTGAATGTGCGCCAGGGGCCGGGGCAGGATTACGAGATTGTGGGCACGCTCGTTTATCTCCAGGTGCAGTCGATTACGGGGCGTGCCACCAACGCCCCCTGGTGGCAGATCACCCTCCCTGGCGACCGCATCGGCTGGGTAGCGGACGCCGCCGTGGCCGTGCAGGGGAATATCGCCTACGTGCCGCCGGTCAGCGCGCCGCCGCTGGATGGCGGCACACCGACGCCCGGCCCGGTGTGGAACCCTACGCCTGATCCCACCTGCCCCCCGGTGCCGACGCCGACGCCGACGGCGACGAGCGCGCCGCCGTCAGCCACGCCAACCACGCCGCCGCCCGCCGCGGATGCCGGCATTGCCGCGGATGCCGGCATTGCCGCGGATGCCGGCATTGCCGCCCCTCTCCCCACCACTACTTCATCCCCAACCACCGCCGCCTCGCTCACGCCGGAGGCCACGGTCACGCCCACCGTCATCGCCCCGGCAACGACGGCGGCTCCTACAGCTACGGTCGCGCCCCTGGAAATGCCGGCAAATGACAGCGGCAGTCCACCCTGGCTGTTGCTAGGGGGGGCGGGGTTGATTATTGCCGGCATCGCCGCTTCTATCATGCGCGCGCGCCGTCGATAGCGTGTCGGGAAATGGGGAAGAGTCAGTCAGGGAAAGGTCCAGGTGCGACGCACTCGCGCTTCAGACGATACCACAAGTCACATCGAGAAAAGCGCGCCGCACCTTTGCTGACAGAGAAAAGGTCCATCCAGGAGCGGAAACCGTGAGAGATGGCGTTGTACTCCGACCGCTCCTTGAATTCGTCAGCCCCAGAGGTTCATGCAGCATGAACTTCGGGCTTCTTCTCACCGAAAACTTCAGCGCATCTAACCCACACCGGGGAACAGAAGCGCCTTAATTGTCCTGCAAGATAGTTATGTTCGTGGACACGTAGCGACCACCCGGCAAAACGTCGGCGTCAAACTTGACCGTGGCACGCACGTGGATACCATTTTGGAATGCGGAAATAGGAACGGCGCTGCCATCCTCGTAAAACGTATCGGCCAGTGCCTGCCCTAAAATACGATACCGCAATGTGCCGCCTTCGGGCAATATGAGATACTCGGGCGACGTGACCGGCGTTAGATTTAGGCTGATAGCCGTACCATCAACGATGAACTCCTCCCCACTCTGCGCATATTGCAGATCAGGATTGATCACCAGGCCCGTGTCTGGGTCGATTTCGGGGCCGGCCGGACCGGTCTCGTCACTCCCCGTTGCTCCCGACGCACCGGTTGTTGGACTTTCCGTTCCGCCGCCACAGGCAACCAGCAGCGCCACAAAGACAAGTAGAACAAGTAGTTTCTTCATCATCCATCTCCTTTGTTGTGTGTTTGTGTTTACATATCATCACTTTAACACTATGATAGAGGCAAATTGCAAAGGGGCAACACAAAACCGCCGCTGCCGCATGAGTAACCGATGTGAATACGGGCGCATCGGGTTTTTGTTTGCCTGTCCGTGCCCAAACAACGCATCTTGCAGGATAATTTGATGAAACAATCTCAACGTGACACAACTGCCGGCATTCTCTTCACCGATGAATACCAGCTCACCATGGCCCAGCTCTACTTCCGCTATGGCCTACACGAAACCACGGCCCAATTCGACCATTTCTTCCGCAGCTACCCCGACTACGGCGTGCACCAGGCAGGTTACTGCATCAACGCCGGGCTGGAATGGCTGCTGGACTGGATGGAAACAGCCCATTTCCGTCCGCAAGACATCGACTACCTGCGCCGGCAAACGGGCCAAAACGGTCGGCAACTCTTCGCCGATGACTTTCTCCAGTATCTCAGTCAGCACGGCCACTTCCGGGCCATTACCATTGACGCCATCCCCGAAGGGCGCGTCGTCCACGCCAACGTCCCCCTCACCATCATTCGAGGGCCACTAGCCCTGGCCCAAATCCTGGAAACCTCGCTGCTCAACCATCTCAACTACCAAACCCTGATCGCCACCAAAGCCTCACGCATTCGTCAGAGCGGACGCGGGCAGGTCATCCTGGAGTTCGGCCTCCGCCGCGCCCAGGGGCTAGGCGGCAACGCAGGCGCGCGCGCGGCCCTGATCGGCGGCGCGCACTTCACCTCCAACGTCGGCGTCTCCCACGTGCTGGGGTTCCCGCCCAAAGGCACGCACGCGCACAGCATGGTGCAGGTCTTCATGGCGATGGGCGCGGGCGAACTGGAAGCGTTCCGCGCCTATGCGGACGTGTACCCCGACGACTGCCTGCTGCTGGTGGACACCATCGACACATTGCACAGCGGCATCCCCAACGCCATCCGCGTCTTCACGGAACTCAAAAGCAAGGGGCATCGTCCCATCGGTATTCGCCTTGATTCTGGCGACCTGGCGTACTTGAGTATCCAGGCGGCCCGGATGCTGGACCAGGCGGGTTTTACGGATACCGTTATTGTGCTGTCCAACCAGCTAGACGAACTGACCATCATGCAAATTCTGACGCAAATTGAGATGGAAGCGCCGCGCTATGGCATTGACGCGGACAATCTGCTGCGACGGCTGACTTTTGGCGTGGGTACGAATTTGATCACGTCGTTGGGCAGTCCGGCGCTGGGGGGCGTTTATAAGTTGGTGGCTTTGCGGCAGGGGGATGGGGCGTGGATGCCGGCAATCAAAATCTCCGAATCCCCCGCCAAAACGCCCAATCCCGGCCACAAGCGCGTCTGGCGCATCTACGACGAACGTGGCCAGGCCACCGCCGACCTGCTCACCCTGGATCACGAAGACCCGCGCACCATGGACCCCATCATCCTGCGCCATCCGACCGACCACACCAAGTACCGCGCCCTGCGACAATCGGCCATCTCCGAGATCGAACCGTTGTTGCAGACCGTTTATGATCAAGGGCGAGTTGTCTCCCCACAACCGCCCATTGACGTGATGCGCCAGCGGCGACAGGCGGATCTGGAGCGCCTGGACCCAGGCGTGCAGCGTATCCTCAATCCACACATCTATCACGTCTCTCTGAGTGACAGTTTGTGGCAGTTAAAACAATCGCTTATTCACCAGGCCAGAGAGGGTATGCCCGTATATCCTCAATATCTCGGGGGAAACGCAGCCTGAGCTTGTCAAAGGCCGTTGGTTTCGACAGGCTCAACCGACAGGCTCAACCGACAGGCTCAACCGACAGGCTCAACCAACAATCCCCCCCTTTAGTGAGAAGATACGTATGCCACAACAAATGCCGATGGCCGCACGCCTTGTCGGGCACGGCCTGGTTGACAAGCGGAACAGGTTTCACGAATTCTTGTCACGTTCCGCGTTCAGGCGAAATAAAAATTCGTCCTACAATATTGAAGGAGTATAAAATGAAACGATTTACAGCATTTCTTCTTGTCGTGCTGATTTTGGCTACCGGCTGCCGTGGGAGACTGCGCCAGCAGATCACCTCAACCCCCACGTCACAGCCACCGGCAACGACAGCGCCACAACAGACAGAAGCGACTACCGCGCCGGCGACGGCCGTCGCCGACGCTCCCACGGCGGCTGCGCCGGCTCCCACGGAGGCGGCAGCACAGCCAACTCCGGCAGCGCCTACGGCAGGAGCCACCAACGTGGCCGCGACGCCCACGTCGCCGCCGGCGCCAACCTTCGATACTGTGCCGGCGGATTACAATGCCCTTTACGAGACGCTGGACCAAAATCTGGACACGTTCGAAGAAAATGTCTTGACGCAAGCGCCCGCTGTCAGCAGCACGTTCTGGTCCGGGGAGTTGACGCCCGCTTCCGGCAACCTGGGTCCGGCGTTGTTGGAACCGCGCTCCATGCAGCTTGTGCGCGAATACCTGGACGGCTTGCGCGGAATGGGTTTGACAGGGGTCGGCGTGCAGATTTCCTACCCGCTGCTGGTTCCCGATTACCCGGACGCGGATAAGTATCTATCATTTTATCAACAGGTGGTGCGGGAAGCGCATCAGCGCGGTTTCAAGGTGTTGATTGAGACGAGTCCTGTTTTTGCCGGCACGGAATTCTCCAACGTCTCTGTCGATTACCGGGGACTCACTAAGGAAGCCTACTTCCAGCAGCGTAAGGACATGGTCCTGCTGATCGCTTCCGAAATCCGCCCCGATTATCTCTCGCTCACTCACGAACCCACCACCGAGGTAGCCCTCACCGGCGTGCGCATGAATGTGGACGACTTCGTGAATTTCGTCAAGGATACGCTTAATAGTTTGGATCGTTCTGCCGGCATTCTCTACGGCGCGGGCAACGGCACATGGGAAGATAGCACCTATATTGACCGCTATATCCAGGAAACAAGCGTGGACTTCATCAACCTGCACATCTATCCGGTGGCCAATGACCAGGGCAACCAGCTTGAAATCGCCGCCAACCTGTCGCAGCAAGCGATAAATGCCGGCAAACGTCTCGTCATCGGCGAAACCTGGCTCTACAAAGCCACGACCCAGGAACTCGCCCAACCCTTGGGCAAAGTCTCTCTGGGCGAATATTACGCCCGTGATCCTTATAGCTTCTGGCAACCACTGGACATCCACTTCATCCAGAGCATCGTGGACCTGGGGCGCACCTACAACTACGACTTCATCTCCTTCTTCTGGTCGCGCTACTTCTTTGGCTACGTGAACTACAATGATGTCCCCAAGAACATCAACAGCACGCAGTTGTTCCGCCTGGCAAACCAGGCAGCCTACGCCAATATGCAACAAGGCCAATACTCCTACACAGGCCAGGCTTATAGCCAGATGATTAGCCAGCCGTAGACGAGCCTACCTGCTCACGATCACGTCTCCGCGGATGCGCCGTGTCCCGTTCGGCATGGTGCATCCGCGCGTCTTGGATGCCGATGGCGGCGAACCGACATTCTCTTACACGCATCTAACAAAATCAGGCTATATTATTGCCGTACTAGAGCAGTCTGGGAGACGACGCCTGTCTCCCTGTCTCCATTGCCTGCCTCGGGAACGAACCCTCTCGTGGGCTGAGCTTATCGAAGCCATCTTGCCGGCGACAGGCTCGGGCACCCGGCTAGTAGTTACCCACCTAATTATCATAGGTCTTTCGGATTTGGTGCGGGTATGCCATGCGGAAGCGAAGCATGACACACGTAAAATCCCGTGAGATCCGACAGACCCTAATCTATTTTTGAAGAGGAAGCAGAATGACCACACCAGATAACACTACCAGCACCTATCACTTCAAAGCGGAAATCAAGCAATTGCTGGACATCCTCGTGCATTCGCTGTATCAGGATCGCGAAATCTTCTTGCGCGAGCTGATTTCCAACGCCTCCGACGCCCTCACACGGTTGCACTTTGAAACGCTCACCAACGCAAACGTCCACGACGCGGGCGCGGAACTGGCGATTCACCTGGAGACGGACAGCGAGAGCGAACCGAAAAAACTCATCATCAAGGACGCCGGCGTCGGCATGACGGCAGAAGAACTGGTGCAAAATCTGGGTACGATTGCCCAATCGGGTGCGCGCGAGTTCCTCCAGAAGATGAAGAGCAACGGGACAGATGCCACGCAACTCGGTGATGTGATCGGCCAGTTTGGCGTTGGTTTCTATTCCGTTTTTATGGTAGCGGATGAAGTGCGCGTGGTTTCGCGCAGCTATCAGCCGGAGGCCAGCGCGGCGGCCTGGGTGTCACGAGGGGATGATGCGTTTGAGGTAATGCCGGCATCCAAAAACGACCGCGGCACCGAAATCCACATCTCCCTCAAAACAGACGCCGCCGACTTCGCCGACCCCTGGAAACTCAAGCAAATCATCAAAAAACATTCCGACTTCGTCAGCTACCCCATCTACGTTGGCGAAGAACAGGCCAACCAGCGCGAATCCCTCTGGCGTAAAAACCCCAGCGACGTACAACAGGAAGATTACGACAACTTCTATCAGCAATTCTCCCTCGATTTCAACCCACCGCTGTCCAGCATCCACCTCAGCGCCGATGCTCCCGTAAACGTACGCGCCCTCCTCTTCATCCCCGCCGACCGCGAGCGCAGCATCTTCTCCCTACGCAAGGAACCCGGCGTCAAACTCTACTCCCGCAACGTCCTCATCCAGGAATACTGTACCGACCTCCTGCCCAAATGGCTCGACTTCGTCGATGGCGTCGTAGACTCCGAAGACCTGCCGCTCAACGTCAGCCGCGAAACCGTACAAAACAATCGTCTCATGCGCCACCTGGGCAAGACCCTGCGCAGCCGTATCCTGCGCGAATTGCGCCACATGGCAAACAAAGACAGCGACAAATACGCGAAATTCTGGCAGGCTTATGGGCGCGTATTCAAAGAAGGATTGGCCCTTGACCCCGAAGCCAAAGAGGATTTGCTCCCCTTCCTCCGCTTCCACTCCTCCACGTCCAATAGTAGTCTCACCTCCCTGGACGCCTACGTAGACGCGCTGCCGGAAGCGCAAGAGAACATCTACTACGTGATGGGAGACAGCCTGACCTCCGTGGCGCATAGTCCACACCTGGACCCCTTCCGCGCTCGCAACCTGGAGGTGCTCTACTGGGTTGATCCGCTGGACGCCTTCCTCGCTCCCGTCCTCACCGAATATCGGGGCAAGAAGCTGAAGAACATCGACGACGCCGGCCTGGAACTCCCTGAACTGCCCGCCGCGGAAGCGGAAGAAACGGACACGCCGGAACTGGCTGAGGCGGACTTCAACCGCTTCATTGGCCGCTGCGTCACCACGCTGGGTGACCGCATCATTGAGGTGCGTCCCTCCAGGCTGCTCAAGGATAGTCCCGTGCGCCTGGTGTCACCGGAAGATGCGCGGGATCGGGAGATGGAGCGCATTCGTCGCTTCACCGACCAGAATTACGAAGTGCCTAAACGCATTCTGGAGGTCAACCGCCAGCACCCCATCGTCGTGAATCTGGCCCGTATGATCGCGGAGAAGCCAGATGCCGGCATCATCAACCTGACCATCGAACAGCTATACGAAAGTGCGCTCGTGCAAGAAGGGCTGCACCCCAATCCCGTCGAAATGCTCCCCCGCATTCAAAAACTGCTAGAACTGGCGACCGGCGCCTAAACACATGAGAACAGACTGGAGCATTCTAAAAAGAAACGGCTAAGCCCCATTGGACCAATCTCCAGAGAGCGTTAGTCGTTACCTAAAAGAATGCTCCAGTCCAGTTTTATCGCCCAAAGGCCGCCGCCAGCAGCGCCCGCCCCACCTCTTGCGCCGCGCCCACATCATCGCTCCCCTCAATAATCACCACCACCGCCAACCGCGGGTCGCTGGCGGGCGCCAACCCTAAATACCAGGCGTTTGTGCTGCCCCCCGGACCAGACAAAGCCAACGCCACATGCTCAATCGTATCTTTCTGACGCGGCAGGGCGGCCAGGATCGCCGCCGCCACACGGCTCGGAACCACCTCGCGCGGCGGCGTCAGTTTGGTATACGTTTGCCACGCCCCATGCGGCCCGCCCTCCGCAATCGCCGCCACCAAACGCGGCTGGCTCAAGACACCCCCATTCGCCAGCGCCATCCAGGCCATCCCCAGTTGCAGCGGCGTCACCGTCAGATTTTCCTGCCCCAACACAGCCAGACGCATATCCTGAGGTGGCGTCGCCTCGCTCGTTTCCGTCACCAACGGCAGTTCCGGGGCCGTGGTCAACCCAAAATCGGCGAAAATCTGCTGCAATTCCGCGGCTTGCAGCACACTCTCCACGGTTAACATGGGTGCGGGACAGCCATACCGCAGCGCGTCCGCCAGATGTGTGACGTCTTCCGGCTGGTTCGCGCAGGTAAGAATGCTGTCCAACACGGGCACGGGCACGGTCGCATCGGGAACGGCGTTGTCCAGGCTCAGGCGGTCCGTAGCCACCACCCCGGCCAGGATGAAGGGTTGCAGCGCCAGGCCGGGCTGGTACCGCCCCTGCGTAGCCCGATTCAACAGCGGCGCATCTTCATCCGCCATGAGCGCGTCAAACTGCTCATCAAGTTGATTAGGGTCGAAAGTTGGATGACTGACCAGCGCGCGAATGGCGGTGTCGGAAAGCGTAAACAGGAGTACCGCGCCGCGGCGGTCGCCCAGAAGCGTCTCGGCGGCCTGCTGCCAATCGGCGTCCAGCGTCAGGCGCACGTCTTGCCCCACCTGGGGCATGTGCAAGACGTTTCGTAAAGCCAGGGTACGCCAGTCGCCGGTTTCGCCGCGCAGAATGGGGTCGAGTCCTTGTTCAATGCCGGCAATTCCATGTCGCAAACTATAATAGCCCACCGCCGGACCCATATCCGCCAGCGGATAGACGCGCTGAAATCGCTCCCCCTCCGCCACACTCCGCGCCAACACCCGGTCCTGGCTGTCGAGAATCTCCCCACGCTGGATACGCAGCTCCGCCTCCACCAACCGCGGGTTATCGTCACGCGCCAGGATGCCGCCCGCCCGCACCCCCGCCCAGTAAACGAGCGACACGCCCACGGCCACAAACGCCAGCAAAATCGCCAGATTCAAGCGGCGCAGCCGCTGCCGCTGCGCCTTCATTTGCGCCTCATCATCGTCTTTGTCACACCCCTGGCGCGCAAGCCCTGTTGATCCCGCTCCGCCGACAAGAACAAAAGCAGCCCCACCATCACAAAGCTCACCAACAGCGAACTGCCGCCGTAACTGACAAACGGCAGCGTCACCCCGGTCAGGGGCAGCAACTTGACGACGCCGGCCATGATCAAGAACGACTGCGCCGCAAACAACAGCGAAATCCCCGTCGCCAGGTAGAAGTGAAACGGACGCCGCGCCTGCATGGCGATATGCAAGCCGCGATGCACCAGCAACAGGAAACAGGCCACTATCCCCAGGCTACCGATGAGGCCCCACTCCTCGCCGATGGCCGCAAAAGCGAAGTCGGAATGTACTACGGGAATGTACCCCGGAAAACCCTGCCCCACGCCTGTGCCGGTCAGACCGCCGGCGGCCAGGGCGTAGAGTGATTGCACGATCTGAAAGGCGCGTCCGGCGGCGTCCGGCCAGGGGTTCCACCAGGCATCCACGCGCAAGGCAACCACATCAAAGAGGAAGTAGGCAAAAATGCCGGCAACCGCCAGCAACCCCAAGCCAATCCACAAATAACGCTTCTCCGCCGACGCCAGGTACAACAGTAGCAAAAACACGAGGAAGAACAGCGTGGCCGCGCCCAGGTCCCGCTGCCACACCAGCAGCACCACGCAGAACCCCCACATCAATAGCAGGGGAGCCAGGTAGGGCAGCGCCCCAAACAAGCCCTGCCGCGTCTGCAGCAGCGACTCCCGCTCGGCGAAGTAGCTGCCGAGAAAGATCACCAGCAGCAGTTTCATCAACTCCGATGGTTGAAAAAACACGCGCCCCAGCAATGGGATTTTTAACCACAGGGTCGCGCCAAAACCTGACGGATTGACGCCGAACAAGAGCGTCGCCGCCAGCAGCAGCAGCCCAAACGTGAGCCAGGTGTAACGGTAGCGACGCAGGAAGCGCAGGTTTCGCGGCAGAACAGCCGTCGCCAACATGGCCGCCATCCCTAATGCCAACCACAATATCTGTCGCGGCAGAAAATTGGCCGCCAACCGGTCTTGCAGCACCAGCCCCCACCCCGTCAGCAAACCCACCAGGGGCAGCAACAAGGCATCATGGGTGGGCTTGTATCGGTTGAGCACCCCGTGCGCTATCGCCACCAACCCGGCCCACACCATCGGCCCCCAGAGATGCTGCCAGCGTACCGCCCCCGACAACGCCAGGCTGAGCGCCAACCCATTCAGCAGCACGAATGCCGCCGCCAGCAGCAGCAGCCACCGCTGCCTTATCCGCTGCACGACAAACAGCCGGTCCAGCACATCCTCACTCTGCACTCGTCCAAGATATATTCAACCTGCCAATTGGCAAGTTATTGGCGTCGGCCACGATTCGCTCATTCCCGCGCACTTGATCGGTCGTTGGCCGGAATGCCGGCATTTAACCGCCTATCCAAACGCCCACAATGCGAGCCTATCCCGCCTGGAGGTAGTCGTCTACCAACAGCGCCAGGCGCCGGCGCGCGGCGGCGGAGATGCGCGCGCGGTCGGTGATCAACGCATCTTTCAGGGCGGAATGCGCGACAAACGGAGCCGCCCATTCGTCCATGGTGCGCACCATGTGGCTGATGGCCGCCTGGGCTACCTGGGTATTCCCGATCAGCGTGCGGATAACCATTTCCACCGTCACGGGTTGTTCGCTCTCGTGCCATACGTCGTAATCGGTGACGTGCGCCATGCAGGCGTAGGCCATTTCCGCCTCCATCGCCAGAAAAGCTTCCGGGCTAGTCGTCATGCCAATAATGCTCATGCCCCATTGGCGGTACAGTTGGGATTCGCCTTTGGTGGAGAAGCGCGGCCCTTCGATGGTGATGAATGTGCCGCCTTCATGTGTAACGCCGCCAACGGCGCGCGCGGAACCAGCGAGGATAGCGCTGAGTTCGGGGGAGAAGGGGTGAGCAACGCTGACGTGCGCCACCAGGCCCTCGTCAAAGAAGCTCATCGCCCGCAATCCTTTGGTGTGATCAAACAGTTGGTCCGGGACAACAATGTGCCCCGGCGCGTAATCTTCGCGCAACGAACCACAGGCGCTGACGGAAACGATGTATTTCACGCCGAGGCTCTTGAGGGCGTAGATGTTGGCGCGATAGGGGACCTCGCTGGGGTTGAGGATGTGTCCACGCCCATGACGGGGGAGAAAGGCAACGCGCCGCCCATGCAGGCGGCCAATGATGATGGCATCGGAAGGATCGCCAAATGGCGTCGTGACGCGCTCCTCGCTGACATCCGTCAACTCGGCCATGTTGTAAAGTCCGCTGCCGCCGATCACGGCAAATTCAATGTCTGACATGCGTGTGGGTCTCCTTTGAGAAAGTTGACGGTTGGTAGTTGGAAGGTGGCAGGCTGCTGCTTCTCCCGCGAAAACACCTTGTCGGCGAATGGGAGATCGGGTAAATCATCGCAACTCGACCCCCTCCCGGAGATTGGACCAATTTCATGCGCTCAACGGCCATCTTCACCAGAAAACCGGGAAAATTGGTCCAATCTGGCTTAGCAGTAACCTCCTAATTATTAGAAGTTGGCTGCTGCTTGTTGGCCGTCTTCTTACGTTCCAGCCATTGCGTGAGGTCTTTGAGTTGTCGTTGGGCAAGGGCAAGTTCTTGCTCCAGCTCTCGGATACGGGCAGTTGCCAGTTGGCGCACGGAGTATAGCGAGCGTTTTTGCTCGTCAAAAGTGGCTTGCAATTTTTCTAAAGCGAGGTCACGTTCCACCAGGGTCGTTTGCAGCCAGGCCAAGCGCTCTCCCTGAGCGGCCACGGATTGGTGCAGCACGTTGGCTTCTTGTTCGCTGGCATTCCGCTGCGCCTGCGACTGACGCAGTTCGGCAGCAAGGCGGTCTGATTCCAATTGGGCGGCCTCTTTGTATTGAGCCAGCCCGGCTTCCAGTTTCTTAGCGCGGCGCTCGGCGGCATAGAGAAGCTCCGTGAGGCGACTGACATTGGTTTTCCATTTATCCACCAGCCGGGCGCGCTCTTCCAACTGGGCGAGCAACCCGGCATTTTTCGCCTGGGACCGCGCCAGAGACTGTTCTCTTTCCGCCAGGTCCTGCTGCGTCACCTGTAGAGACGCCTTGTACCACACTAGCAGATCGACGGACTCATTCGCCTGCGTCGTGGCCGTGGCCAGCGCCGCCTCCAAATCTTCCTGACGCGCCAACGCGGCCTGCAAGTCAGCCGCCCGCGCCGCCGCCGCAACCAGTTCCTCACGCGCGGCCTCGGCTTCTTGCAAACGGGTCCGCAACTGCGCCAACTCCGCCTGGCGCGTTTCTAACTGAGTTTCCAAGTCATCTCGCTGCGCCCGAAGCGCCTCATACCGCTGCGTCACGTCCTTCTGACTGGCGCGCAAATCCGTCAAGGTGGCGAACGTTTCCTCCTGCAGCGCCAATTGACCCTGCATTTCATCCCGTTCCAGGCGCAGCCGTTCACGTTCCCCTTGCGCCCGCGCGTAAAGCTGCTGTAGTTCCGCGAGGGCGGCCTCGGCGGCTGCCTGGGCTTCCTCCGCCTGTGCCAACGCATCCCGCTCCGCGCGCGTTTGCGTCAACTGGCGACGCAGTTCCGCCCGTTCTTCGCGCAGGGTTGCTGCCAGTGTCGTTTGCTTTTCGAGTTCCAATTGGGCTGCCTGCAATGCGTGTTGAAGCTCCGCCGCCTGTGATTCCGTCACTTCGGCCAGTTCTTGCCAGCGGAGCAACGCCTCTTCCTGTTCCGCGGAGTGGAGCAAACTTGCCTGCATGGCGCTCTCCAGATTATGCGCCCGCTCCGTCATCTGGCGCAGCTCCTCCAGCGTTTGTCGCCAGTCAGATTCCAGGACCGCCTTTTGTTGGCGCAGCAGGTCGGTTGCTTCTTGCTGGTCGTTGAGGGCCTGGGCGGCGGCAGCGTGTTCCGCCTGGCTCCGCGACAGATCGGCTTCCAATTGGGTGCGCAAGCCCGTTTCCGCGGCCAGTTCCGACTCGCGGGCAGCCAGGTCTAGCCGGGTTTCTTGCAGGCTCTGGTGGGTCGTTTGCAGGTCCGCCCGCGTCGCCTGTAATTCATGGCGGAGGGTAAACACTTCGGCGACAGCGTCGCCTGCTTTTTGCGCCAGTTTTTGCTCAAAGGCTTGCTCGAGTTCGGCGCGTCCGGCAAGGGCTGTGGCGGCTTCGTTTTCGAGGCGGTGGATGAGGATTAGTTGGGGAGAAGGGGCTTCAGGAATGGCGGTGGGGGGAGATGGAGATGCCGGCATTTCACCATCCCCATCTCCACTTTCCAAAAACATCGCCGGCATATCCGCCAGCGAAAAATCCGCCTCATCCAGCGTATTCAGGCGACCGCGCACGTGGCCGCCAAGAAACACCTGGCAAGCGCGCGTATAAATGTCGCCCCACACCTGGCCCCCGGCATGGACGATGATCTCTCGCGCGAAAATGTCGCCGCGCACCAGACCACGCACCTCAACACGCGGGGCAATGATCGCACCGATGACCACGCTTTGTGCCGGCACGGACACCGACGTATCCACCCGCAAATCCCCATTATGCACCCCAGAAATCTTCAGTCCCAGGCGCAAAATGCGGGCCAGAAAACCGCGGTCTGCTTGCTTGTGCGTGAACGACAAAGACATGGGCGCAAAATGCCTCTTGAAGAATGAAGATGACGTGAGAGAGGCGCAAAGGCATGGTCGGTCAACGACATTTTTGCCTTGCACCCAGATTGCCCACAAGGGCTATAATAGTAACTCAGGATAGAAAAGGGCACAATGAGGAAATATCGCAGCCATCAGGCGGCAGGTAGCCGCCGCGAAGCATCTTCATTGTGGGAAAATCAATGGATCGCCCCAATGAAAACCCTCCCCCGTCCATCAGGCCACTGTTTTGTTGCTTGAATACTCGTGGCAAGTCTGATAAACTGCCAGCCATATGCGCCGCTTCCGTCAAATCACCCTGGTAATGGTCATTCTCAGCCTGCTGGCTTTCCTGGCCAGCGGCGGTGGTGTGGCGCGCGCAGCGGAGCTGCCCGTACCGGAGGTAACGGGGTACGCGCAGATTCCGGGAGAGGTACAATTAGAGCTATTCCTCTCGCCGCCCGTGACCAGTCCGGGGGAGCAGTTGACGGCGACGTTTGTGGTCACGAACCGGGGACAGGAGCCGGCCGTCCCGTTGATCGACATTCCGCTGCCGGCATTTCTCGACCTCAACGTGGGGATCATGCCGGCATCCACCAGCTTCGACCTCACCACCAACCACATCACCTGGCAGCCCCTCGTCAAACCAGACGCCAGCCAGCAAACCATGTCCCTCCAATTCCGCGTCGGGGCCGCCGAAGTCAACGCCCCTGAACGCAGCTTCGCCGTCAACATGCAGCGCGGCAAAGAAACCCTCAGCGCCACCGCCACCTACTGGGTCGGCCTCCCCCCCACCGCCAGCATCATCGTCAATCCCTTGCAGCCCGCCGTCGGTCAGCCGGTGCAGTTGCTCGCCAAAATCGACGGCTCCGGACCATTCGTGCAGGTGTGGCAGACGGGCGACCAGCGCGAACTGGAAGCAAACGATCCCCTCGTCGTCTATCCCGTCGCCGGTGAATACCAGATCACACTGCACGTCGCCAACCCCCTCGCCGCCACCCGCGTCACCACCGTCATCCAGGTCGTGGACACGCTCACCGCCGCCTTCACGCCAGACGACTCCACCCCCGCCGTCGGACAGATCATCCGCTTCGCCAACCTCAGCGGTGGCACGCCGCCGCTTCACTTCCTATGGGATTTTGGCGACGGCCAGACCAGCGGCGAACGCCAGCCGGCGCACCAATATGCCGATGCCGGCAACTACAACATCAGCCTGACGGTGCAAAACGACAGCGGCGGGCACGCCTCCTTCGTCTGGCCGCTGACGGTGGGCATACCGCCGCAAGCGCAGCTTTATCTGCCGGAAACGGTCAACATGGGCGAGGCCATCACGGCCCAGGCGGCGGGCGATAACACCGTCACGGGGTATGCCTGGGACATGGGGGATGGGGGCGTCTACGACGGCAGCAGCGTGAATCACGTTTTTTGGACCGGGGGAGACCATTACGTGGTGCTCACGGCGCGCAATGAGTACGGCGAAACAAAGGTGGGGCAATGGATTCGCGTTAACACGAACCTGGGGCGCACCATTTTCCTGCCCCTGCTGGCATTGCCCGGCGCGCAATATCCCGGTGCGCCGCTGGCTCCCGCGGACGCGCCACAGACCAACGCGGACGCGCCACAAGCCAATGTGGTCTCGCTCAGCGCGGAACGCAGCTACGAGGCGTTTGAACCCATCCAACTGGACCCCGCCCCCCTACCGGAAACGGCCACGCCGGCGGAGCAGTTGCTCTGGTACATCAACGAAGCGCGCCGCCTGCACAGCCTGCCCCCGCTCTCCTACGTCTACGAAATGAGCGTGGCCGCGCAACGACACACGGAAGATATGGCCGTCAACGAGTTCACGGGGCATGTCGGCTCTGACGGTTCCCGCCCGTTTGAACGGTTGCAACAGTACGGTTATGAGGGCAACTACGGCGGCGAGACGACGGCGTGGGGCTTCGACGAGGCGCGCCGGGTGGTGGAGTTTTGGGTGAATAGCCCGCCACATCGGCGCATTATCCTCAATAATCGGGCGGTGAGCGTGGGCGTGGGGTATACGGCCGATTTTGGCGCACCCAACGTGTGGTATTGGGTGGCGGAGTTTGGGCAACTTCCTGATCCGGTGGTGAAGGATGGGGGATAGTAGGTGGTTGGGAGTAGGCGTTTATGTATCGTTCGATAATTGATGCCGCTGATTTGCTGCCACACGTGGGCGACGCGGACTGGATAATCGTGGATTGTCGCTATACGTTGGCAGATGTCGATGCCGGCATCCGCGCCTACGAAACCGGCCACATCCCCACCGCCACCTACGCCCACCTCGACCACGACCTCTGCGGCCCCCCCTTCACCGACCAGGGACGCCACCCCCTCCCCTCCCCCGCCGCCATGTCCCGGCTATTTTGTCGCCTGGGTATCAACAAAGAGAAGCAAGTCGTTGTTTATGATGACGTCGGCGGCGCATACGCCGCCCGTCTCTGGTGGATGCTGCGCTACATGGGGCACACCGCCGTCGCCGTCCTCAACGGCGGCTGGCAGGCGTGGGTTGCCGCCGCCTATCCCACGCGCGGCGGCGTGGAAACCCACCCGCGCGCCCTCTTCATCGGGGCCACCAACCACGACTGGCTCATCGAAATGGACGACGTGCCCACCGCCGCCTTGCTCGTCGATTCCCGCGACCCACCCCGCTATCGCGGCGAAATTGAGCCGATTGACCCCGTCGCCGGGCACATTCCGGGAGCCGTCAACCATCCTTATGCCCAGAACCTGGACGCGAACGGGCGCTTTTTGCCGGCAGCGCAAATCCGCGCGCAACTGGAACAACTCCTCGGCGAAATCCCCCCCGCCGAAGCGGTCTACTATTGTGGCTCCGGCGTCACTGCCTGTCTGAATCTGGTCGCGCAGGAATATGCCGGCATGGAACCGGGCAAATTATACGTCGGCTCCTGGAGCGAATGGTCCCGCCTCAAAATAGGGACCGGTGGCTGACCTTGTCCGTCGCCCGCGCCGGCGGATGCCGGCACAGGGAACCCCCCACCCATGAAACGAACCGAGGAGCACCTTCGCCTGGAGGCCCACCGCACGCGCCAGGCAAACTGGAAAAACTGGGGGCCTTATCTCAGTGAACGCGCCTGGGGAACCGTGCGCGAGGATTACAGCGCCGACGGATCGGCCTGGGACTACTTTCCGCACGACCACGCCCGCAGCCGTGCCTACCGCTGGAATGAAGATGGACTTGCCGGCATTAGCGACCGCAATCAGTACATCTGCTTCGCCATTGCCCTTTGGAACGGGCAAGACCCCATTCTCAAAGAGCGTCTCTTTGGCCTCACCGGACCCGAAGGCAACCACGGCGAGGACGTGAAAGAGCAGTACTTCTACCTGGACAACACCCCCACCCACAGCTACATGAAGATGCTCTACCGGTATCCGCAGCGCGCCTTCCCCTATGCGGACCTGGTTGCGGAAAACCGGCGGCGTGGCTTTGCCGAGGCGGAGTATGAACTGCTGGATACGGGCATCTTCGCCGATGACGTCTATTTTGACGTGCTGGTGGAGTACGCCAAGGCGTACCAGGAAGACATCCTCATCCGCGTCACGCTCACCAATCGCGCCCCGCAAGCGGCCAACTACTACCTGCTGCCGACTATCTGGTTCCGCAATACGTGGCGTTGGGGTTACCCCGACGGTCCGATGCGCGATGTGCCGGCAAAACCCTCACTGCAACAGGTCTCGCGGCACGAAAATGTCTCCACTATCGCCTTGCGGCATGGAAATGCCGGCAACTACTACCTCCACGCCGACGAACAACCCGCCCTGTTCTTCACCGAAAACGACACCAACAACGAGCGCCTCTTCCACACCCCCAATGCCGGCCCCTACGTCAAAGACGCCTTCCACCGCCACCTCGTCAACGGCGAACCCGGCGCCATCAACCCAGATCAGGTCGGCACCAAAGCCGCCGCCTACTACCACGGCTCACTGGCCGCCGGACAATCCATCACCTTCCGCCTGCGCCTGGCAGAATCGGCGGACGAAATGCCCGCCCCCTTCGCCCATTATGAGGCCATCTTCGCGCAGCGGCAGGCGGAGGCGGATGCGTTTTACGAGGCGCTGCAGCCATCGCACTTGTGCGCGGATGAACGCCTGATCCAGCGGCAAGCCTTTGCCGGGCTATTGTGGACCAAACAGCTTTACTACTACGACATGGAGCAATGGTTGGCGGGCGATCCCGGCGCGCCACCGCCGCCCACCACCCGCCGGCACGGGCGCAACAGCGAGTGGATTCACCTCAGCAACTTCGACATCATCTCCATGCCGGACAAGTGGGAATACCCCTGGTATGCCACCTGGGACCTGGCCTTTCATACCGTCCCCCTGACGCTGTTGGACCCCGATTTTGCGCGGCGGCAGCTTATCTTGCTCACCCGCGAATGGTACATGCACCCCAACGGCCAACTTCCCGCCTATGAATGGGCTTTCGGCGACGTGAATCCGCCGGTGCACGCCTGGGCCGCCTGGCGCGTGTTCAAAATTGACGCCAAACAGTCGGGCCGCCGCGACCGGGAATTTTTGGAGGCGATTTTCCACAAGCTGCTGCTGAACTTTACCTGGTGGACCAACCGCAAAGACGCGGATGACAATAACATTTTCCAGGGGGGCTTCCTCGGACTGGACAACATCGGCGTTTTTGATCGCAGCGCCCAACTGCCCACCGGCGGCCACATTGACCAGTCGGATGGCACGGCCTGGATGGGATTTTACTGCCTGGAGATGATGCGCATCGCCCTGGAACTGGCGAAAGAGGAGCCGGTTTATCAGGACCTGGCGACGAAATTCTTCGAGCATTTTTTGCGTATCGCTTACGCCATGACGGGCGGGCGGGAGGACAACGTCAGCCTGTGGGATGAGGAGGATGGCTTTTTTTATGACGTGCTGCACTTGCCTGATGAGCGCGTTGTGCCGCTGAAGGTGCGGTCGCTGGTGGGGCTGCTGCCGCTGATTGGCGTGCAGGTGATTGAGCAGGAGATGCTGGACATCATGCCTGTTTTCGACCGGCGCACGCATTGGTTTTTGGAGAATCGGCCTCGTTTGAGTGGGCATATTGCCGGCATGGACATCCACGGAGTCGGACATCGCCGCCTGGCCTCCTTCCTCACGCGCGAACGCCTGCTGCGCCTGCTACACCGCATGTTGGACGAAGAAGAGTTTCTCTCCCCCTATGGCATCCGCTCCCTCTCCAAATACCACGAACAGCACCCATACGACTTCTTCGTCAACGGGCACGATTATTCCGTCAGCTACCAGCCCGCGGAGTCACGCAGCGGCGTATTCGGCGGCAACTCCAACTGGCGCGGTCCCGTCTGGTTTCCCATCAACTTCTTAATCATTGAGGCGCTGCAAAAATATCACCACTTCTATGGGAACAGTCTCACCGTGGCCTTCCCTACCGGATCAACCAACCAGATGACGCTAGGCCAGGTGGCGACCGAGCTTTCGCGGCGGTTGATCAACATTTTCCGCGCGGACGCAGCGGGGACACGCCCCGTCTTTGGCGAGCAATCCATCTGGCGCGACAATCCGCACTGGCGCGACCTGATTCTGTTTTATGAATACTTCCACGGGGATGGGGGCGGCGGGCACGGCGCCAGCCATCAAACGGGCTGGACGGCACTAGTGGCAAAGCTGATTCAGCAGTCGGGGCGTGAGGAATAAGAAAAGGAGCGTGACGCACATGGCGAAATGTGCGTCACACCGCCAGGCAGATGTTAACGGCCAAATTTAGCGCGCAACAGGTCGGTTAAGGCAGGCTGGCCGATGGATTGCAGTTCGTAGCGCACGCGCTGGCTGGGCAGGTTGATGTCAATCAGGCGGCCCAGGTCAATCGGCGTGGCAATAATCACGAGGTCGGCGGGGGTGCGGTTGATGGTTTCCGCCAGATCGGCCATTTGCTCGTGGCCATAGCCCATTGCCGGCAAAACCGCCCCCGTAGATGGATATTTCGCGTAAGTGCCGGCAATGGAGCGCACCGCATAAGGCCGGGGATCGATAATCTCCGCCGCGTCAAAACTGCGCGCCGCCACCACGCCCGCGCCATACGCCATTTCTCCATGCGTCAACGTCGGGCCATCCTCCACCACCAACACCTTCTTACCCCGAATGGCATCCGGATCATCCACGAAGATGGGCGAAGCCGCCTTCACGATCGGCGCGGTCGGGTTCACGTGGCGGATATTCTGCTGCACCGTGATCACATTATCGTAATCGGCAGTGTCCACCTTGTTGATCACCACCGCGTCCGCCATGCGTAAGTTCGCCTCGCCCGGATGGTAACGCAGTTCGTGTCCCGGGCGATGCGGGTCCGTGACCACCACATGGTAGTCCGACTGGAAGAAAGGCACGTCATTGTTGCCGCCATCCCAGACGACAATGTCCGCTTCCGCCTCCGCCTGGCGCAAGATCGCCTCATAATCGACCCCCGCGTAAATCACCGCCCCCATCACCACGTATGGCTCGTACTCTTCCCGCTCCTCAATGGTGCAGTTGTGATGATCCATGTCCGCGTAGGTGGCAAACCGCTGCACCGCCTGCGCCGCCAGATTGCCGTACGGCATCGGGTGGCGCACCGCCACCACCCGCTCGTACCCCATCTCTTGCAGCGCGCGCACGATGTGGCGCGAGGTCTGACTCTTGCCGCAGCCGGTGCGCACCGCGCCAATGGAGACGACGGGCTTGCTGGATTTTAGCATGGTGCGCCGCGGCCCCATCAGGCGGAAATCCGCCCCCGCCGCCAGCACCCGCGAAGCCAGGTGCATCACATATTCATGCGACACGTCGGAGTAGGAAAACACCACCTGGTCCACGGACAGGTCGGCGATCAACTGCTCCAACTGCGATTCGGCGTAAATGGGGACACCATCGGGGTAAAGATTGCCGGCAAGTTCGGCGGGATAGCGACGATCATCGATATTGGGGATTTGCGTAGCCGTGAAAGCAACCACCTGATATTGCGCGTTATCACGAAAAACGGTGTTGAAATCATGGAAGTCACGGCCAGCGGCGCCGGCGATCAGAATTCGTTCGGGTTGTGTGGAAGCCATTTTGTCTCCTTCAAGAACACCATGTGAAGCGAGTTTCAAACTCGCTTAATAAAAGTTGACGTTTGAAAGTCGATGTTGGTAGTTGGTAGTTAATGGTTGGTAATGTCGGCAGTGTCTCCTGTTCACGGATAGCACAATAATCCGCGAAATCCTGATTTGAACCAGGTGTGACCGTCACATCGTGTGACCGTCACATCGTGTGACCGTCACATCGTGTGACCGTCACATCGTGTGACCGTCACATCGTGTGACCGTTTTCAACACCTTGTGGGCGAGTTTCCAGCTCGCCAGAAAAAGCAGGCACTCGATAGCCGGCGGCAGCTAGAAACACTAACGGGCAATCGTCGCGCTGCCTCCGCGACGGAAACCAGGCGATAATAACAAACAACGGCGTATTCCACCATACTTTATTTCATCGTCAGTCCTTGATGCCATTTGCACATGACCGCGCGTGTTGCCGGCATCTTCGCGGCACTGCCAGAATCGGGAACGGGAATCGCCACCGCACGGCGGCCTGGCGTTAAGATCGGGTTTATTTATGTTCATTCAGGTTGATCTTATGAAAAGTAATGTTATAATGCCTGTGAGCGCTATCTGACATAATCTGTACACAGCGGCGTTTCCTTTTTTGGCTACACGAAGAAAAGTAACTGGTTGCAGCGCACGAGAGAGATGTGTTGTGCCGGCACAAATACCAAGGAATTGGTCATGGAAGAGCAACTGGCCGCCTTTCTGGAATTCCTGCAAACAGAACGCAGCTATTCCGAGAACACAACCGCGGCATATAAAAACGATCTGGGGCAGTTCGTCAGTTTCCTGACAAACAACTACAGTACCATCGCTTCCTGGAATGCCGTCACGTCCGCCATTGTTGCCAACTACGTGACCTCCATGAAGGACAGTGACTATGCCTCATCCACCGTCGCCCGCAAAGTAGCCGCGCTCAAATCCTTTTTCCACTACCTGAACGCCCGTGAACTGACCGAGTCGGATCCCACGCAGCAAATTGACTCGCCCAAAGTGGAAAAGCGGCTGCCCAATACGCTCTCCAATGCGGATATTGAGCAGCTATTGCAGGCCCCCACCAAAGAACAAACACCCAAACATTTGCGCGACTCGGCATTGTTGGCGCTGCTATACGCAACCGGGATGCGCGTGACGGAAGTGGTGTCGTTGACAGTAGATGACATCAACCTGGAAGATATGCACCTGCACAGCCCGGGAAGAGACGGTGATGAGGCAAGATTCCTGCCATTTGATGCCGGCACAACCCACACCCTGCGCCAGTATCTGGAAAAAGGCCGCCCCCACCTGCGCAAACGCGCCGAAGAAAAAGCCCTCTTCCTCAACCATCGCGGACAACAACTGACAAGGCAAGGACTGTGGCTAATTATCAAAGCCTATGCCAAAGAAGCCAACCTCAGCGAAAACGTTACGCCACACACGCTGCGCCACAGCTTCGCCGCGCACAAACTGCAAAGCGGCAGCAACCTGCAAACCGTGCAACAGCTCCTCGGGCATGCCAATATCTCCACCACGCAAATCTACGCCCAAATCGACAAAAACGACACAGACGAAGAAGAATAAACGCAAGACTTGAGGTAACGGCTAACCCTCTCCTGGGCTGAGTTAGTTACCACTTGACCAGTCTTGAAGACCGCTCGAACCTGACTCTTGGACAGGCCCCAAACGGAAGGAACAACATGCCTGAGATATTCGGTCGCGCGCAATATGAAGCCGCGGCGACGGCAGTACGCCACGCCAGCCGCCACAAACCCACCGTAGGACTGATCCTCGGATCCGGTCTGAGCAGCCTGGCGGAAGAAGTAAGCAACGCAGACATCATCCCGTACGACGAGATTCCCCACTGGCCCGTCTCCACCGTCTCCGGACACGTAGGCCAGGTCGTTTTGGGTCGTCTGGCGGATCAATCCGTCATGGTTCTGCAAGGCCGCACCCATTTCTACGAAGGCTATCCCATAAGCCAGGTCACGCTGGCTATGCGGGTGATGAAGCTGCTCGGCGTGCGCACGCTGATTGTGACCAATGCCGCGGGCGGGATCAACGCATCCTTTACGCCGGGCGACCTGATGCTGATCAAAGACCATCTAAACCTACCCGGATTGGCGGGGCAAAACCCGCTGCGCGGCCCTAATGACGAACTGTTCGGGCCACGCTTTCCCGATATGACGGAGGCGTATGACCTCGAACTGCGCCAGTTGGCGCACCAAATCGCCGTGGCGATGAACCTGACGCTGCGCGAGGGGGTCTATGCCTTCGTGGGCGGCCCCAGCTACGAAACACCCGCGGAACTGCGCTTCTTGCGCGCCGTGGGTGCGGACGCCGTCGGGATGTCTACTGTACCTGAAGTGGTGGTCGCCCGACATGCCGGCATGCGCGTCCTGGGCATCTCCACCATCACAAACATGGCCGTCCCAGACCCCACGCCGGGCACAACCCTGCAACACGACGACGTGCTGCAAGTGGGGCTGCAAATCGTCCCCCGCCTGCGCCAACTTGTCATGGGCGTCCTGAACCACTGGCGCGCAGCGTGACCGTGGACGGGGGACGGAGATCAAGGCGTCCTGTGCGTACACTGGCCCCTTGCCCCAACCACCCATTGCAACCCACGAATGCCACGCTTGAAACGTAGGCAACCCACCTTGCACTCAGTTTCATACGCACTTGCATAGAGAACGCCCAGAGATTCCCTCTATCCCTCTCCCCGACATCCCCCGGTCAGGTATAATCCTCGCGTATCTATACAAATCTATGCTGAAGAGATTTTGATGGAAAGAATCTACGTCTTTCTCATCCGGAACGACATCTGGATTTATATTTTGTGCGGACTGGGGCTGTTCTGGTACGGCAGCGAACTGCTGCGCGCACGGCGAATACTGCGACAAGCCATGTTCAACCTGGAGCGAGAACGAGGGCGGCGGGCGCGCAATAGCGCCTTGTTTTTTGTCGTCGTGCTGCTGGCAATTGCCGGCAGCGTCGCCTACGTCAACACCGAAATCGCCCCCACCCTCCCCGCCGACCTGCTGCGCGCCCCCACCCCTACACTCGACCCCTTCCACCTGCCTCTATCCTCCCCCACCCCCGTCCGCAGCACGCCCCGCCCCGTCAACACCCCCACCCCGCCCCTCGTCCCCACCGTCACGCTACCTGAAGATGCTTTGCAAGCATTGGCCACCGTCGCCTCCAATCCCGTCGCCACCCGCCCCAGCGACACCAACGACGGCACGCCCGCCCCACCCGACACAACCGCGGCTACACCAGAGCCAGTTGCCAACTGTCCCGAAAACGTGAACCTGAGCGCGCCAAATGCCGGCAGCGCCATCAGCGGACTCGTTCCCTTCAGCGGCACGGCTACCGCCGCCAACTTCAGTTTCTACAAACTGGAAATCAACGGACCACAAACGGACAACACCTGGGCCTCGCTGCTGGGACGCACCATCTCCCAACCCGTTTTCGCCGGGCTGCTGGGCAGCGGCAACTTCAATGGCTGGCTCCCCGGTGCATACCGCGTACGTCTCATCGTCGTAGACGCCACCGGCAACGAACAGGGAAGTTGTACGGTGGACATCAACATCAACTGACCCACCCCTTCCTCATCTATTCTTCATGAACGACAGTTGATTATTTACCACGATTTTGCTAAAAACAGACTCGTCTCCCTATTAAAATTACTTGAAGTGTGACCTATCCCTGGAGGAAAGGCACATTTCATCCCAGGCACTCCTAGCAAAAATAAAGAACACTGTGAACTGGCATCAGCAATCCATCACTGACATTGTGGCCGAATTAGGTACCAATCTACAAACCGGACTCACGGACCAGGAGGTCGCTGCCCGTCGCGCCAGCTACGGCGCGAACGAACTGGCGGCCCGTGGCGGCAAGCACCCGCTGCGCATTCTGTGGGAACAGATCAGCAGCACCATGGTGCTCATCCTGATCGCCGCGGCGGTGATTTCCGGATTGCTGGGCAAAGCAACGGAAACCGTGGCAATTGGGGCTATTGTCGTGCTGTTCGCTCTGCTGGGCTTCGTGCAAGAGTATCGCGCGGAACAGGCCATGGCCGCGCTAAAGAAACTGGCCGTGCCCATGGTGCGGGCGCGGCGCGGCGGAAACGTACAAACATTATCGGCGCGCGAGTTGGTGCCGGGTGACGTGATTTTGTTGGAGGCGGGCAACGTTTTGCCGGCAGACATCCGCCTCACTACCAGCGTCAATCTCATGGTCCAGGAAGCCGCGCTCACGGGCGAATCGGAACCCGTGGAAAAGGATACCGCGCCCCTGGACAAAGCAGAAATTCCCCTGGGCGACCGTCGCAACATGGCCTACATGGGAACCATCGTCACCTATGGACGGGGCGCGGGCGTCGTCGCCGCGACAGGCATGTCCACGGAACTGGGCAAAATCGCCACCCTCATCCAGGATGTGACGGACAGCCAGACCTTGCTGCAACGGCGGCTAGACCAGGTCGGCAAGACGCTGGCGATTTTCGGCGTGGCCGTCGCCGCACTGGTGATGCTCATTGGCGTCTGGCGCGGTGAAACCTGGAGCGAGATGTTCCTCACCGCCGTGAGCGTGGCCGTGGCCGTCGTACCGGAAGGCTTGCCTGCCGTTGTCACCATCACGCTGGCACTGGGCGCGCAACGAATGCTCAGACGACGCGCCCTGATTCGCAAGCTGCCCGCCGTGGAAACCCTCGGCTCCGTGACAACCATCTGTTCCGACAAAACAGGCACGCTGACGGAAAACCGAATGACGGTGACGGTGATTGACGTGGCCGGGCACAGTTTGCAGTTGGTGGGTACGGGGCATCCCGCGCCCGCGCTGCAATTGCCCGACACGACGCCCCTGGACGGTCAGCCGCCGGCCATCAGCCTGGCCCTGATGGGGGGGGCGTTGTGCAATGACGCCTCGCTGCAGCCCGACCCACAAACGGGACGCTACCTGGCTCTTGGCGACCCCACGGAGGGGGCGCTGTTGGTGGCGGCGGCGCAGGCCAATCTGCGCCCAGAGGCGGCGCAGGCGTTGTTGCCGCGCGTGGGGGAGTTGCCCTTTGATTCGGAGCGCAAGCGGATGACGACGGTGCATCAATGGCCGTTTGCGGAGGAAATGCCGGCATCACTCTCCCCCCTCACCCCCATCGCAAAACCTTATCTCGCCTTCACAAAAGGAGCCGTAGACGGGCTGTTGGAAAGCTGCGCCGCCGTCTGGGTGGGAACGGAGACACAGCCACTTGATGAAGCGTGGCGGCAGCGCATCGCCCTGGCGAATGACCAGATGGCGCAAAAAGGCATGCGCGTGTTGGGTGTGGCGCTGCGCTGGTGGGCGACGCCCCCCACAGGCCAGGCGACGGCGATTGTTGAAAGCGACTTGACCTTTATTGGTCTCGTGGGCATGATTGATCCCCCCCGTCCCGAAGTCAAACAGGCGGTGGCAACTTGCCGGGATGCCGGCATCCGCCCCATCATGATCACCGGCGACCATCCCCTGACCGCCCGCTTCATTGCCTACGAACTGGGCATCTCCGACAACGGGCGCGTCAAAACAGGGGTGCAAATCGGTCAGATGTCCGCCGCTGAACTCTCCCAAACCGTGCAAGAAGTCTCCGTCTACGCCCGCGTTTCCCCGGAACACAAGCTGCGCATCGTCGAATCGCTGCAACAAAAAGGGCAAATAGTCGCCATGACGGGAGACGGCATCAACGACTCCCCGGCACTGAAAAAAGCGGATATTGGCATCGCCATGGGCATCACGGGAACGGATGTATCGAAGGAAGCGTCGGAAATGGTGCTGCTGGACGACAATTTCGCCACCATCGTCGCCGCCGTGGAAGAAGGGCGCGTTATTTACAACAATATCCGCCAGTTCGTGAAGTTCTCAATTGCCGGCAACATCGGCAAAGTCATCGTCATGCTGTTCGCGCCCTTGCTGGGCATCACCGTGGCGTTGCTGCCCCTGCAACTGCTCTGGCTGAACCTGCTCACCGACGGTCTGCTCGGGCTAGGTTTGGGCGTGGAACCGGCGGAGAAAGGGGTCATGCGGCGACCGCCGCGCTCGCCACGGGACAGCATCTTCAGCGACGGCATGGGACTGCACGTAGCCTGGGTGGGCATCCTCATTGGTCTGATCGCCCTGGGGTTGGGCTACTTCACGTATGATCCCCAAAATCCGGCGGATACCACCTGGCAAACGATGATCTTCAGCACGCTCGCTTTTCTGCAAATCGGGCAGGCGCTGGCTTCCCGCTCCGCACGCGCTTCGCTGGTATCACTTGGATGGCGCAGCAACCCCGTGCTGCTGCTCATGGCGGTCTTGACCCTGGCCCTACAGTTGCTCGTAATTTACGTGCCCGCGCTGGACGATTTCTTCCGCGTCACACCGCTGACGGGGGCACAATTGGGCGTCACGCTCGCCCTGGGCACGCTCGCCTTTATCGCCATCGAGGGAGAGAAGTGGTTCTATCGGCGGCGTGGCGGCTAAAGGCTGCCGTCGTTATTGATTTCCGCGACTGGGTCGGCCACGCCGGCGTGCGCCACACGATAAAAGCAGAGCATCGTCGTCCCATATTGCCGCCGGTCCTCCAGCCGCAAATGCCGCCAGGCCACTTCGCGGAACTCCTTCGGATGAATCTGCGCCACGACCAGGCCATCATCCCGCGCCAGCGGCGCCGGCTGCGCATCGATGATCTCCAGGGCGCGCAGCCACATCTCGCGGTACTGCGGTGGGGCCACGTAAATGAGGTCAAATGGGCCACCCGCGCCCGATCGCAGCAGCGAAAAAGCATCCCCCTTACGCACAACCGCGCCCGCCGTCAGTTCTGTACTCCGCAGATTGTCGCGCAGCACGCGAATGGCCTGGACGGCGCTGTCCACGAAGACGACTTCGGCGGCTCCCCGGCTAAGCGCCTCAATGCCCACCTGCCCCGTGCCGGCAAATAGGTCCAACCACCGCCCCCCGGTCACCTCATCCTGCAAGATGTTGAACAGGTTTTCCTTCACCCGATCCGTGATCGGGCGCGTCGTGCTGCCCCCCACCATCTTCAACTTCCGCCCTTTGGCCTTGCCGCTAATCACGCGCATCGCAAACTCACTCAAAAAACCGCCCCATCACTGGGCACTTAACTGGATGACAATCGTTCCAGACGACTCACCCAGGCATCAAAATGAGGACAATTGTCACGCAGTTCGGGTAAACCAATAGCGGCGGCAGCCGAAGACCCTACCCGTACTTTCAGCTTCTCATACAGCGGCACATAACGAATGATCCGCTTGCTGGGCGCTGTTGCGTCCCCCTCATTGACCTCTTCGGGCGATGCGCCTTGCACCTCCCGCGCCAACAAGTCCAGGACATCCTCGCTCCCGCTAATGCGGCGCGCCAACTGAGATAAATCACAATAAAGCAGCGCCTCAAATTCGTGCAACTGAAAATAGGGAATGAACCGCCTGTCGCCCAAATCCTCCCGCAAAGCGCGCTCCAGCACCGCCACGCGACCTTCCGATGTCGATTCACGCCGAGACTCGCCCCAACCAGGAAAATCCGCGGATAGCCCATAATAGTCGATCATGGTCGTGAAATACGCCTCTGAGTGCTTGTCCTGGCGCATGTGGCGTTCAAGGTCCGCACGCACGTGCGCATAGCGCAAGACGCCACTACGGCTGCCTAATTTGCGATTGGTCGTCACCAGAATTGCCCGCATCTCTAGCTGGAATTCCACCAGATGCGGTTTCAGCACGGCTTCCGCGAACGTCCGTTCCGTTTGCCCCTCCACCATTGCATAAAGCCTGATCCACGGCTTCAAGGCGTTCCTCCCAACTCATTCTTTTCCCAAAGCTGCCCCAACGTGTATTCCGCCAGCCATTCCTGTAGCTGTTTCGTTTCCGGTCGGTTGAAAGTCGATTCGCCCTGTTCATGGTTCACCACGATAACGTGTTCGGGCGACAGCTCATCCAACAGCAAAGATGATTGCGTGGAAACAATCAACTGCGACCGACTGGACGCCTCATGCAACAGACTGGCGAGCAACTGAATCGCAAATGGATGAAGTCCCAATTCTGGCTCGTCAATAATAATCGTAGACAACGGCTCAGGTTGGAGCAGCAGCGTCGCCAGACAAATGAAGCGCAGGGTCCCATCGGAAAGCTGATGCGGATAGTACAGTAGATCAGAATAACGATCCTTCCAGAGCAGTTGCGTCTGTCCTGGGGAACCTTCATGCAAAGCAAATGCGCCAAAGAATGGAACGACCTGTCTGACCACTTCCTCAATCTGGGCGTATTGCGCCGCGTGGCGCTGGCTCATACGCAAGAGAAAGGGAGCCAGATTCGCCGCATTGCCGTGCAGCACCAAATTGTCAACGATATTGTGCAAGCCCATGACGGGAGCGGAAGGGGAAGTGTCATGAAAGTGATAAACGCGCCATCCTTGAATCGTGTCCACCACCCATTGTTCACTGGCGCTGCGTGGTCTCGCCTGGGCAATCTTGCTTTCTACATGACCACCGCCCTGAGCATTCTCAATCCGACCATACCATGGTCCGGCGAACGGCGCGGATTCTTGCGCGAAAAACAGTGAGCGATCATCCGCCGCACGCAGGGTGAACTTGTATTCATTGAGGCCAAAAACCAGACGCGCGCTTAGTTCCGGCGTCACCTTCATGCCCCGAAAAAGGAAAGCGTCCGCCCGCCCCCGCGCGCTCACGTAGTTTTGCAGGCCTTTGTTTGGGTCCAACATGTGCCCCAACATTTCAAAAAAGCGGATGAAGTTGGTTTTGCCAGAACCGTTCGCGCCAATGAGAACATTCAAGTCTGGCCTGACGGGAAAATCCCGCAATTCGCGGATAGATTTGTAGCCGAGAAGGGTGATTTTTTCTAACGATCTTTGCGTTGTCATGAGATGTTTTCCCTGATGCGGGTCAATGTCAACATTTTAGCAGAGAGTGTCAGGTGGCAATGTCCTTTCTCACTGATGATCCGTGACAATAGCATACATCCGCAGGAGGGCGAAGTCGCCCAGCGGTCGGCCTTCGGCATCGCTGACGGGCAGGCGGCGGCCCTCGTTTTGCAGCCAGAGGCCGACGACCAGACGGTAGTTGCCTGCCGGCATTTCCTCCGGCAAAACCAACTCATGTTCATCACGCACATACCGGTCCAGCGGCCAACGCTCCGTGGGAAAATCCCCCGGATTCAACTTATCCGACTGCGTCGCCACCTGCCCATCTGGAGCCAGCAAATGCACAAAAACCTGGTAATTTTGGGGGACAACCGTCAGCGCGTGCCAATACAGCGTCAGACGTAACGACTGCCCCGGCTGCATAGTCTGGGGCGCGTCAAAGCCGATCAGGGCTATCTCGTCGTTGTAGACGATCCGCGCGTCCGTTTGCGCGGGGAGGGCGCGCAGGTCGGTGGATTCCAGGCGCAGCCAGCCCTGGGGAGAAATCAGCCCGACGTGCGCCAGGGTGATAATGCCGGCAACCACAACCATCGCCCACATTCCCCAAAAAGACGAGCGCAGCGCCCCCCACGCGGATGAGACCCCGCTGTTCTTTCTCCTACCCCTCTCGCTATACGAAGTGTAGCCGGCGACCGCAAGAGTCAGGACCAGGGATAGGAGCGTGACCCCGCTCGCGGCGCGGCGCGCGGGGGTTGGGCCAAAGAAAACGTCCACCTGCAAATTGCCGGCAGGCAGCGGGACCACCAAAAATCCCTCCGGCAGCCCCACATCCGTGGTCGCATCCCGACCATTCACCTGGGCGCGCCAGCCGGGGAAGGCAAATTGGTATAGGCGCAGGGCGAACGGCTCCGTGCCGCGCACGGTGTACCGGGTATGCAGCGGCGTGATGGCCGCGGCGGTCACGGTTGTGCCGGCAGGCAACGTGGCCCGATTAACGCGGTCCACCGGCTCGTCGCGCAACAAGGCGCGGACCACCTGCTCCGTGGGCAGCGGAATCACGTCTACGGTTGCCGGCACAAAATCCGCCGTAGAGGTCGTGCCCAGCCAGCGGCCTTCCAGTTCAATTTCGGCAATGCGGCGCGTGTCCGTGGGGCCAAAGTCGGCAGGCCAGGGCGGGATTTCGGTCAGCGGCAAGGCGGGCAGCATGACGAGGGCCAGCGCCGCCGCCCAAAACCAGCCGCGCCAGCCGCCGCCGTCACCCAGCCAGGCCCCGGCTCCCGCGCCGCCGACGACGGCCAGCATGATGGCGGTCGCGCCGAGCAGCCGCCACGGAAATTGCAGGAATGGCAGGCCGGGCACAATTTCCCAGAGGAAGGTGGATGCCGGCATCATCAAAAACAGCAACGCCGCCCCCGCCCACGCAAAAAACGCCGCCTGCCGCCGTCCCTGACCGCGCCGCGCCATCAGCGCCGCCATTCCCGCCGCACCCAGCAGCCACGGCCCCAGACCCAGATTAAAGACAAAATCCGGCTCCGTGGCTCCCCAGTCAAGGAGATGGGACACGCCCAACAGGGTGCGCCAGTCGAGAAAGTGGTGGCGGAAGTCGAAATGGCTGCCGCTGCCGATGACGGAGCGCAAATTGACGGCGCTTTGCTCCAGCGCCACGGGCAGCCAGAAGAAGGCGGCCACGCCCACGCCCAGCAGGAGGGCGGCAAACGACCAGCCGCGCCGCGGTTTCTCGCCGAGGATGAACCACCAGATGGACCAGGCGAGGAGGAGGGCAAAGAAGACGAGGGCCATGAGGTTGTGCGCCAGGATGATGCCGGCAGTCAGCAGGGAAGCAGCCAGCCAATTACCGGGGCCTGGGCAGCGGCGTAGGCGATCAAAGGCCCAAAAAGCGAGGGGGAGCAGGCCAAAGCTGAAGGATTCGGCAAGGTCGCCCCGGGCGTGGGGGTCTACAAATTGCAGGTAGGGGGCAAAGAGGACGAGGGCGGCGGCGAGAATGCCGGCATTTCGCCCCCAATTGTCGCGCACAAACCCATACACCCCCACCCCGGCCAACACCATCCCCAACACAAATACAAACTTCACCCCCTGCACCGCCGTCATGCCCAAAACCAGCATCGGCAGCAGTCCCAGGTAATAGGTCAGGGGGGCGTAGTAATTGAAAATGGGATAGCCGTAGCCGTAATAAAAGTCTGGCGCCCACCGGGGATACCAGACGCCACCGCGCACCAACCGGTTCAACTCCGCCAGGCGGAAAATGTGCAGTTCGGCGTCCGTTTGTTGCGGCAGCCCGGCGCGACTGATAAACGGCCACGCCACCAGCACGCACAGCAGCAGCACGACCCAAAAACCTGCGTCAGTTCGGCGTAAGGCGTTCATCGGCTGCCGCCCTGTAGGCGAAGGCGCGCGCCCGCGAGAACGGACCGCGCCTTCGCCTCTGAGGTTCACTCACCACAAGCGGGCAATGATCAGGCGATCATGCCCACGATTTCGTCAGGATTGGCAGCCACGCGCACGCCGGCGGCTTCCAGGGCAGCGATTTTGCCTTCCGCCGTGCCGCTTTTGCCTTCCACAATCGCGCCGGCGTGCCCCATACGCCGTCCAGGAGGAGCCGTTCTGCCGGCAATAAACGCCGTCACCCGTTTCGTCATATGTTGGGCGATGTACCTGGCCGCCTTCTCTTCATCCGTGCCGCCAATCTCACCGATCATAATCACCTGCTCCGTGTCCGGGTCCGCCTCAAACATCTTCAGCACGTCGATGAAGCTAGTTCCGTTCACCGGGTCGCCGCCGATGCCCACGCAGGTGGTCTGCCCGATGCCGCGGCTGGTGAGGGCGTACACGACCTCGTAGGTGAGTGTGCCACTGCGAGAGACGACGCCAATCGGCCCCGGCGTGACAATGGAGCCGGGAATGATGCCCACTTTGGCTTCGCCCGGCGTGATCAGACCGGGGCAGTTGGGACCGACCATGCGCACGCCTTTGGCGTCCAGGTAGGAGGTGATTTTGACCATGTCCAGAACGGGAATGCGTTCGGTGATGCACACAATCAGCTTAATGCCGCCATCCGCTGCTTCATAAATAGCATCGGCGGCAAAACGTGCCGGCACATACAACACGGACGCATTCGCCCCCGTGGCCTCCACCGCTTCCTGCACCGTATCAAAAACGGGCACGCCATGAATCCATTCGCCGCCCTTACCCGCGCGCACGCCCGCCACCACGTTCGTGCCATACTCGACCATCTGCTGCGTATGGAAGCTGCCTTCCCGCCCGGTAATACCCTGCACCAACAGGCGCGTGTTCTTGTCAACTAAGATACTCATCGTTACTCTCCTCGCGCCAGTTTCACAGCCTTTTGCGCCGCTTCGGATAAGGTCGTGGCCGTCACCATGTCGGCCTCTTGCAAAATGCGCAGTCCTTCTTCCGCATTCGTGCCCAGCAAACGGACCACCATGGGCACTTTCGTGTCAAGCTGACGCAGCGCCTCAATAATACCGCGCGCCACCTCATCGCCGCGCACAATGCCGCCAAAGACGTTGAATAGTACCGCCTTGACGCGCGAGTCGGAAAGAATGATACGCAGCGCCGTCGCCACCTGATCCGACTTGGCCCCGCCGCCGATGTCCAGGAAATTGGCGGGTTCGCCGCCATAGAGCTTGATGATGTCCATGGTGGCCATCGCCAGCCCCGCGCCGTTAACCATGCAGCCAATCTCGCCGTCGAGCTGGATGTAGTTGACGCCGCTGAGGCGGGCTTCCCGCTCCGCCGCCGGCTCCTCATCCACGTCGCGCATCTCTTCCAGATCGGGATGGCGGTAGAGCGCGTTGTCGTCTACGGAAAATTTGCCGTCAAGCGCCAATAACTTGCCCGTGCCGGTGATCACCAGGGGGTTGATCTCCGCCAGTGAAGCGTCATTCTTGAGAAAAGCCGCGTACAGACCCGCCGCCAGCTTGTGAAAATCCGACCACAGATTTTGCGGCAGGTTCATGCCCGATGCCAGATAGGTCGTCTGATACTGGCGCAGGCCGATGTTGGGGTTAATGTGCACGCGGAAAATCTTTTCCGGCGTTGTCTCCGCCACTTCTTCGATGTCCATGCCACCGGCAGCGGAAGCCATCATCATGGGCAGTTTTTTGGCGCGGTCAATCAACACCGCCAGATAAATCTCTTGCTGAATGCCAGGGGACTGCTCGTCAATGAGCACTTTGCGCACGGTCAGGCCCTTGATATTCATGCCCAGGATGTGTCGCGCCAGTTCCTCGGCTTCGTCCGGGGTGTTTGCCAGTTTGACGCCGCCCGCCTTGCCGCGCCCGCCCGTCAAGACCTGCGCTTTGACCACGACTTTGCCGCCCAGATCGCGGGCAACGGCGCGCGCCTGCGACGGGGTGGAGGCCACATCGCCGTTGGGAATAGGTACACCTTCTTTGGCAAATAATCGCTTTGCCTGGTATTCATGTAGATTCACTCGAAGCTCCTTTACATAGTTGGATGGATACACCGGGCACGAGGGCAAAACAGGTCACGGACGGGATGAAAAAATCGTCTTGACGCCCGCTGGTTGAATGAGCGTCGTTGCCCCACGCAGCCATAAGCCACGCCAGAGATGTGGTCCTGTGCCGGCAAATCGGCAGGCAAATTGGGAACTGACTCACGGGCAGCCAAATGGGTGGTGTCGAGAACCGGCGACGCGAATTGTACAGGCGTGGAAAAGAGGCCGACCGGTTACCACGGTCAGACCGCCGCGCATTATAACATGGTCATAAGTCACGGGCTATCTTATTTGCGCATCAGGAGAGGGAAATCCAGGCGACAGCCAGGCGACGTCGTCAAAACATCGCTTTTCCGTTTTGTATGCGGGCGGTAATTCGGTACAATCCTGGCCAACAACAAACTGTTAACAATAGTGACTGTTCAACCTCCGGGGTACATAGTCTAACGAACGTTCCCGGAAGTGGCATTTCAGGCCCAAAATGTCTTGTTGTTGATGACCATCAAAGAATAACTTCCCCCTTTTATTTTATTGGTTCTTTCTCCAAGAATGAACCAATCTTGGCTGACTTAACATCAAAACAGCTTCCGGGAAGGTGGAGGTGAATAGTTAAACGATGAACGCAGAACGTGCTGCTCTTACCCGTTACGAACCTCTAACCATCAACTGTTCTTGCCACGACCCACTGATGACTACTTTGAAGGAGTTGAGATGACGCAGAAGCGCATTGGTCTGTTGATTGGGCGCGAGTGGAGTTGGCCGTCCGCTATTATGGCGGAGGTCAACCGTCGCAGCAGTCGCGTGACGGCGGAGTTGGTGAAACTAAGCGGCGTCAAGACAAATGATGTGCTTGGCTATGACGTCATTGTGGACCGCATGTCCCATGAAATTCCCTTTTACCGGGCTGTGGTGAAGTATGCGGCGATGCAAGGATGCGTGGTGCTAAACGACCCGTACACGTGGTCCATTGACGACAAGTTTTATGGGTTGAGTTTGGTGGCGCAGTTGGGGATGAAGATCCCGCGCACGCTAATTTTACCCAACAAGACGGTGGAGGCGGATACGGTTCCGGAGAGTTTCCGCAATCTCTCTTATCCGCTGGATTGGGAAGGGGTGATTGGGTACGTGGGTGTGCCGGCAATTTTCAAGGATGCGATCACCGGCGGACGACGCATTTCCTACCGCGTGCACAACGTGGATGAGTTGATTGACCGATACGACCAGAGCCATACATTAACGATGATTTTGCAGGAGATCGTGCCGGCGGAAAAGCACATCCACTGCTTCGTCATCGGCGGCGACAATGTCCTCCCGCTGGAATTCTCCCTGGAAAAAAAGACCTACCAGATCGAAACGCCAGGCCTCGACGCGGACCTGCTGGCGCGCATTCGGGCGGACGCCAGCACGATCACGCGCGCGTTTGGCTATGACATCAACATGGTCGAATTCGCCCTGGCCGACGGCACGCCTTACGTGATCAACCCCACCAACCCGTCGCCGGCGATGGACGTTAACCTGATGGGGGCGGCAGCCTTCCACTGGTGCGTGGAACAATCCGCCGCCCTGGCAATTGACTGCGCCCTGAATCCCCGCCCACGGGCAACCCGCCCGCCGTGGCGGGTGAAGGTCGACGGTTAAATCGTCCGTTCCCTACACCGTCTCCATATCTGCCGTCTTTTTCGCCGGTGGTGATCAGACACGTCTGGTTGCCGTGCGACAATTGGCTGTCGTTGTCCGGTTGACGGGGCGTGATATAATCGCTGCGTTAATTGTTGACATGTCAACTATTTTGGCGAAGCAAGATTCGCCAGGAATGATGTTTTTGCCGCGAAATGTCACTGATGCGCGGCGACATGAAGGTAAGAGAGATGACGTTACTTGAGGAAAAAATGCCGGCAAAACTCCGGCGCTTGCCCGACTTAGCCTACAACCTCTGGTGGAGTTGGACCCCCGAAGCTCGCAATCTGTTCAAACGACTAGACCTGACCCTCTGGCGCAGCACCCAACACAATCCCGTGCAAATGCTGCATGAAATCAGCCCGGAGCGCCTGGAAGCAGCCGCCAACGATCCCGTTTTTGCGCGCCGCTACAACCAGGTACTCATGCGCCTGGACCAGGAAATGGCAAACGGTCATAGCTGGTTCCACACCACCTACCCGGAACTCAAAGAAAGGACAATCGCTTACTTCTCCGCCGAATTTGGCCTGCACAACTCCCTCCCCATCTACTCCGGCGGCCTGGGCATTTTGTCGGGCGACCACGCCAAAGAGGCCAGTGACCTGGGGCTGCCCCTCGTCTGCGTCGGCTTCATGTATCCGCAGGGATATTTCCGTCAACGTATTCCCGCGCACGGCTGGCAGGAAGCGGTCTACCAGCAGTTGGACATGCACATCGCCCCCATCCGCCCGGTCCTCCATCCGGATGGTCACCCGTTGATGATCAGCGTCCCCATTGGCGATCGGTACGTTTTTGCCCGGGCCTGGAAAATCGAAGCGGGCCGCACCGCGCTCTACTTGATGGATACGGACGTGGATGAAAACGACCCCTGGGAGCGTGAACTCTCGGCGCGCCTCTACTCCGGGGACAACGAAATGCGCATCCGCCAGGAGATCATGCTGGGCATTGGCGGCGTGCGGCTGCTGCGCGCCCTCGGCTACCAGCCCGGCGCATGGCACATGAACGAGGGACATTCCGCCTTCCTGGTGTTGGAGTTAATCCGCGAAAAAGTGCAGGCGGGTATGAGCTTCGCCGCCGCCGCCGCCGATGTCAAGCAACAAACCATTTTCACCACGCACACCCCTGTACCCGCCGGTCATGACACGTTCCCGTTCCACATGGTGGAGCATTATTTCGCCAATTTCTGGCACGAAATGGGCCTGAATCGGGAGCAGTTCCTCAGCCTGGGCGAACACCAGGAGTCGTGGGGCGTCGCTTTCAACATGACGGTGCTGGCTCTGCGTATGGCGGGGATGGCGAATGGCGTCAGCAAACTGCATGGCGACGTATCGCGAGCGATGTGGAACGAGGTCTGGCCGGACAGATCGGTGCGCGATGTACCCATCATTTCCGTAACCAACGGCGTCCATGTGCCCACCTGGATTTCCAGCGAGATGAGCGATCAGTTCAACAAGTATCTGGGACCGGATTGGCGGGATAGACAGGATGACCTGGCCGTATGGGAGCGGATCAAGGATTTGCCGGCACAAGACCTCTGGGACGTCCACCTGGAAATGAAGCGCAAGTTGATCCACTTCCTGCGTGAAAGGTTGCGCACCCAGTGGATAGCCGGAACCGCCGACCCCCTGCAAGTACTCGTCAACGGCCGTCTCCTGGACCCCTACGCACTGACGATTGGCTTTGCTCGCCGTTTTGCGACCTACAAACGCGCCACTCTGATCTTCAAGGACATTGAGCGGCTGCGCCGTATTCTGCTGGACGCACACCGCCCCGTGCAGATTGTTTTTGCCGGCAAAGCTCACCCCGCCGACGATCCTGGCAAACGGCTCATTCAGGAAATCTACAATCTGGCGAAAAACAACCAGTTGGGCGGGCGCGTCGCATTTCTGGAAGATTACGACATGCACATGGCGCGCTATCTCACGCAGGGCGTCGATGTCTGGTTGAACACGCCCCGCCTCCCCCGCGAAGCCAGCGGCACCAGCGGCATGAAAGCCTCACTCAACGGCGTGCCCAACCTGAGCATCCTTGATGGCTGGTGGGCCGAAGGATACAATGGGGCCAATGGCTGGGCTATCGACGGGGGGCGGCACGACAACCCCGATGCCCAGGACCGGGCGGACGCAAATGCCATCTATGAACTGCTAGAAGAGGAGGTTGTCCCCCTCTTCTATGAACGAGATCGGGATGACATCCCGCGCGGCTGGGTAGAAATGATGCGCGAGGCAATTCGCGGAAATACGCCCCAGTTCAGTATGCGGCGGATGGTGAAGGAGTATGCCACGTTGATGTATGTGCCGGCATTACGCACCACGCAACCCCAAACGGAACCCGCCTGATCACCCGCCTGCCTAAAGCGCCTATGAAACAGTGGCTGCGCCGCACCGGCTGCCTCCTCCTCATCCTGTTCTGGCTGTTCCTCATGTCCTTGCCGCTGCTGGCCGTGAACATTGCCCGCGGCGGCCAGGTTCGCCTGGGCGCGCAGGATGGGGCGCACCTGCGCATCTTTCTCGTGCAGGAAGAAAAACTGAATGGTCTTGGTTTGGAATGGGCACGCGACGTGGCGGGAACCGGGACATGCCGGCATACCTCCGTCACCTATCTGATGTGGGAAGGGCAGGGAACCAGCGCCGACTATTGCCAATGCGATGACGGCGCTCCCTGCCCATGACGACAAAGAGCGTATTCGTTACGTTTCACGCCAGGATGTGGTAAAATAATTACCAAGATGGAAGCAACGGAGACACTGCCAGAAACGCCACCCGTAGAATGGGCACCCAGCCAGGCGCAGCGCAATCGAGAGAAAGCGCTGCGCCGCTTTAACGCGCTTTTTGTCTACGGCCCGTTGGGACTGGGCGTGTTGATCGTCCTCGGCCTGCTGGGCTGGCTCTTCTGGGCCGCCGTTTTGCCGCAGAGCTTCACGGGCGCGGACACGGCAGGAGCGCGGGGACTGGCCTCCGGGCTGGCGGATACGATTTTCATCCTGATGGCGCTGCCGTGGGCGCTGCTTTGTCCGCTGCTACCAATCGCGTTTATTGCCGGCATTTTCTACTCCCGCCGCCAGGGTCACGCCCCGCTGCGCCGTCTGCAACACCTTTTCTGGCGATTGGATGGCTTCCTGCATCAGATTGACGCCAAAGTCAACGAATTCGCCCCACGCATCGCGCAAGCGGTCACTGCCGGCAACGCCACCATCACCCGCCTGACAACCACCGCCGCCCGCCTCGTCCAACCCAAAGCCACACCACCAACGGAACAGCAAACAACGACACCTAACCACACGCAGGACACCTGATGGATAATAACTGGAAACAGAAATTTCTCATTATTGGTGCGCTTGCCGGTGCCTTCATCGGCCTGGCGACCACCTACCTTCTCATCCGCACCGCCGAGGAAAACGGCGGCGGTCCGCCCCGAATTGACACCAAGGATGCCATCAAAGTAGCCGTCGCCACCATCGGCGCGGTACGCGGCATCGCCTCCCTCGGAGAAGGCAAAAAATAAGCCGGGCGCGCCCTATTCCAAACGAAACCCACTTCTCCGAACCGCCACCCACGGCAAAATACGTCAAACCCGGATAATTTCAAGTAGTATGCCGCATATTATTCTGGTAGATGACAACCTTAGCAGTATCCAATTACTGCGCGTATTGCTGGAAATGGATAGCTTCTCCGTTACCTGCGCGACAAATAAGGAAAGCGCGCGGGCCTGCATCACGGGCCAGGTAGACGCCTTCGTGATTGATTACCATCTTGCCGGCAACGACACCGGCCTGGAATTGTTGCAGGAAATTCGTACTGGACAAACCTCCACACGCAAAGACATCCCCATCATCATCACCTCCGGCGATGCCCGCCGCGCCGAAACCGCGCTGCAAGCGGGCGCGGATCGTTTCTTCCTAAAACCCTTCCCCTTCCGTGAACTGCTCGCGGACCTCAAAACACGACTTTAACCCTCCGCGCGCAATCCATCAGGCGGCTTGCCGCCCAAAAAACGCATTTTGTAGGTGCGTTGCATCGTTGAAAATGAAACCACTACACATTACCGACCACAGGCATCACTCTAATGGCAAGTAAATCGGGCCGAAACAAGCCCAAACCCAAAAATACAGCCCGCCAATGGCGGCGCATTGACTTACATCTACACACCCCAGGCTCCGAGGATTATCAAGAGCCTCACATTAGCTATCTGGACATTCTACGTCAGGCGGAACTACGCGGCCTGGACATCATCGCCTTCACCGACCACAACAGCGTGGCCGGCTTCACGGCCATGCGCAAGGAAATTGAGCAATTGTTATGGCTGGAAGAACTGGGGCGCATTGAATCGGACGAAAAACGGCGGCTGGAAGAGTATCGTCGGCTGCTAAACAAAATCCTGGTCTTGCCGGGATTCGAGTTCACGGCCATGTTTGGCTTCCACATTCTGGGCATTTTTCCGCAGGACACGCCCATGAGCTTCCTGGAACACCTGCTGCTCACCCTGAACGTGTCCCCGCAGGTATTGGGCAAAGGGAAAACCACCGCCGGAGCCACCAGCGACGTTCTCACCGCATACCGCGTCATCGATCAAGCCGGCGGCATCGTCATCGCCGCGCACGCCAATTCCGGCAACGGCGTGGCTATGCGTGGCCTCGATTTCGGCGGCCAAACGCGCATCGCCTACACGCAGGACCCCCATTTACACACGCTGGAAGTCACCGACCTGGAAAAGCGAGGCCGTTACACCACGCGCCGCTTCTTCGATGGTTCCAAACCGGAGTATCCGCGCCCCATGCGCTGCATCCAAGGCTCCGATGCCCACCGCCTCGTGCGCGACCCCAAGCAGCCCAAATCGCTGGGCGTGGGCGAACGCATCACGGAAGTGTTGTTGGACGCAGTCAGCTTTGAGGCGCTGGCCGCCGTGCTAAAGGGGAATGACCTCTCGCTGACACGCCCCTTCCGCGGACGGGCGGAACCGCTGGATTTTGTGCAGTTGGCGCGTGAGGAAGGCCCCTCCATTGTACAGGCATTCCATACGAGCCTATTGCAGCGGGGCGGGCATCAGGATCGTATTTTGCAGGACATTTGCGCCATGGCGAACACCAACGGCGGCACCATTTACGTGGGCGTCTCGGACAATCCGAAGGAAGCGCCCGTAGGCGTCAATGACGTGCATCGGGCCATTGAGCGACTACAAACAAAGGTTTCCAGCCGCTTCAGCCCTGAACCCGATCTGTCCATGGACGAATTGATGTCCAAGGGGCGGCACGTGGTACGCATCACGATACGCGCCGGCGAAGAGACGCCTTACGCGCTGGACGAAAACAAGTTTTTTGTGCGCGACGAAGCGGATACAACGCTGGCGGTGCGGGATGAGATAGTGCGGCTGGCGGAAAGAGGATTGGGCAGGTTGCCGCAAATGCCGGCAGAAAAAGCCGAATCCCTCGAGCGTACACCCACCGCCCACCCGGAAACACCTCCTCCCCCCGCCGCCGGGCGCACCGCCCCCGCAACCGAGATCGCTCCGCCGCGCACCGGCGTGGAAATTGTGGAAAGCCAGCAGCGCAAAGACAGCATCTACCACACCGTGCGCGACCTGCGGAACAACAACCTGATCAAGAACGTGACCAAATCCTCGGCGCGCAAGCTGTGGCACTACGCCATTATCCAGGCGGAAACGCACAAGCCAGACCCCGCGAAGATTCAATGGTACCGAAACATGGCGGTCCTGAACACGCGGCGCAAGGATGAGTACGTCTGGTATGACCTGGCGCTGCGCGATGGGGACACTCTGCGCGTCTTTTATGGGGTAACGGATAGCGGCCTCAATGATGAATGGCTGGATTTGATTGAGCACAGTGGAATGCTGCAAAAATGAGCACGGAACGACGGGTGGGGATTTTGACGGTCAGCGATCGCGGCGCGCGGGGGGAATATGAGGATCGTAGTGGACCGGTGATTGCCGGCATTCTCGCCCAACGCACCCCCTGGACCATCAGCGAAACAGCCATCGTCCCCGACGACCAGGACAGCATCAGCGACGCGCTGCGCCGCTGGTGCCGTGCCGGCCTCAACCTGATCCTGACCACCGGCGGCACGGGCTTTGCCCCGCGTGACGTCACGCCGGAAGCCACCCGCCGCGTCATTGAACGGGAAGCACCGGGCATTGCCGAGGCGCTGCGGGCGGAGAGCTTGAAGATTACGGCGCACGCGATGTTGTCACGGGGAATTGCCGGCATTTCCCACAACACCCTGATCATCAACCTCCCCGGCAGCCCCAAAGCCGTCAAAGAAAGCCTGGACATCCTCCTCCCCGTCCTCCCCCACGCCCTCGACCTCCTCACCGACGCGCCCGCCGCCGAACAGCAGCACCGTATTGTTTAGTCTCCTTCTGCAATGGCCGTCACCCCCTTTGACTTTCTCCGCCTGGACGACCTGCTCAACGACGAACAGCGCCACCTGCGCCAGCTTGTGCGCCGCTACGTTAGCGACCGGGTGCTGCCCCACATCAACCCATACTGGGAACGCGCCGAATTCCCCCGCGACATCGCCTTTGGCCTGCGCGAACTGCCCATCATGGGCACTATGCTGCGCGGCTACGGTTGCGCCGGGCTAGACCCATTGGCCGCGGGACTGGTTCGCTACGAACTGGGGCGCGGCGACGGCTCCATCGGCACGTTTTACGGCGTCCACTCCGGCCTGGCCATGGGCAGCATCGGCATGCTCGGCTCCGAAGCGCAGAAAGCGCGCTGGCTGCCCGACATGGCCGACCTGCGCAAAATCGGCGCATTTGGCCTCACCGAACCGGCGCGCGGCTCCGACGCCGCCAACGTCCTCACCACCGCCCGCCGCGATGGCGACAGCTACATCCTCAACGGCCAAAAACGGTGGATCGGCAACGCGGCCATCGCCGACTACCTCATCATTTGGGCCAAAGACGAAGCGGGGCAGATGGGCGGGTTCGTCATCGAAGAGCCGGGGGCGAATCCGGGCGTGCGCATCAGCAACATCGGCGGCAAAATTGGCAAGCGCGCCGTCCTCAACGCGGACATTGAACTAACGGAGGCGCGCATTCCCGCCGCCAATCGGCTGGCCGGCGCGCGCAGCTTCCGCGACGTGGCTCGCGTCCTCAGCTACACCCGCTACACCATCTGCTGGGAAGCAGCGGGCATTGCCGCTGCCTGCCTGGAATATGCCCTGGCCTATGCGCGGGAGCGGGAACAGTTTGGCCGCCCCATTGCCGGCTTCCAGCTTGTGCAGCAAAAACTGGTGGATATGGCCGCCGACGTGACGCAAATGCAGCTCTTCTGTTTCCGCCTGGCGCAATTGATGGCCGCCGGCCAGGCCACCAACGGCATGGTCTCCCTCGGAAAGTACAATAATGCCGGCAAAGCACGCCGCGTCGCCAGCCTGGCCAGAGAAATCTTGGGCGGCAATGGCATCCTGATTGAAAACCACATCGCCCGCCTCATGCTCGACGCGGAAGCCATCTACACCTACGAAGGGACCAACGAAATCAACCTCTTGATAGTCGGGCGCGAAATGACGGGCATCAGCGCCTTTGTGTAATTGGGATCATCACCCCACCAACCAACGGAGGAAGCCTTGTCCGCTGACAGCCATGAACGCGCTCCCCTGCTCCCCTGTTCCCCCGCCCGCACCCGGCGGCTATTAAATCTAACCACCCTCACCCTGCTGCTCACGAGCCTTAGCTTGTGGGCGCTGCGGTGGAGCGCACAGGCCGCGCCGCCACCGGCCGCCAACCCCGTGGTGGTGCGCGAGATTGACCAGGCGCGCAACCTGACCATCAACGGCGTTCATGCCGTAGACCTTTCCGGCATTCGGCAGGACGTAGGCGACCTGAACATGGACGGGCTGCCCGACCTGGTGATTGGGGCGCGGCAGGCGGACCCGGACGGGCGCGAGGATGCCGGCGAGACATACATCTTGTTTGGTCCGCTGGCGGCAGGGTCTCTGGAACTGAGTACGGACGCGGACGTGACCATTCATGGGATTGATGCCGGCGACCATTCGGGCATTGGCGTGGCTGTGGGGGATTTTAACGCGGACGGCATCAATGACCTGACGATTGGCGCGCGGCGCGCCGACCCGGATGGACGGGAAAACGCGGGCGAGGCGTACATCATTTTTGGCCCATTCGCGCCGGGCGTCTATGAATTGAACGACATCCGCGACGTGACCTTCAACGGCATTGATCCGTTTGATGAAACGGGCGTGGGCGTGGCCGGCGGGGACGTGAACGGGGACGGCTACGAGGATTTGACCGTGGGCGCGCGGCAGGCGGACCCGGACGGGCGCGAGGATGCCGGCGAAACTTACGTCGTTTTCGGGCCGTTTGGCGCGGGCATGACGGTGGAACTGGCGCAAGCGGACTTGCTCATTAAGGGAAAGCGGCGGGGCGATCTCTCCGGGTATGGCGTGGACACGGGGGACATCAACCACGACGGACACCTTGATTTGCTGGTGGGCGCGTGGGCGGCGGAGGGGAGCGGCGTGCTGAATGCGGGGGAGTTGTACGTGTTGTTTGGGCCACGTTCTGCCGGCACTTGGGACCTAAACAGCGACGCGGACATCACCATCAGCGGCCTGGGCCAGGAAGACCACCTGGGCGTGGGCGCGCGCAGCGGCGACCTCAACCTGGATGGCTACGATGACCTGATGATCGGCGCCACCACCTCCGACCCCGACGGGCGCATGGAAGCGGGGCGCGCCTTCATCGTCTACGGACCGCTGGACGCCGGCTACTACCATGTGGGAGACATTGCCAACTTCTATTTCAACGGCATTGATCCCGCCGACTACTTCGGCATTGGCGTCGCCAACGGCGACCTGACCAACGACGGCATCCCCGACCTCATTTTTGGCGCTTTCCGCGCCGACCCACACGACAAGTTCAACGCGGGCGAAACTTACGTCGTCTTTGGCAGCCTGGCCGACGTGTCCCTGACGATGCAGGCGAACACGCCGCAGCCACAAACGGGCATGCCGCTGACGTATGAACTGATAATGGCGAACGGTGGCCCCGGCCCCGCGCCCAACGTGGCGATTGTGGATCGGTTGTCGCCAGATGTGACGTATGCCGGCAGCAACGTCGCCGAATGCAGTTACGATCCCCAGGCGCACGCCGTCACCTGCCTTTTCCCCGGACTGGCGGCAAATACCGCTTTCTCGTTGTACATTTCCGTGATACCGGATACGGATGGGACGATCACGAATACGGCCACGATTGTCAGCGACGTGTTGGATGCCGATTTGGGCAATAATGCCGGCATCGCCATGACCATCGTCGCGCCGGCCTGCGCCGGTCTCACGCCGACGATTCTGGGCACGGAGGGGGCGGACCAACTGGTGGGCACGGCGGGGAATGACGTGATTTTTGCGCGGGGTGGGGATGATACGATTCTGGGCGGGGACGGGGACGATGTGATTTGTGGGGGAACGGGGGATGATCAGATCAGCGGAAATGCCGGCAGCGACCAGATACTGGGCGAAAACGGCAACGACCAACTCACGGGGCTGGACGGTGATGACACCTTCTGGGGTGGCGCCGGGGACGACCTGATCATCGGTGGTCCGGGAAATGACAGCGCCAACTGCGGCAGCGAGGACGATTACTTCGATGGCGGCGCCGATTACGATACCGCCCTGCCCAACTGCGAAGTCACCGTCAACGTCGAAGCCAGTCCCGAAGCGTTCCCCCTGCGCGGAACGCCCCAGGATGGATGAGAACAATCAGCATCGCCAGACTGCGCGGATTCCTGTTTTATCTGCCTGTGCTCGCCGAAGGCCACAGGGACTTCGCCAAGATCAGCCCCGCAAGGGCTAACAGAGATGTTTTGGGCTTTTTCGGAATTTGAAGGATCCTATTCCGTACCGAAAAAGCCTCCAGCCAATCCCGAAAATCGTGCCTTTTCTGGATCGATATTTTTCTGGATTGGCCTTATCCGCGTTTTGCCCACCACTCGTCTTACTATACGAAGGAGAACGGCCCATGAGCAAGCCCCAGCCCGACCACGTTCACTTCCGCACCTGCAACCTGTGCGAAGCGATGTGCGGCCTGCGCATTTCCATGCGCGACCGGCAAATCATCGCCATTGAAGGGGACAAAGAGGACCCGTTCAGCCGCGGGCACATCTGCCCCAAGGCCGTGGCCCTGCAAGACATCTACCACGATCCCGACCGCCTCAAATTTCCCGTGCGGCGCACCGCCGCCGGCTGGCAGCGGATCGGCTGGGAGGAAGCCTTCGCGGAAGTGGCCGCCCGCCTGCGCGCCGTGCAGGCGGCGCACGGGCGCAACGCCGTGGGCATCTATCAGGGCAATCCCTCCGTACACAACATGGGCACGCTGCTCTACGCCGCGCCTTTCATTCGCGCCCTGCGCACGCGCAACCGTTTTTCCGCCACCTCCGTGGACCAACTGCCACACCATCTAGCCGCCTACCTCATGTTCGGCCACCAATACCTCGTTCCCGTCCCCGACGTGGATCGCACCGACTACATGCTCATCCTGGGCGCGAACCCCCTCGTCTCCAACGGCAGCATGATGACGGCGGCGGGCATTGCCGACCGCCTGCGGCGCATTCAACAGCGCGGCGGCAAAATCGTGGTCATTGACCCGCGCCGCAGCGAAACCGCCGCGCGCGCCGACGAACATTTCTTCGCGCGGCCGGGCAGCGACGCGCTGCTGCTGGCGGCCATGCTGCACGTTATCTTTGCCGAGGGCCTGGCGCGGACCAATGGGTGGCAGGCGTACAGCGACCATCTGGCGCAGGCGCAAGAAGCGGTGGCCGCCTTCACGCCGGCGCGCGTGGCGGATGCCGTGGGCATGGCGGCGGCGGACATTTGTCGCCTGGCGCGGGAATTTTGCGCCGCCACGCGCGCCGTCTGCTATGGGCGCATCGGCACATCCACACAGGCGTTTGGCGGCCTTTGCCACTGGCTGATCAACCTGCTGAACATCGTCAGCGGTAATTTTGACCGCGCCGGCGGGGCCATGTTCACCCATCCGGCCATTGACGTGGTGAGCATCGTGGGCGCGACGGGGCGCACGGGCGGCTATGGGCGCTGGCGCAGCCGCGTGCGCGGGCTGCCGGAATTCGGCGGGGAACTGCCCGTGGCTGCGCTGGCGGAGGAAATCTTGACGCCGGGCGAGGAACGGATTCGGGCGTTGGTGACGAGTGCCGGCAATCCCGTTCTCTCCACGCCCCATGGACGTCAGCTTGATGACGCCCTGGCGCAGCTTGATTTCATGGTGGCGATTGACATTTACGTGAACGAAACCACGCGGCACGCGCACATCATTTTGCCGCCGACGACGGGGTTGGAAACATCCCATTACGATCTCGCTTTCCACGTGCTGGCGGTGCAGAACACGGCCAAGTATTCCCCCGCGCTGTTTGCGCCGGAGCCGGACATGCGGCACGACTGGCAGATTTTCCAGGCGCTGCGGGCGCATCTGGAGGCGGGGGAAGGCGAACCGCCGCGCCGGGACAAGGGGGACGTGTTCCAGCGGCGACCGGAGACGATCCTGGACCTGGGGCTGCGGTATGGGCCGTATGGGTCGTGGGGCGGGCGACGGGGGCGGGCGGATGGGCTGAATCTGGCGAAGTTGAAGCGGCAGCCGCATGGGGTGGATTTAGGGGCGCTGCGGTCGTGTATGCCGGCACGACTCTACACCCCCACGCACCGGATCGAACTGGCTCCGGAGCTATTTGTTGCGGACATGGCGCGGCTGGCGGCGCACTTCTTCGGCGGAAATGCCGGCAGGGAACACACCTTTGACCTGGCCTTGATCGGGCGGCGGCAGTTGCGGAGCAACAACTCGTGGATGCACAACAGCCACCGACTGGTGAAGGGGAAAGAACGGTGTACGCTGCTGCTGCATCCGGAGGACGCGGCGGTGCGGGGGCTGCAAACGGGGGATATGGCGCTGGTTTGCTCGCGGGTGGGGCAGGTGCGGGCGCAGGTGGCGGTGAGCGACGAGGTGATGGCGGGGGTGGTCAGTTTGCCGCATGGGTGGGGGCATGATCGGTCGGGGATTTTGCTGGCGGTGGCGCGGGAGAATGCCGGCATTTCCATCAACGACCTCACCGACGACCACACCATCGACCCCCTCACCGGCAACGCCGCCTTCAGCAACGTGCGCGTGCGTGTAGAAAAAGCGTAACGGCTAAGCCAGATGGGACCAATTTTCTCTGGGGAAATTGGTCCCAACTCCAGAAAGCGTTCGTCGTTACGAAAAAGCAATCGACTGGCGCCTGATTCCGCCCCCAAGCCAGGATGCGCCTGGAGGCGGAAGCGCCGGTGGCCTTCAACCCTTTCCCGGCTCCAGCACCAAGGTGGCGTCGTCCCAGACAGGGAGCCGGCCCAGAAATCAAACACGTAAGCCGCGCCAGCATTTATGCCGTTGTCCCGGAATGCAGCCTGCGCCGTCAACAATACCACCGACAACACCTTTGCCACGCTGATCGATTTTGGCCTCCTGGAAGACACCGGAGGAGGACGTTTCTGTCTGCATCAGACGGTAGCCGACTATGCCCGTTTGCAGCAAATAGATGCCACGGCGCAAAAACGCCTGGCTGCTTATTTCATCCCCTACGCACAGGCCAACGCACACGACGCCAGCATCATGAATGGTGAGGCCAGCAACATCCTGGCTGCGCTGGACAGCGCCCGCGCTCACGCCCAATGGCCTTGTTCGTAAGCGGCGTCAACACCATCTTCTCCTATCTCAACCGCCACGGCGCGTACACCACCGCCCGAACATACCTGGAACAGGCCCTCGCCGTCGTCGTCGATGATGGCGCGCGGGCGGAATTACAGCGCAACCTGGGCGAAACTGCTGCGAAAATGGGTGATTACGAAACAGCGGAAACCTGCATCCGCGAAGCCCTGACGCTGGCGCGCGCCAAATCGCGCAAGTCGCTGGCCTGCGACTTGCTCCTGCTTGCCGGCAACCTGGCCATCAATCAGGGGCAATATGACGTAGCGGCAAGCACATTGGGCGAGGGCGTGGCCCTGGCACGCCAACTAAGTGACGCGCAAAAAGAAAGCCGCTTTTTGCAGGGATTGGGCATGGTGGCCGCCAAACGCAGCGCCTACGCCGACGCGGAAACGCATTACCATCAAGCAATGACGCTGGCACGCGCCGCCGCTAATCAGGAGCAGATCGCCGACCTGCTGCGCAACCTGGGGACGCTAGTACCTCGACAACCTAAAAATGAGGGGTGAGGAGTGCGGCATCCTCAGATGCCGCCTGTTCGCATCTGAGGATGCGAACTCCTCAAAATCACATTGTTGAGGTACTAACCGCACGGCGCGGCCTGTTTGATCAAGCGGAAGCAGCGTATGCGGAGTCGCTGCAACTGGCGCGGGCGCTGCAATATCGGGAACTGATCGCCACGCTCTTGCTCAACCTGGGGGCCATTATGGCCAAGCACGGAGCGGCGCACCAGGCGCAAAGCTGCTATGAGGAAGGGTTGGAAATCGCCCGCGAAATCGGCCACCGCGAGCGCATCAGTAGCCTACTCGTTAATCTGGGCGCGCTGGCAGTCAGGCAGCAGGCGTTTACGGAAGCAGATGCCTATTTGCGCGAGGGATTAGCTCTGGCGCGAGAGGTAGGGCATCAGGAACTCATCTGTCATCTGTTGGGGCAACTGGCATCCGTGGCCACCAACCGCGCCGATTACGCGGCGGCGGAAGCGTATGGCCGCGAGGCACTCACCAGGGTGGAATTGCTGGGGAACCGGTGGCAAAAAAGCAACATTCTGCTGACGTTGAGCGAACTGCACATGAGAACACAACAATGGGAGCAGGCAGCGACGTTTGCGTCGGTGGCGCTGACGCTGGCGCGCGACGCGACCGCACAAGAATATGAGGCAAAGGCGCTGTATTTCCTGGCGCGCATCGCCCACGCACAGGAGCGATTGGCGGAGGCGCACCAACTGGGGGCGGAAAGTGTGGCGATTTTACACCGCCGCCGCCTGATCAGTTTGCAAGAGATGACGCAGTGGTTGGCAGATTTGCCGCCAGTGGCGACGGTTGGTGACCAAATTCCATAGGGCGCAGCGGGGTTGCGGGGTACAATACCCGAAAAACCTTCCTGGGAGCCGCGAACTTCCAGGATGGTGAAGGAGCATGATCGCATGAAACCAGACCTTCTAACCGGTGAACACCGCATGTTTCAGGACGCCGTGCGCCGCTTTGTGGAACGGGAAATTGCGCCGCACCATGAGCAGTGGGAGGCGGAGGGGATTGTCCCCCGCGAATTGTGGCGGCAGGCGGGCGAATTGGGCTTTTTGTGCATGGATGTGCCGGAGGCGTATGCCGGCATGGGCGTCAACGACTTCCGTTACAGCGCCATCATCATCGAGGAGCTGGCCCGCGTGAATGCCACCGGACCGGGCTTTGCCATCCACACCGACATGGTCACGCCGTACATCATCCGGCACGGGTCGGAGGAACAGAAACAGCGCTGGCTGCCGCGCCTGGCAGCGGGGGAGATGATCGGGGCGGTGGCGATGACGGAGCCGAACACGGGCAGCGACCTGGCGGGCGTGCAGACGACGGCGGTGCGCCAGGGGGACCACTATGTGCTAAACGGGCAGAAGACGTTTATCTCCAATGGCATCCTCAGCGACCTGGTGGTGGTGGTGGCGAAGACGGACGTAAATGCCGGCAGTCGCGGCGTGTCGCTGCTGGTCGTGGAAAGAGGCATGGAAGGCTTCGAGCGCGGGCGCAATCTGGACAAAATTGGCATCCATGCCCAGGACACCGCCGAGCTTTTCTTCCACAACGTGCGCGTGCCGCGGGAAAATCTGCTGGGTCAGGAGGGTCACGGTTTCTACTACCTGATGCAGGGCCTGCCCCGCGAACGCCTGACGATTGCCCTTACCGCGGTGGCTTCGGCGGAGGCGGCGCTGGCGTGGACGCTACAATACTGCCAGGAGCGCACCGCTTTTGGGCAACCGATTGGCAAGTTCCAAAACAGCCGCTTCGCGCTGGCGGAAATGCACACGGAGGTGGAGATCGGGCGCGTGTTCATTGATCATTGCATTGAGGCGCATAATGCCGGCACACTAACCGCCGAAAAAGCCGCCATGGCCAAATACTGGACCACCGACATGCAGTGGCGCGTCACCGACCAATGCCTGCAACTCCACGGCGGCTACGGCTACATGCTAGAGTACCCCATTGCCCGCGCCTTCCGCGACTGCCGCGCCCAACGCATCTATGGCGGCACAAACGAAATCATGAAAGAAGTAATCGGACGCGCGCTCGGCGTTTGAAAGCGAGAGGGCGACAGGCCGGATGCTTCTTGCGAGGGAAAAGAAAATGACGATTGACGCTTATGTTTTTGACGCAGTACGGACGCCGCGTGGACGGGGGAAAGCGAACGGGGCGCTGCACGACGTGACGCCCATTCGCCTGCTCACGGGCCTCTTTCAGGCCTTACAGCAGCGGCAGCAGTTGGACACGTCGCAAGTGGACGACGTGGTTTTGGGCTGCGTAACACCCATTGGCGAGCAGGGGGGAGACATTGCCCGCACGGCGCCGCTGTACGCAGGCTGGAATCTGGACACGCCGGGGATGCAGCTCAACCGTTTTTGCGCTTCCGGCCTGGAAGCGGTGAACCTGGCGGCCATGAAGGTGCGCTCTGGATGGGAGCAGTTGGTGGTGGCGGGGGGCGTGGAATCCATGTCACGGCTGCCCATGGGGTCGGATGGCGGGGCGATCATGGACGACCCCAACGTGAGCGAGACGATTGGCTTTGTGCCGCAGGGCATCAGCGCCGACTTGATCGCCTCGCTGGAGGGATTCAGCCGCGCCGACGTGGACAACTTCGCTTTTGATTCGCAACAGCGGGCGGCTTTTGCGCGGGCAAACGGGCATTTCCGCGCCATTGTGCCCGTGCGCGACGATGCCGGGAATGTGCTGCTGGATTACGATGAACACATGCGCCCGGAGACGACGCGGGAGGGGCTGGCAATGCTGCGTCCCGCTTTCGAGAGGATGGGGTTGGCCCGTTTTGACGCCATTGCGCTGCGCAAGTACACGCAGATCGACCACATTGAGCACGTACACACGGCGGGGAATTCGTCGGGGATTGTGGATGGGGCGGCGCTGGTGCTGGTAGGGGCAAAGGCGAAGGGAGCGGCGTTGGGATTGCGCCCGCGGGCGCGGATTCGGGCGGCGGCGCTGGTAGGGGATGAACCGACGATTATGCTCACGGGTCCAGCTCCGGCGACGCGCAAGGCTTTAAGGAATGCCGGCATGTCCCTCTCCGACATTGACCTGATCGAAATCAACGAAGCCTTCGCCGCCGTCGTCCTCAAATTTATGAAAGAGATGGGCCTGGACAACACCGAACGCATCAACGTCAACGGCGGCGCTATTGCTCTGGGGCATCCCCTGGGGGCCACCGGCGCGATCCTGCTGGGCACGGCGCTGGACGAACTGGAGCGGCGCGACCTGAACACGGCGCTGATCACCCTCTGCGCCGGCGGCGGCATGGGCATCGCCACGATCATTGAGCGCGTCTAAAACAAACCGGAAGGCGGGTGGCTGACTTATCTGGTAACGACTCGTCGGCAGCTTCCCGGAAGCCGTTTTCATGCGAAATGCGTAACTACTAACGCTCTCTGGAGATTGGACCAATTTCACGCGTTCAATGGCGATTTTCACCAGAGCAAATTGGTCCAATCTGGCTTAGTAGTTACCGAAATGCAATGCATTTTGAGATGCTTTTAGCCCGACACGGAGCTTCCGGGAAGGTTTGCGCGAACCCTTAGTGGCTGCCCGCAATTAAATTAGCGGAAATGTGCGGGCAGCTTGTCAGTAACCGCCCGTAAAAAGTGTGAAGTTGTTTTCGGGCGGTTACTTAGCGGCGGCGCACCGCTGACTCTCGCACCACCATCTCCGCCTGGAAGACGGGCAGATCTGGTTTTTTGTCGTTGATCAGTGCAAGAATGGCCCGCGCGGCGGCCTCCCCCATTTCCGCCGCCGGCTGGCGCGTCGTGGTCAAGGGGGGAACCATGTAGGCCGCCGACGATTCATCGTCGAAGCCCACCAGGGAGACATCTTCAGGCACGCGAATCGCCCGCCGGTACAGCGCCAGGCGCGCGCC